>NZ_CP021255.1:1587500-1912500 GCF_002952055.1 Desulfobulbus oralis | reverse complement strand
TATCGATGTACTGCTGTTGGATATGCCATCGGCCTTTTACCACGCCGCGCTGCATATAGAAGAGGGCCTGATGCCAGGCGGCGAATTTTTGACCCGGGACACCATCGTTTGGGCGCTTCGTCCGGAAGACAAGGATCTGCACATGCTGCTGAATGCCTATTTGCAGGAACAGGAAGATAGAGGCAGCCTCGCAAAACTCATATCAAGAATTTTACCTTTTTACAATGAAACGAAATTACTGCAAGCGAAATAGTATCTCCACCGACGGAATACAATGATCATATCATTGATTGTACCATGCTATAATGAAGAATGCACAGTCGGCATCTTTTATAGTGAAGTATTAAAAATAGAACATAAGATCAACGCAGAGATCGAATTTATTTTTATCAATGATGGATCCCAGGATGCCACGCTGGATATCCTGAAGGATCTGCACCAGCGCGATGCCCGGGTACACTACATTTCCTTTTCCCGTAACTTCGGCAAGGAAGCCGCACTGCTCGCAGGATTGGAAATGGCAAGTGGCGACTATGTAGCCACCATGGATGTTGACCTGCAGGATCCGCCTTCGTTGCTGCCCGAGATGATAGAGATCATTACCGGCAAAAATCCAGAAGGAGAATACGATTGTGTTGCAACCCGCCGCTGTACACGCAAGGGAGAACCCTTGCTCAGGTCCTTTTTTTCCAGGGCATTCTACAGAATCATCAATCGTATCTCATCTACCCAGTTTGTCGATGGTGCGCGTGACTATCGTCTCATGAATAGGAAGGTCGTCAATGCCATCATTGGTGACAGAGAATACAACAGATTTTCAAAGGGCATCTTCAGTTGGGTTGGCTTCAGGACCAAATGGATTTCCTATGACAATATCACCAGAAGCGCGGGCCTTTCCAAGTGGTCCTTTTTCAAGCTGTTCAAGTATTCGGTAGAGGGCATTCTCGCCTATTCGACCCTGCCGCTCTACATTACTTCGTGCCTGGGCATTCTCATGTGCTTCCTGAGTTTTTTTGTCCTGCTCTTTATTATTTTTCGTGCTCTTATTTTTGGCGATGCCGTTGCCGGCTGGCCCTCCATGGTCAGCATCATGGTCTTCCTCAACGGTACGGTTTTACTTTGCGTTGGCATTATTGGTTTATACATATCCAAAATATACCTTGAAACCAAGAAGCGGCAGATCTACATCATCAAGGAAAAAGCCTGACAGTCTAAATCTGTGAAACAGCAGCGATCCCTTGTGCAGAGCAGGCATTGTCCACATACTCCGGCCTATAGGGCCGGTCAAATAAGCAAGCGAAACAACGAAGAGGTGTAGCATGCGGGAAAAAGCCGGAGTTGTGTTTTCTATTGCAGAAGAGAATGCGCCTGTTCCTGGATGCACGGTCTCGAAAGAGATTGCACAGACCGACGATGGCTATATTTCCTATTTCTCCCTTGCTGCAGGGACTGATATCAGCGCGGAGATTTTTCCCTATCATAAACTGATTTTCATATCCAGCGGCAACGTGGAGGTATATGCGGCTGATGGCAAGATCTGGCAGCTTGGTCATATGGACTCTCTCATTACCCCAACCGGAATGCCAGTTGGCATGCGTTCGGCAGAAGACACAGTTTATGCAGAAATCAGCATCAGGAGACCTGAAACCATGAACAAAGCAGTGAAGGCAGGAGAAATCTTTCAGCTTCGGGAACTTGTTCCTTATCAGCAGGGCAAGATCGTGAACATGGACGTGCTCAGCAACAGCAAGATGAAATTTGTCATCATGAGTTTCGATGCCGGAACCGGGCTTGCAGAGCATGCCGCTCCCGGTGAGGCATTGATCTTTGCATTGGAGGGAGAAGGTACTATTGGTTATGAGGGCACGGAGCATACGATCCGTGCCGGAGAGAATTTCCATTTTGCCAAGGGTGGCGCCCACTTTGTGAAGGCGCAGAAGCGCTTTAAGATGGCCCTGTTGCTGACTCTGGAATAAAAAGGAAAGGACAGATTATGAAAAAACATGTCAAGGGCAATGTCAGCTGGGTCGGATATATAGACTGGGAGCTGGAAAGCTTCCACGGCGATGACTATTCCATCATGAATGGTTCCAGTCAGAATGCCTATCTGATCGAGGAAGAGAAGAAGGTTCTGGTAGATACGGTATGGACGCCGCACCGCTTCGATTTTGTCGAGAACCTGAAAAAGGAGATTGACCTGCAAAGCATTGACTTTGTTGTGGCCAATCACGGTGAATGTGATCACTCCGGTTCCCTTACCGCACTGATGGCAGAGATTCCCGAGAAGCCGATCTACTGTACCGCCAATGCCGTCAAAAGCATAGAAGGGCAGTATGGCAAGCGCGGATGGCAGTTCCATGTGGTCAAGACTGGAGACAGTGTGGAGATTGGCAATGGCAAGAAGCTTGTCTTTGTGGAAATGCGAATGTTGCACTGGCCAGATTCCATGGCAACCTATATGACCGGAGACAATATTTTATTTTCCAATGATGCTTTTGGCCAGCATTACGCGGTGGAAGAGCTGTTCAATGACAGGGCAGACCAGTGCCTGCTTGAAAAAGAGGCCATGAAGTATTTTGCCAACATTCTCAATCCATTTGCCCAGATTCTGACCAAAAAGCTGACAGAAATATCCGGATTTAATCTGCCAATTGACCTGATTGCCCCGTCCCATGGCGCTATCTGGCGCGAGAATCCGATGCAAATTGTGGAAAAATACGGGAAATGGGCAGAGGCTTATCAAGAAGATCAGGTCACGATTGCCTATGATACCATGTGGGAGGGCACAACAAAGATTGCGCATAAGATAGCGGAAGAAATCAACAGGCAAAGCCCTGGGACAGTCGTCAAGGTCTTCAATATCGCCAAGGCCGATAAAAATGAAATCATGACCGAGGTCTTCAAATCCCGCGCGATAGCCGTGGGTTCTCCGACAGTGAGCAATAGTATCCTTTCCAGTGTGGCAGGATGGCTGGAATTTCTCAAGCAGTTGAAATTCAAGAATAAGAGGGCCGCAGCCTTTGGCTGCTACGGATGGAGCGGAGAATCTGTAAAAATTCTGCAGGGGAAGCTGAAGGATGCGGGCTTTGAGGTCATCGACGAAAATATTCATCCTATATGGAAGCCAGAGGAGCAGGATCTTGCCGGCATTCCTGCACTTGTTACCAGCCTGATCGGCAGCAAATGAATGCTGCGCACGAATGGCGGTAGCTTCTCATTGCCCATGCGCCGGTGAATTCAAATTGCAAATGCACCGGTGAGGGCCTGGTTAAAAAGCTCAGCGGGAGTCTGGTAGTGTAAACATTTACGCGGCCGGTAGATTCTCATTCCAAACGCACCACTTGGTAGGGGCATGAAGAGTTAGAGCGTTTTAACTTTGAAAATTACTATACCCACATGAAGCGAACCAGCCTTTGGCATCGCTTGCGGTGACCTTGTCCAGGGCCTGGCCAATGGCGGTAAAAAGCTCGTCTGTGTTCCATGCTTTGAAGCCTCGCAAAAGCTGTTTCACCTTGCTCCACATCTTTTCTATCGGGTTCAAATCCGGGCTGTACGCAGGCAGGAAAAGCACTCGTGCTCCGCGCGCTGCAATCGCCTGCTGCGCTGTCGGAGATTTATGCGCACGCAAATTGTCCATCACAACCACATCACCCTCTTTCAGCGCAGGCGCAAGACTCTCCTTTACGTATGCTTCAAAGGTGCGCCTGTCCAACGCGCCAGCAAACACCAGACATTCCGTGGTGCCATCAAGGCGAATGGAGGACAGCATGGTCACCGTTTTCCAGCGACCATCCGGCGCATGGTCGAAGCACCGCTCGCCCAGAGGCGCACGACCGTACAGGCGCGTCATATTCGTTTTTGCGCCGCTTTCGTCCAGAAACACCAGATGCTCGCACGGCGTTTCATCCTGCACCCTGCGCCACTCTTCACGGGCCTGGACAATGTCTGCCCGTTCCACCTGTTCACTGGCCTTTAACGTCTTTTTTTAAACGTGAGCCCCAGTCTGGCCAGCGTATTGGACACCGTGGGCAGAGAACAGTTTTTGCCAAAATGCGTCCTGATTTCTTCAAGGGTCATATCGGGCTGTTTCCGCACAAGCTCCCGTAACTGCTGTTGCTCCCCGGCTGTGAACGCCGGCGCTCTGTGGCCTCGCGGCAACGACGTGATCCGGCCTTCCTTTTTGAAGGTCCGCATCCAGTTACCAATGGTGGTCGTGGTGTAGCCAAACATTTTGGCCACTTCTTCCCGCGTGAACTCCCCTGACTGATACACTGCCACCGCACGCTGGCGAAAATCTTTACCGGCTATTTTCATAAGCTCTGTGCCGTTGAAATAATATGGTAAAAGTCATTGTTAAAATGCTCTAGAAGGACAGGGCGGGATTCTGGGAGGCCTGGCAGCGTCAAACACCAAGCAGCCAGCAGGAGCCCGCCATGTCACGCAGCCATCTGGCCCTGGCAGAGCCCATCGGCATCGAAGTATTTGTATCCATAGGCGTGAGTTGCCGGGAAATTGCTGCCTGCCCTGCCCCGCCATCACAGCACCATTTCCAGCAAGCTGCGTCGCAGCAGCTCCAGATCCGGTTACTGTGCCCGGACTGCTGCCTGCCGGGCTCGAAAAAGACAAAAGACGCCGCACCATGGCCGCTGCGTGAGCCGCTCCGGTCTGGCCGCCTGGATTGATGGGAAGCGCTGCCGCGACTGGTCGCCCGAATAGATTGCGGGATATCTGGGATATGTGCGAGTGGACTATCCAGAGGATCAAACCATGCTGCGCATCGGTGGAATATCATCTACCGCTGGATGCAGCGCGGCACCAACGAGAACGGTAATGGCCTTTTGCAACAGTACTTCCCAAGGGGCATCAGCTTGGCACAAAATCACGCAAGAACTGCTCAGAAAAGCAGCAGAACGGGAGAATAACCGGCCTCACAAATGTTTAACTACCAGAACCCGCTGAAGTTTTTAACTTTGCCTTCACTGCTGCACTTCAAGTTGTGAATTCATCCTTCAAAATAAGAATTGGATTATCTGTGCCGCTTACACGCCGCTATGATGGCTTTGAGATCGTGATAATGTGTCTCTACGAAACGGATGCTGGTTTGCTCGTTCCCTAGCAATATCGGAACCCCGCAATCCTCCGAACTGGTAATCTTTTCCCTCAGCTTAGCCATTGCCTCATCATCAGTTTTTACGAATTCATCATACTTGGCGGCGCATACGGGGCACAGGGCGAGGTACTGAGCTTCATGCTCTTTCGGCAGATACCTTTTGGAGAGGACTTCCTTTTTCTCGAAGTAGTAGTTTCCATCGCGTTTCCGGAAAGGCATCTCCTCTTTGCATATCTGGCAGACCATTTGGCCCGCCTCGTTCGTGTACTGGTTTCGGAGCCATGTAATCGGGTCAATGGCACCGTTGGTGGTTCGAACACTTCTTTGGCGTTTCTCGTATTCCTTGTCTGGCGCGTCGGTTAGTTGCTCGTCAAGACGCTCTTTACGTCGTTCCGGGTTGGGGACAGGTCTCAAGGGAAATGATGGTTGTTTTTGCTCTGAAGTCGGTCGAAACTGTTCCAGCACTCTATCTAGCGGTAGCCCCCGTTCTCGTATAACTTGCGCTAATTTGGCCATTTCTTGTGCCTCATCAGCAGATTCAAAGCCCATTTTTTTGCTTCATGGTTTTTTGATACATATTCCTCACTAAGTTTTTTTGCTCGCTCTCCAAAACCGATTGCGGTTAATAATCCATTGTGATCGTCATACGGAAAATCCGCATGCAAATCATCTTTTGTCATATCATACGCCTTATGAAATGCGCCGGACTTATCAGGAATCCAGGCGTAATCCTTCAGAAGACAAACTAACTGCGAATCAAACTCTCTTATTTGATATTTCATATTGGGTCTGTACTGAGCTTTTGACATTTGTTTACCTGCTCGAATCAATGCTTCCCAGATTAATTTACTTACTGATATTGATTGAATTTGTAAATAACTTTCCAGATTTTCAATTGAATAATCATCATAAATACAATTCTTTGTTCTTCTGCTGTCACGTATCTCAAGATCATTAAATAATTTATTATATAATATGCATGATGGAGAAACTTCTAATCTGTACATGACCCCAATATTTCGTAAAAACTCGGTAAATTCTGTAAATTTTGATTTATTTAATTTTTCTTTGTAACCAGACCACATGGCATATTTTTGGTGAACACTCATTAACTCTTTAAGACCTGTACTCTCAAATGGCAAATCCATGCAAAGTCCTTTTGGCATATACAAAGACTGATCACCACTTATCGATTCTCCAAGTAGAAAACAGTGATCCATGAAAAGTTTAACATCTGCAGTTTCTTTCCAATATTTTATAAATTCTACTATATCTCTACAGTGAGATTTGATATTACAATCGTTCATGTTGTCGTAATCTACCAATCTTAACTCAATTATTGATCTTGTGTTGAATAGACGCACTCCAATATATTCAAGAAATTTAGTGGCATATTCTTTTTGTGATTCAGATCGTCCGGCACTATAGACGGTTGGCTTCACAAAATAGACATTCTGGGGTGGGATAATTCCCTGTTCAGGAGAGAAAAATGCCTTCTTCGGCAATACATGTTCATTCGATTGCTCACTCTCGACTCTGACGATACGAAGGTGCGTTAAGTATTTTGCATGATTATCTGGGTAAAACTTGTTGACCACTTCACACGCCTCACCCATCAGAGCATAAAAACGCATAAGCCAGGCATCTTTCTTTTCTTCGATCAACTCTTCAATAAGTTACTGATGCGCTCTATTCTCCTGTTTCTGTTGGTCATTATAAAGAATAGAATGAGGCGGGGAAATTTTCTCTATAAGTTCGTTCCACCCAAATGTGTCGATTTCAAGGCTATCGAGAAATCGATCCTCTCGTTGGTTCTGCTGAGGCGGATTAGCCGCCCACAGCGGTGGCTCAAAATTCGTTAACAGCGACAAATCCTCATCGTTCAGGGCTTCGGCGATTTTTGCTGGACCTCTGTAAAGCCTATCCGCTGGAGCATGCTTTCCACTTCGCGTTGGTGTAAGCTCACGCTCTTTGAATGCACATACGATCGCCTCTCGGATTGGCTCATAAAACGGTAAGAGATTATCAATCCGATTAGGCAATACAGCCAGAAAGTCCATGGTCAGCATCCCGCTGTCGCGGATATCGGTAAGCGAATCTACGACAAGTTCGGCAATGCAATTGCGTAGTTGACAGTTTGCTTCACAATTCCGGACGCTGTCGCGAGCCACAGTCGACGCGAATGGTGCATGAATATGGAACTTCAGGCCAGAAGTTTCTTTTTCGGCCGGGAAATAGATCGATACCTGACCGCGATCCAGAGGAACAATCTCCCACTCAGCGTTATTTTTCTTCCAGTCTCCTTTCTGGAGACTGTAGGCGATGGCAATTCGACACTTCTGGGGATCTCCAAAATCATCAACAACTACTACGTCTTTATGATATCGCAACCAGTGAGAAACTGTTTTTCTTCCCTTATGATGAGAGGCATGAGTAATATCTATACGCCCATTCCTATGGGAAATTCTTTTTAAATACCCCAAAGTACCATCCGGAAGGAAGTACTCAATGAGGTGAATGTGCTTAAGGAACAACAGTGTGTTGTCATTTAACGCCTCAAATCCGCGCTTAATCTCTTCTACGGCCTGGCGAGGTTGCTTTGCTGAATGGTCAAATGGAAATATGAAACGTGTTATCCTTTCGTCTAATCGTATTTTTCTCACACCACTTACTACTGGAACCACGAGGTCTCGAATGCGAAAATGAAAATCTCCCGAGTGAATTTCCGGTGTGTTTGTATAGGCAAAGACAGCCTTAAATCCAACACCGAATTTACCAATGTTTGTCAAATCGTCACGTTTATTGTTTGCGCCAATATTGGTGATCGACTCTACATCGTTATAGTCAAATAAGCGTCTTCCATTATGCTCAAACACAATTTTTTCATTCGACAGGGTAAAACGTACCTTACTGGCATGTGTATCTTCGGCATTTTGTAAAAGCTCATAAATAAAATGAGCGTTATCCGGATATAGCTCTGTGAGAAGTCGTTTTATCCCTTCTTCAAAGTGATTCTCTTTACTGGCATCAATCCACCGTTGACGTGTCTGTGCGAGTTCCTCAATGCTGTTCGGCATTATTAAGCCCTCCTGAAAACATGAATCACACCATACGCAACAGGATCGGCAATGATGTCCGCCCTCTCCAGCGCGATGTCCAATTCCTGGATTCGTCTTGCGTAATCCGCCTCTGCGGCTTCGATTTGTGATCGACGCATCTTTTGTATCTTCTCGTTGTTCGCCTGGCCGAGCTGTTCTTTCAGAAGAGCGATTCGCGCCCGGTGACTGGTGGATAGACTCTCGCGCCGATATTCAGCCTGTTCCTGGGCCTTTTGCCGGTGTCTGTTTCTCGCGTCGTTCCACAAGCTGTAGTGCTGGGCGTCCAGGTCATCCCAGACTGAAGCGCCAAGACTGTCTGGCAAAGCGTCAGGAGAATCCGCCGCGCTCTCCAAAAAACGAGCAAGATGCTCGGTCACCATGGCGTTCGAGGCGACAGGCTTAAGCACCAGGTCCTCCCTGATGCCATGGAAGCGCCACTGGTAAATGGCGAATTCGTAGCGCCCAATGGGTACCTCGTTCGACACGACTGTCAGATTGGTGATGACCCGTTGCTTGGCATCTAATGACTGCGCTGCCTGTTTGACCAATGGATGGAGGGGCATGATGAAGGCGGCCTCGGGATGTTGCATGGCGCAATCAGACTCGAAGGTGATCGTCAAATGCTGGCTCCCACCCTTGAGCCAATTCTCCCATTCGCGGTAAACGGAAGAGTTCTGCCTGGGAAGCTGCTGAAAATCCCTTAAAAGGTGAACACGGGATTCCTGGGCCAGCCGGAGGGTCTTGAGCGGCTTTTCACCCAGAATAAACTCCTGGTCTTTACCGCACACGCGCTGCAGGTAAAGAGTCACCAGCCTGCAGAGTGAAGCCGGTGACAACCAAAAGCTCGCCGCATCGGCAAGTTCATGATTCATCTGCTCTTGCGGGAGACGAATGCCAAACAGTTCCGCTTGTTTTTGTTCCAGTTCCTCCTGCTCCTGGATAAACCGGATTTTATTGTCGGCCAACTGCTGGAGTTTTTCCTTACGCTCCTCCTCACTCAACTCGTAGTTTTCCGCGATGTTTCTGATCTCACGAGTGATTTCACCGAGTATGTCCTCGCTCCCTCCAAGGGTGTTATTGAAGACACCGATGCGTATCAGACACCGCTCGTAGATATCCGCATCCACGGTCCCCGGTGTGATCAAGTTGACGATGGCGACGCTCTCGCTCTTTTGCCCGTTTCTGTCGATACGGCCGATACGCTGTTCCACCCGCATGGGATTCCAGGGAAGATCGTAATTCACGATGCAGTCGCAAAACTGGTAGTCGAGACCCTCGCAGCCGATTTCGGAAAACAGCAACAGGTCGAGACAGTCCGCGTCTTCCTTCGGTTTCTTAAAACGGGCGCGAAGGGACACACGATCCTCGTCCGGCGTCCCGCCATGGATCAACCCGACGCGAAAACCGTCCTTGACAAGATGGTCAAAGAGGTAGCCCAGGGTATGCCTGAAGCTGCTGAACAGCATGACCTTGTTGTTTGGGAGGCTTTGCTTGCCGCGGATGATGTTGCGTAACGCGTCGAGTTTGGGGTCGCTCGCCTCCAGGGTACGAGCTGCTTTCAGTAGACTTTCGATTTGACTTTGAATGGGAATGATGGCCTCGTCCCCGGGGACGCCGGTGTCATCCGCTTCTTCCCAGGACAGCTCATCGAGATGGCGACTGAGGATCTCCTCTAGAAAAGGAGCAAGAGCAAAGAGGCAACTGGCCGCCTGTCGTCTGATGGTAGTCATCATGAACTTCACGTTGACCCCATTGTGAATCCGGCTGAATATTTCAGCCTGAATCCTCAAAAGTTCGTCGTGCAAATGCTGCTGAGCCGGAGTGAACGGCACGGCAACCGTCTCGGGCTTCCTGACCGTAAAATTCCCAATGTCGCGGCGGCGGGTTCTGTTGATGATTCCAGCGAAGGTGTGCATCCCTTCCGTGTCGGAGATCATTCGTATGCGTTCCTCGTGTGTAACCTCTTTCTCCAAAAGCTCGGTGCGCATCCGAGTAAAATCCGGATTGTGCCTCAGTATGGCCTGACCCCAGGGCGTAGATGCCGCTTGATCGAGAGCTCCAACAGCAAGGTTTTGCCACTCCGGGACTTGAGACCGCATCGCCGACACCGCCCGATTGATGAACGGGTTCGGCTCAGCCATGTGCGAGAAGCTCTCTTGGTCAATGACGAGATCAGGGCGGAGCGTATTCAAAAGAACAAAGAGATCGTCGCTACCGAGCTGAATCGGAGTGGCCGTCAAGAAAACTACGGCTTCCGCGTGATCGCAGAAAAACTTCACGGCCTTGTGGCTGAATGTATCCTGGTTTCGGATGTGGTGAGCCTCATCGACAATAACCAGATCAAAACGGGGTGGTGGATCAAGGTCTAACAGGCCTTTTTTTCGCTTCCCCTTTCCCTTGGGAGCCGAGCCATACAGAAGCGATTCATCGAATAGGGAATACGGTACGATGCTTTTCTGGTGTTGATCCGGCCAGACACCATCCAGATCCATCTCGTTAATGCAATATCGCAAGGTAGGGCCATCAAGATGGGTAAAACGCTCCTCGAAGCGTTTCATTTCTTTCTGCCACTTTTTCTCGGTAACCAGCGGACGTGGGCAAACAATGAGCACGGAACGTATCTCACGGCGCGCCTGAAGCTCGCGCAGAATGAGACCAGCTTCAATGGTCTTACCTACACCAACGCCGTCGGCAATGAGCAAGCGCGGACGATCCGACCGAATAAACCGCAACACCGGCCTGAATTGATAGGGGATGAAGTCGATACGGGCGGCATTGAGTGAGTAGAGGGTGGAGAGCCCCGGATACCTTATCTGAAGCGCGGTGAGATAGGCATGGAATTGGTCGCAGGATAAGGTGTTTTCCTTTTCCTCACGCTGGTCTTTGGCTTGTAATTGCGACGCGTAAAATGTTTGGGTTGTCCCGTCTATGAAAACCTTGAATCGGTTCTCAGGCCTGCCGGGCAGCACAGCAACCACAGCACCACAGCTTGATGGATTTGATTTGATGAAGACGATTTGTCCCGGTTCGAATTCAGCCGCATCATTTTTTCTTTCCGGAGGCGCGGAGGGCGTCTCTGCGCCTGGGTCAGGTTGTGGCTGAGACTCCTCCGCGAGAAGGGACGCTTTGGTTGCGCGCAAATCTTGAATCAGCTTTTCGTCCGCACCGATGACAACCGCGAACCGTTGGAGGGTGTCCATGTCTCGGTAAATATCATCGATGGGGAGGCCTTTCGCGTCAGGATGTGCCCAACGGTTACGGACCGTCTGCATTTCCTTGACAAAGTGCCGGGCTTCGGATGTCAGATCGAGGCTGTTGGAAATCTGATACCAATTCTGGTCCAGCACCCGAAGAAGTCCAGCAAGATCAAGATCACCCAATGACGTGATGTTGCGTTGCTCCAACCGTCTCTTTTGCTGAAACGACAGGGTGTTTACGACCGCTTTGTTCCACCAGTCGTCAAACAGCGGCGGTAAAACTCTTTCTAGAAATACGGCAAGCTGCCCGGCTACGTCGCCAAGATGCTTCGCAACCGCACCGTGCACCAAGGTTTTTTCATGCATTTTTGATTCTCCTCCTGCCACGAATTCCTCATCAATTTCAAAAAAACCAGGCGTAGATCAATAAACGCCGATGCCATGTTCCATCAGCAGCACCACAAGCTGGGCCCGTTCATCAAGGCGATGGGCCCTTGTCAGACTGCGCTTTTTCCTCGAGCGTTCCTGGGCTTTCGGACCGCCCCTTCGTGGCCGGCAGGCAGCTATTCTTTGCTATCCTGGCTCTTCCCCGCCCTGCGCGCACAGATGATCGCGCTGCCCAAAACCCGGTCTTCCTCGTAAAACACGGCGAACTGTCCCGGTGTGACGGCCCGTTGCGGCTGCTCGAAGTGGAGGCTTGCCCTGTTGTGGTCTGCAGGGCGCAGTTCGGCCGGGGCAGCCTGATGCCGGGAACGAATCTGCACCAGCCCGCGCCAGGGCATTTCCGGCTCCTGTCCGGAGAGCCAGTGCAGAGCGCGCACCGTGCAGTCCGCCTGCCGGAGCTCCTCCTCCTTGCCCAGAATCAGCCGGTTGTGCGCCGCATCGATCGCCTGCACATACCAGGGCGTGGCGTCCGGCAGATTCAGGCCCCGGCGCTGGCCCACGGTGTAGCGCCACACGCCCGAATGCCGGCCCAGAATCCGGCCGGAGGCATCCACCATGTCGCCGGGCTGCTCCCGAAAACCCTGCGCCGCCAGAAAGGCCCCAAGCCCCCCGTGCAGAAAGCACACATCCTGGCTCTCGCCTGCCGGCAACGGCAGGCCCAGCGCCTGGCCCCGGGCCCGCAACTCGTGCTTCAGTCCGTCGCCCAGCGGCAGGAGCGCCCGGGCCAGTTGTCGGTCCGAAAGCCGCGCCAGAAAATAGCTCTGATCTTTCCGTACATCCAGACCGCGGCTGAGCACAGGCCCCCCCACCCCTTGCCGGACACGGGCATAGTGGCCAGTGGCGATATAGTCGGCGCCTGCGGCCCGCATGGCTGCGGCCAAAAGACCAAACTTGATTTCCCGGTTGCAGAGCATGCAGGGATTGGGGGTCAGTCCCGAGCGGTAGGCCGCGGTGAAGCTGCGTATGATGCGCGCCTGAAAGTCCCGGCGCAGGTCGAGCAGGCGGAGCGGAATGCCAAGGGATTCGGCCATGCGGATGGCCTGACTCGCGGCGCTTTTGGCGTTCACGAGCGGCAGCAGCATGTGGAAGGCTGTAACGCGGCAGCCTGCATCCAGAAGCAGCCGGGCCGCCATGGCGGAATCCATGCCGCCACTCAAGGCCAGGGCCACCTGTTTCGGCGCGTTTGCAGCCATAAAAAACAGAAAAATCAGCGGGGCGGGACGAGGCCTTCTCCGCTCATCCAGGCGAGCAGACGCTCCACCCCGGTGGCGGTGTCGACCAGGGGGCGATAGCCCAGCAAACGCTCGGCCCGGGCGTGGGAAAACCAGTGCGACCTGGCCAACTGCAGGGCCAGGAAGCGGGTCATGCCGGGCTCCTGCGGGCTTTTGGCCAGCGTGTACGCCAGCTCCAGCACAGCGCCCACGCCGTAGGCCAGCGGCAGCGGCACCCGGCGCGTCACCTGCGGTATGCGCAGGCGAAGGAGGAGCGCGTTGATCCACTGCCACAGATTGACCGGCTTCTCCTGACCGATGAAAAAGGCCTGGCCCGCTGCCGTGGCGCTGGTGAGCAGGTTCTGGCCCGCCAGCAGATGCGCGTACACCGCGTTGTCGATATAGGTGATGTCCACCATATTGCTGCCCCTGCCGACCACGGCCAGCTTCCCGGCCCGGGCCCGCGCCGCCAGCCGCGGAATGAGGTTGCGGTCGCCCGGGCCCCAGACCAGATGGGGCCGGATGGCCGCAGTCTTCAGGCTTGCCCCGTTGGCCGCAAGTACCGCCTGTTCCGCGGGAATCTTGCTGGCCGCATAGGCGCAGAGCGGCTGGGTGGCATAGGCTTGCTCTTCGTCCGCTCCGGCAAGGTCCTTCCGGTCAAAGACCACAGACGGGGTCGAGGTATGCACCAGCACCGGCACGCCCTCCCGCCGGCAGGCGGCAAGCACGTTCTTGCTGCCCTGCAGGTTGATGGCCATGTATTCGGCCCTGGGTCCCCAGATGCCGGCCCTGGCCGCCACGTGGAAGACGCAGCCAACGCCTCCCGCGGCCTTTTGCAGCGCTGCCGCGTCCCGAATGTCCGCCTGCAGGCAGCTCGCGCCCAGGGCTGCCAGCTCCGGATAGGCATGGCGGCCCAGCACGGTGACCTTTGCCCCTATCCGCAGCAGGGCCCGCACCAGGGCCGCGCCGATAAAACCGCCGCCCCCGGTCACCAGAATGTTCTCCCTGGCCAGTGCCGGAAAGCTGGTCTGCCAGTCCATGTCCTGCTCCTGCCTGTGCACCTGATCCCTCCCCTGGCGGTCAAAGCCCTGCCCGGTTCTGGCCGCTCTGCCGTCCATGCGGATCACTCCGCTTTCCGGAAAGACCTGCCTCCGAAACCCGCTGCGCAGCCCAGAGCGCCAGCTTTTCCCTGAAGATTTTGGCATTGTGGCGGATGTCCACCGGAAAGCCGGGATGCAGCAGCACCTGGTGGATCTCCCTGGTCAGCGGGTTGGCCCGGGCCAGTTGCAGGAGCTGTTCGCACAGCCCGACCGGCACATGGCCCTGGTCCTGCAGTTCCACAATGATGACCGGTTCCTGCGCACCGGGCCGCCCCAGGCCCACGAGCGCCGAGCGCCGGACCGCCGGATGTTCGTTGAAGATGGCCTCGCAGCAGACCGAATACATGGGGCCATGCGCCGTGAGCACCCGGTGGGCCTTGCGGCCGCAGAACCAGAGCCGGCCCTGTTCGTCCAGATAGCCCATGTCGCCCATGCGGTGCCAGAGGGTGCCGTCCGGATCTGCAATCTTGGCGAGCCGGGTCTCTTCCGGCCTGTGGTCATAGGCCGGGGTCACCACCGGGCCGTGCACCACGATTTCACCGATTTCACCCGGCGGCAGGAGTTCGGCCTCGGCAAGGCTGGCCAGCCCGCCGTCGCCTGGCCGCATGATGCGCAGGCTCATGCCCGGCACCGCCCGGCCCACGCAGTAGCCGCGGCCTTTCCGGGTTTCGGCCCAGGTTTCGTTCACCACTTCCCGGGCCTCGATGCAGGCCGTGGGCAGGGTCTCGGTCGCGCCGTAGGGGGTGAAGATGCGGGCATCCTCCGGCAGAATCCGCTGCATGTCGGCCAGCAGTTCGCCGGAAACCGGGGCCCCGGCCATGAGCACGGTGTGCAGCGGCAGTTTGATACCCTGCCGCAGGCAGTAGCGGCTGACCACCCGCCAGATGGCCGGCGAGCCAAAGGAATAGTTCACCTGTTCGGCAAGAATGCTGGCCGTGAATTTTTTGGGATTGACCTGTGCGGGCCGGGTCGGGTCCATGTCGGGCAGCACCGCCCGGGCGCCCAGCGCGGTCGAGAACAGGCCGAAGAGGGTGAAGCCCGGCTGGTCGGTATCGCTGGCGCCAATGCCGAAATAGTCGTGGATGAGCTGAAGCTGAGTGTGGAAGATGCCGTGGGTGTAGTGCACGCCCTTGGGCGGCCCGGTCGATCCGGTGGTGAAGATGATGGCCGCCAGATCATCCGCTTTGGCGGCAAAGACCGGCGGCGCGGCGGCTTTTGCATGTTCGTCTGCGCTCTCCAGGCTGTGGCTGCCCGGCACCCGGCCGGAAACCGTGATGCGGAGCCTGAGCGCGGCAAAGGTTCGGGGAAAGAGGCGGCTGAAGCAGATGGCGCGGCGGATGCCCACGAGCGCCTCGGGCTCGACGCTTTTGATGCAGCGCAGGAGATTCCGCCAGCCCATGCCGGGATCGATCAGAATGATGATCGCGCCCAGGCGGAAGAGGGCAAAGGTCAGGGCCACGAAGTCGATGGAGGGCATGAGCATGAGCATGACCCGCTGGCCCCGGCGGATACCGCAGGCGTCCAGCCGCCCCGCGAAGTCCTGGCTGCGGGCCGCCAATCGGGCGAAGGTGCAGCGCCGCCACCTGCGGCCAAAGCGGCCCTCTCGGGCGACCAGCGCCACGGCCTCGGGTTTCGCCTGGGCCGCCTGGACCAGAACCTCTGCAATATTGCACCCTGCGCTCTTCATGCCTGTTTCCTCAAGTTGCGGGAACAAAAATCGTCGATGAGCGGAAAAATCTCCGCCCCCGCGTCTTCAAAGAGATAGTGCCCGGCTTCTGGAAACCAGTGGGCCTCGGCATGGGGAAAGCGGCGGCGCCACTCCTCGTAGAAATCCCGGCCAAAGCAGAAATCGCGGCCGCCCCAGGCGAGCAGGAGCGGCTTGTCGGCAAGCGTGGGCAGCGCCGCTTCGATGGCCACAAGGGTGGCCCAGCTGGGATGGGCGGGCTGCATGGGAATATCCTGCACAAAGCGCAGAATCGCCACCCGCCTGGCCCAGGAATCGTAGGGCGCGGCAAAGCCGGCGGCAATTTCCGGCCGCATCCGCCGGCGCACCGCCATGAGGGTGGCCGCCTGAACAAAGGCATTCAGGCCGCGCACGGCCAGGGGACCCAGGAGTGGCAGGCGGCAGAGGGCAATACGGCGCGGTATCTGCCCGGAGCGGAAGGCCGCGGTGTTGCAGACCACCATCGCGGCCACCCGCCCGGGATGCCGCACCGCCCAGCCCATGCCGATGGCCCCGCCCCAGTCGTGGACGACGAGGCCGCAGCGCCCGATGCCCAGAGCAGCCAGCAGTGCCTCCAGATTGTCGATGTGCATGGCGAGCCGGTAGGAGGCTGCCTGCGGTTTGTCGGAAAACCCGCAGCCCAGATGATCCGGCACGATGCAACGAAAGCGCCCGCGCAGGCGCGCGACCAGATTCCGGAACAGGTAGGACCAGCTCGGGTTGCCGTGGAGCATGACCAGAACCGGCGCCGCCCTATCCTCCTCCGGTCCTTCATCCAGATAGGCGAGGCGATGCGCGCCGATGTCGGCGAAATGGGGCTGGTAGGGAAATTCGGCAAGCTGTGGATCGGGATTCACCATTCCACTCCCAGCATGAGCGAGTTGATGCCCGAGCCGATGCCCAACAGGGCGGCCCGCTGGCCGGGCAGCAGTTGGCCGGCCTCGATGCCGCAGGCCATGGTGAGCGGTGCGGACACCGAGCCGACATTGCCCAGGATGGGCAGGGTCTCGAAATTTCTGGCCGGGTCAAGCTGCAGGGCGGCAAAGAGCCGCGCCGCATGGGCCCGGCCCACCTGATGGCAGAAAAAGCGCTGGATGCTGTCCGCTGTCCAGCCCAGCTCCGCGGAAAACTGCCGCCAGCAGGCGGCTGCGGTTTCTATGCCGTGCACCAGCAGCTCCTCGGAATCCGTGGACATGAGGGTGCCCTGTTCCGAACTGCCGCCCTGGCAGAGGTGGTTCCAACCGCTGTTGGCCCGGTAGGCGCCGCCGCAGAGTCGGTGGCCGCTGTCGGCAAAATCCTTTCGCGTCATGACCAGCGCCACGGCCCCGGAACCGATGGTGAGCGAGGCGAAGAGCGGCTTGATGCTCCTGCGGCTGAGGCTCGGGTCGCCAAGCATGCGGCGCAGGGTGGAGGCCAGCAGATCTTCGGCGGTCTCCCCCGCCACCACCAGCCCGGCCTGTATCTGGCCCAGCTCCAGCATGTTGGCCACCAGCATCATGCCGTTCAGGAAGCCCAGGCAGGCGTTCGAGAGGTCGAAAATCTGGCAGGCAGCGGGCAGGCCCAGGCGGCGGTGCACAAAGGAGGCCGTGGCCGGCTCCATCATGTCGCGGCTGACTGAGCTGAAGATCAGAGCGCCGATAGCCGCGCGGTCAAGGCCGGAGCGAACCAGCGCCTCTTCGCCCGCCAGAGAGGCCGCCTCGCTGGGCCGCGTGCCCTCCGGCCAGAAGCGCCGGGTCCTGATGCCGGTCATCAGCTCCAGCCGGCCGGCCGGGAGTTTCAGGCGGCTGTAGAGCGGCGCCAGTTCGGCTTCGATCTCCTCCGAACTCAGCACCCTGGGCGGCAGGGCCAGACCAAAGCTGTGCAGACAGACCTTCTGGTAGTGCATCAGCAAGACCGCCTGTCGGTGTCCGGACGGCCCTGGGCGCTGGCCTTGGGCTCTTCCCCATCGTCGTCAGGCAGGCTGAAGGTATTGGCCCAGCCGATCAGGAGCGCCGCCAGGGCCAGATCATCCATCACGCCGAGGACCGGCAGCCATTCAGGAAGGAGATCCCAGGGCGAGATGCAGTATAAAAGCCCCAGGGCCAGTACCAGCTTGACCGGGAGCGGTGTGCTTCTGGCCAGAAAAATCCGTTTGCTGTGCCTGAGCATCGCCCAGAAACGGAGCAGAAAGTCGGCCGGTTTTGTCGCCTTCATGATTGTTCCTCGCGCACAAGGGGGCACACACAACCGCATGCCGGAGAGCTGACGCTGGTTTGTCACCCGGCCTTCAGCGGTTCGCGCCGTTTACGATTTCCCGGTCAAAGTAATTCATTCCCATGCCGGCGTCCACCACCAAACACTGGCCGGTGATGCCGGAGGAGCGGGGGGAGAGGAGAAAGGCCGCTGCATTGGCCGCCTCCATGGTACTGAGGGCCCGCTTGCGCAGGGTGGCCTTTTCGGCAAAGAGATAGCTGTCGATATAGCCGGGAATGCCGGCAGAGGCCGAGGTTTTGAGGAGCCCCGGGCAGACCGCGTTGAAGCGGACCTCCGAAAAGCCGGAAAAGCTCTTGGCCAGAAAGCAGAGCGAGGATTCCAGGGCGGCCTTGATGGGGGCCATGTAGCCGTAGTTCTCCGCAGCCATGCGGGTGGTGGAAATGGAGATGGTGAGCACGGAAGCCGTCGGCGCCAGCAGGTCCCTGAAGTGGTTGGCAATAGAGATGAACGAGAAGCAGGAAATATCCATGGCCTGCAGAAAGTCGGCCTTGGCCGTGGCGTGAAAGGGCCTGATGCCGCCCGCGTAGTTGGCAAAGGCGATGGCATGCGCCAGGCCGTCAATGCGGCTGCCGTTCAGGACCGCCGCAATTTCGTCCCGCACGCGCAGGATGTTGGCCTCCTCCGCCACATCGCAGCAGAAGACCAGGCTTTCGGGGAAGAGCCTGCGGGCTGTTGCCGCCCGCTCTTCGCTGCGCACCACCTGAATCAGCCGTGCTCCGGCCAGAGTCAGTACCTGGGCAATGGCGCAGGCCACGGATTTTTTGTTGGCCAGGCCGAAGACCACCACATATTTGCCGGAAAGTTCGAGAAAATCCATAATCGTTGTTTGTGGGTTCGCTGAATGGACGGGCGGCCCCCAGGCCACGGGTTGTCCCTGCTGCGCGGCACTGCCGGTTGCCGCAGGCGTGCCCCGGATCCGAAGTGCAGAAAATTGGGCTCCAGGGACATGGCGGGCTCCTGCTGGATTGTTGGCGCCTGACGCTGCCAACTCCCAGCATCCCGCCCTGCCCTTTTCCGGATTTCAGGCTTTCTGCGCCTGCATCCAGGCCTCATCCAAACGCCGCTTGAGATAGAGAAGCTGCCCATCATCAGCCTGCTCCATATCAAAGCATATGGCGTCTTCCCCCAGGAGCCCCCCGGGCACACTGTCGCCCCGGCCATCCGGATCGCTCACCAGATCCTGATAGAAACAGACGGAAAGCCAGCGAGGCGTATCTTCAATCACGTCCACCATCACAAAAAGCTCGCGCTTTTTCTGGGCTGGGTTGCTGGCCCTGAGCGAATAGGTGATCCCAGGCCGGGGCACAAAATTCAGGACCGCGCCCAGGCCTTCCAGATGTTCCTTCAGAGCCAGAAAGGCGGCCCGGTTGCCTTCGGCCGTAGCCTCCCAGGAAGCCAGAAAATCGTCCAATTCCTTCATGATGTGCTCCTCCTGCATGGGTTGATGTTGAGAGCGGGCGGCCCGCTCCCGTTTTTTCATCCGGCATCTGTGCAGCGCATGCGTCTTTGCGGGGCCAGGATGCAAACAACGGCTTTGATCCGAAGTGTTTTCTCCAACCGTTCCCGAACGGGCGGATATCGCCTTCAATACCCCTGGCCCACGCGCTCGCGGGCCAGGGCCAGCGTCCGGGCCCCTTTTTCCCGCGCCTTTTCCGCACCCTGCCGCAGCAGGTCCCGGATATGCTCCGGGTTGGCCAACAGCTCCTTTTTCCGCTCTCGCGCCGGGGCAAAGCGGGCGTTGATCAGCTCGAAGAGTTCCTGTTTCAGATAACCATAGGCCGCGCCGCCATGCATATACAGGTCGTGAATCTCCTGCAGGCGTTCCGGCGCGGCAAAGAGTTTCAGGAGCGCGTACAGATTGCAGGTGTCCGGATTCTTGGGTTCTGCCACCGGAGTAGCGTCGGTCTGGATGAGCATCACCCGTTTCCGGAGCGTCTTTTCATCCGCGAAAATCGGGATGGTGTTGTCATAGGACTTGGACATCTTCTGGCCGTCCAGGCCAGGCACAATGGCCGTGCTTGCGTTGATTTCGCCA
Organism: Desulfobulbus oralis; assembly: GCF_002952055.1. Taxonomy (NCBI): domain Bacteria; kingdom Pseudomonadati; phylum Thermodesulfobacteriota; class Desulfobulbia; order Desulfobulbales; family Desulfobulbaceae; genus Desulfobulbus; species Desulfobulbus oralis. The sequence goes on along the minus strand of NZ_CP021255.1, from coordinate 1,892,329 downwards.
TCCGGCAGCATGAAGGTTTCGCCAAAGGTGCTGTTAAAGGATCCGGCGATGTCACGGGCCACCTCGATGTGCTGTTTCTGATCCCTGCCCACTGGCACCAAATGGGGTTGATACAGCAAAATGTCCGCTGCCATCAAAACCGGGTAGGCAAAAAGGCCGTGGCTGGCCGGGATTTTTTTGGCCACCTTGTCCTTGTAGGAGTGGCAGCGCTCCAGCAGCCCCATCGGTGTGACCACGGAGAGCAACCAGGCCAGTTCGCAGACTTCGGGCACATCCGATTGCACCCAAAAGATGCAGCGTTCGGGATCAAGCCCCAAAGCGAGAAAATTGGCCGCAGCCTCCAGCGTGCCCTGGGCGAGCCGCTCCTTGTCCTGCACCGAGGTCATGGCGTGCAGGTTGGCGATGAAAACGTAGAGTTCGGACGAAGCCATGTGCCTCAGCATCGGCTCCATCATCCCGAAATAATTGCCAATATGGAGCTGACCCGACGGCTGGATGCCGGAAAGAATACGTTGCATGCAAGTCCCCTTTTGAAAAGACAAAAAGGGGAGCGTGGATTGCTCCACACTCCCCGAGCACATATCATCCCAACGGCTTACTTCACTTCTTCAAAGTCGGCGTCAACGACATCGTCGTCATCCTTGCCCTTCTTGGCAGCGGCGCCATCCTGCCGCTGCGAAGCGCCCGCGCCGCCAGCCCCGCCCTGCTGCTGTTGCGAGGCCTGGGCATACATCATCTCGGCCAGCTTGTGGGAAGCCTGGGTCAGGGCCTCGGTCGCGCTCTTGATGGCCGCGGTGTCCTCGCCCGCCATGGCCTTCTTCAGCTTCTCGATCTCGCCCTCCACATTGGCCTTGGTGGCGGCATCGACCTTGTCGCCCAGCTCCTGCAGGCTCTTTGTGGTCATATGAATCATGGAGTCGGCGTTGTTCCTGGCGTCGATCAGCTCCTTCTTCTTCCGGTCCTCGTCGGCGTGCAGCTCGGCGTCCTTCTTCATGCGCTCGATCTCGGCTTCCGACAAGCCAGAGGAAGCGGTAATCCTGATGGACTGCTCCTTGCCCGTACCCAGATCCTTGGCCGAGACCGACAGGATGCCGTTCGCATCCAGATCAAAGGTCACCTCGATCTGCGGCACGCCGCGGGGGGCCGGCGGAATGTCGGCCAGATCGAAACGGCCGATGCTCTTGTTGTCCCCTGCCATCTCCCGCTCGCCCTGGAGCACATGGATGGAGACAGCCGGCTGATTGTCGGCCGCGGTGGAAAAGACCTGACTCTTCTTGGTCGGCACCGTGGTGTTCTTGTCTATCAGCCTGGTCATGACCCCGCCCAGGGTCTCAATGCCCAGAGACAGCGGGGTCACATCCAGCAGCAGCACGTCCTTCACATCGCCCTTCAGCACGCCGCCCTGAATGGCCGCACCCATGGCCACGACCTCGTCCGGGTTGACGCCGCGATGCGGCTCCTTGCCGAAAATGGCCTTGACCTTGTCCTGCACCTTGGGCATGCGGGTCATGCCGCCCACCAGAATGACCTCGTTGATATCGGCAGCGGACAGGCCGGCGTCCTGCAGCGCGGTACGGCAGGGGCCTTCGCAGCGGTCGATCAGGTCATCGACCAGATCTTCCAGCTTGGCGCGGTTCAGCTTCAGGTTCAGGTGCTTGGGGCCGCTCGCGTCGGCGGTGATGAAGGGCAGATTGATGTCCGTCTCCTTGGCCGTGGACAGTTCCTTCTTGGCCTTTTCCGCCTCTTCCTTCAGACGCTGCAGGGCCATCTTGTCGTTTCGGAGGTCAATGCCGTTCTCGCGCTTGAACTCGTCGGCCAGCCAGTTGACGATACGCATGTCGAAGTCTTCGCCGCCCAGGAAGGTATCGCCGTTCGTGGACTTGACCTCGAACACGCCGTCGCCGATCTCCAGAATGGAAATATCAAAGGTGCCGCCGCCCAGGTCAAAGACCGCGATTTTCTCCTCGCCCTTCTTGTCCAGACCATAGGCCAGGGAAGCGGCGGTCGGCTCGTTGATGATGCGCTGCACGTTCAAACCGGCGATCTTGCCGGCATCCTTGGTGGCCTGACGCTGGGCGTCGTTGAAGTAGGCCGGCACGGTGACAACCGCCTCGGTGACCGTGTCGCCCAGATACTCCTCGGCGGTCTGCTTCATCTTGCCCAGAATCATGGCCGAGATTTCGGCCGCCGAATAGGTCTTGCCCTCCACCCGGACCACCGCATCGCCGTTCGGCCCTTCCACAATCTCAAAGGGGCTGACTTCAACGGACTTGCGCACCTCCGGGTCGGTGAACTTGCGGCCGATCAGACGTTTGATGGCAAACAGGGTGCGGGACGGGTTGGTCACGGCCTGACGTTTGGCCACCTGGCCAACCAGCCGCTCGCCGCTGTCGGTAAAGGCCACGATCGAAGGGGTGGTGCGGTTGCCTTCACTGTTCTCGATCACCTTGGGCTCGCCGCCCTCCATAATGGCCACGCAGGAGTTGGTGGTTCCCAAATCAATGCCAATAATCTTGCCCATGCTCGTTCTCTCCTTGTTGTCAGTAATATGAATGTATCGTTACAAAACGTTGTTCCGTTCAGGCCGCCGGGCCGCTCGAAACCACCACCTGCGCATGGCGCAGCATACGATCCTTGAAGCGGTAACCCTTCGCGTACTCGGTCAGCACATGGTTGGCCGGGACCTCACTGTCGGCGGTCATGCTCAGGGCATCCTGCTCTTCCGGGTTGAAGGGCTGGCCCAGGCACTCGACCGGCTCCACGCCATAGCGTTTGAGGGCTGCCAAAAGACTCTTGTGGGTCAACTCCACACCTTCCATCAGGCCCCTGAGCTGATCTTCCTTTTTGCCCTGCTCCAGCGCCCGTTCCAGATTGTCCACAGTGGGCAGCATGTCGCGCAGGATGTTCTCGCCCGCATATTTGACAAGCTTGTCCTGCTCGTTTTTCATACGCTTCTTGTAGTTGTCGAATTCGGCAGCCAGGCGCATGAGCTGTTCCTTTACCGTGGCCAGTTCCTCTGCGAGCGCCTCTTCCTGGCTGGCTGGCGCTTCGGCCCCGGTTTCCAGACTGTCTTCCGGCTGGGCGGCGTCCTCCGTTGCAGCGCCTGCCACCCGCTCCTCCTCTACCGGAGCGGTATCGGGAGCCGCACTCTGCCGCTGTTTTTCATTCTCCACCTTCACCCTCTTGCTTCTGTGTCTTCTCGTCATGGGATGACCTGCAAAAAAATGCCTGCGGCCGTTTGCAAAACCCCGCAGATCGCTCAAATCTGCGGCAATGATAAGGACGCCGTTTTGCGGTGTCAACAGGCCGGCCGGGGAAAACACGGCTTCCGGACGGGCCGGAAAAAACAGGACTGCAGGCGCTGAGAATCCTTGACAGGAAACAAAAACGGCCGCGGGGCCAGCTTCCCGCTGCCCCGCTCACAACCATTTCTTTCTCATATACGGAAAATCTTTCATTGCCGGGGAAAGACAACAGCAAATCGCACGAGGGCTATTTGGGCGTTATAATCCTGATCCCCTTGTCAAATATGATATCCCCTTCAAACAGGGTGACTGTTACCGTGTTGTACTTTTCGACAAGCGCCTCGATGCCCTCTTGTTGCAGAAGCTGCAGGGCCTTTGCGGCATCTTCATCTCCCTGGGCCGCCGACTTGCCAAGCCATTCTGCCGCAAGCCGGCTGTCTTGCGCTACCCCCTTGCCCAGCGCGTACAGCATGCCCAAAGCATACTGGGCTTTGGCCTCGCCCTGCCCCGCTGCCTTGCCCCACCAACTGGCAGCCTGCCCGTAATCGCGCTCAACGCCCTGACCAAGAGCATACAGGGCTCCCAAGCCACGCTGGGCAGTTACATCTCCCTGCTCCGCCGCCTTGCGCCACCACTGCGCCGCCTGGGCATAGTCCTTGTCTACACCCCGGCCGTAACAGTACATCATCCCCATTACCTGTTGGGCCTCCACAAAATCCTGCGCTGCAGCCTTGCCTGCCCACTGTGCTGCCTGAGCATAATCTCGAGCCACACCCAGACCATAGTAATACATGCCGCCCAGTGTGTACTGGGCTTCGGCCAGTCCTTGCCCGGCTGCCTTTTGAAACCACTCCAGCGCGCGGACATCATCCTTGGGGACAGCCTCGCCATTGTGGTACATAAATCCAATATTGTACTGAGCCTTGGCATGGCCCTGTTCCGCTGCCTTCTGGAACCAGTACACGGCCTTTTGCTTGTCCTGTTCAAGGTCTTCGCCGTAGTAATAGAGCTGCCCCAGACAGAGCTGCGCTGTGGCAAAACCCTGCTCTGCCGCCTTCCGATACCAGTACGCCGCCCTGGCCTCGTCCTGGGCGATTCCAATGCCTTGTTCGTAACACACGCCTAGCGCACCCTGCGCGGCAGCATGTCCCTGCTCCGCCGCCTTTTGAAACCAGTACACGGCCTTTTGCTTGTCCTGTTCAATCCCCTCGCCATTGTAATAAAGCACTCCCAAACAGTGCTGTGCAAAGCGAGAACCCTGCTCTGCCGCCTTCTGATACCAGTGCGCCGCCTTAGCCTTGTCTTGGGCGATTCCAATGCCGTCTTCGTAATACATACCCAGTGCGGCCTGTGCCCTGGCGTGGCCCTGTTTCGCCGCCTTGTGGCACCATTCAAAGGCCTGCCTGTCATCCTGGGCAAGGCCCTTGCCTTTGAAATATGCCATGCATAGGCCATACTGCGCCGTCGCATCCCCCTGTTCCGCCTTCTGCCGCAGGGCAGCCACATCAGCGGCCGCAGAGGCTGATACCGACAAAGCAAAAAACAGGGTCAGCGCAATGGCGCCCGCCTTTATCCCGCGCACTATGGGCAGCGCTACAGCATGCCGCCAGCCATCTATGAACAGGCGCCTATGCATGACCATGCTCCTTAAAGGCTGAGTCGAAACTTTGGAGAATGAGCGCTTTGAACAGCAGTGCACGGCAGGGCTTTTGGCGCTGGCCGCGGATCTTCCCGGTTTTTGCCGGGGCGGCCCTCAAAGCGGCCGGAACGGCTCCCAATTGGTGGCCCAAGGGTAAGCCGCCCTGGATTCAGGGCACGGTAAAGGTTCGGTGATCCCGGGCCGCACAGCCTGCACTGCCGCAAAAAGGCAGCCCCTCACGACACCCGCCTTTTCTTTCTGCTGATGCTCATTTGCCCGCTTCCCGGGCTGTTTTGCCGGGAACTGCCCGAGTTGGCGCGGCGTCTCCGCTCTGCACGCCATCGCCGGCTCCTTCGCTCTGTCCGGCTGCATCCGCCTTGGCCGGCTGGTCCGGGATGCTGACGCTTGCCGGATCAAAGCCGTCAGGGGAGAGCAACCGGCCCCTTATCTCGATTTTCCGGCCATCATTCGCCGCACTTTCCAGAGTCGCGCGCAGGGGCGAGTCTGCAGACAAATCGGAAAGGTGGGCCACGTAGAGACAGCTCGACTGGCTGGCGCCCTTCACGCTGACCGGGCTGCAGATGCCCCAGCCGTCACCGTCGAGGTCGTTCATGCGGGAGACCGTGCCGGAAACGGCGACCGGCTTGCTCCCGTTCGCCGCCTGCTGCGCGAAGGCCTCCATCTTGAACACCCGCACCTTGGTCACCAGGGCATACTTCTGCGCCGGGTCGAGATGCTGCGCCATGATGTTGCCAACCGCGCTGTCCCGCACCTTGCCCAGCCAGTAGCGCTGCGAATCGCGCAGGGCGGCCATCTGGGCGGGCGTGCCTTTCTGCTTCACCGCATCCCAGGCCGCATTCATGGCATCATACGCCTTCCGGTATTCCGAAGAACTGCTGTAAAAGGTCTGGGCATCACTGTCCGACAGGGCGAGGGCCGAGGCGGCGGGCAAAAGAAGCGCCAGTGCCGTCAGAACAGGGCATGTAAGGTGGAAAATCTGCTGCATGGTGGCCTCCGGTCATTCGATTTCAGGGGTTCTGGACCCCCTTGTATGCGTCAACCCGTTTCTTTTACCAGATTGCGCCGGCTTGAGGGGGAAAATTTTGTGCTTTGGAGCACAGACCATTGGGCCACGACTTGCATTTCTTGTTTTTTTACGGCATACCAATCATGAACTTCTTTTGAAAACATCATGGCAGGATTGCTTTGAATCATACGGAAACAAAGGCAGGGGAGCAGGGGCTCCTGCGCCTTCTGCCCAGTGTCCGGCTCTGCCTGCAATTTCTGGCAGGCAGCCCCGATACCGGCGCGATCCCGCCAGCCCGGCTCGCGCATGCCAGCCGGCTTTTTCTGGATGGGCTCCGGGAACAGGTGCAGGCCGGCAGAACGGATATTCTCAGCCGGGAACAGGTACTCTCCGAGCTGCAGGTTTTTGTGCGGACCTATCACCGGCCGAGCCTCAGGCGGGTGATCAACGGCACGGGGGTCATCATCCACACCAATATGGGCCGCTCGCCGCTTGCGCCGGCCATTGCGGAGGAGCTGGCCCGGCTGGCGGCCGGCTATGCCAATCTGGAGCTGGATCTGGAGACCGGCAGGCGCGGCCTGCGCTACAGCCATGTGGCCGGCATTCTGCAAGAAATCACCGGCGCCGAAGCGGCCCTGGTGGTCAACAACAATGCGGCGGCCGTGCTGCTGGCCCTGGACACGCTGGCCAGAAACCGGGAAGTCGTGGTGTCCCGCGGACAACTGGTGGAAATCGGCGGGTCCTTCCGCATTCCGGATGTCATGGCCAAAAGCGGCGCCCGGCTGGTGGAAGTGGGCACCACCAACCGAACCCATGCCGCCGACTACGAAGCGGCCATCGGCCCGGATACCGCGCTGCTGCTCAAGGTGCATACCAGCAATTACCGCATCCTGGGCTTCACGAGCGAAGTGCCGCTGCCCGATCTGGTGGCTCTGGGTCACAAACACGGCATTCCGGTGCTGGAGGACCTGGGTTCGGGCTGTCTGGTGGATTTAAGCCGTCTCGGCCTGCAACCCGAACCAAGCGTGCAGGAGGCGCTGGCCGCCGGCCTTGACCTGGCCTGTTTCAGCGGCGACAAGCTTTTGGGGGGGCCGCAGGCCGGCATCCTTGTGGGCCGGGTCGCCCTCATTGAACAGATCCGCCGGAATCCGCTCACCAGGGCGCTTCGCATCGACAAACTGACCCTGGCCGCGCTGGAAGCCGTGCTCCGGCTCTACCTGGATGAACAAAGCGCCCTGGCCGAAATCCCGACGCTCAGGATGCTGGCCGAGCCGGAGGCTTCGGTCAGAAAGCGGGCGCAGCATTTTCTGGACGCCGCGCCAGCGGCCCTGAGCGCGGCCTGTCAACTGGAACTTTGCGCCATGCAGGCGCAGGCCGGGGGCGGCTCCCTGCCTGCACAGCATCTGCCCAGTTGGGGCCTTGCGCTTCGCCCCAAAAGCATGAGCGCCCAGGAGCTGGAACTGCGTCTGCGCCGGACGCCGGTGCCTGTTATCGGCCGCATGGAGCATGATGCCCTTTATCTGGATATGCGCACCATTGCGCAGGAAGAAGAACCTCTGCTTGCACACAGTCTGCAACACGCCCTGGCACTGCCATGATCACCCACACGAACAAGGTCGCCGTCCTGCCCGATCCGGACATTCCGGAGCTTTTACGGCCCGAAGATTTCCAGCTTCTGGCCCGTCCCTTTCTCAAGGCCATTGCCTTTCTGTTCCCGCCCAGCCTCGAACTCGATTTCCTGCCCGCAGACGCCCCGCCGCAGGAGGCGGATGACAGTCATTTCTGTCTGCTCCTGCCCCTGCAAGCGGAGGGCAGGGAGGAGCCGCTCGCCACGCTCCGGCTGCAGACAGCGGATAAAAAGCTGGTGAAGATGCTCAAGGACGACTGGCTGCTGGCACAGGCCGCCTCCGTGGTGCACATCCTCACGCACCTCAGGCCGGCCTTTGTTGATGCCCAGACCGGGCTCTATAATCTGCATGCCCTGAACTGCACTTTGGCAAACGGTGCCATGTTCTTTCTCGTGCAAATGGGCGGCATGCGCAGGAATCTCAGTGAGAGCCTGCAGAGCTGTGAGGAATGCGCCCGCCTGCTGCGGCAGCATGCGGACGGGGCGCTTTTCTCCTGCGGCTACGGCCTGTTCGGGGTGCTGAAAAAAGGGGAGGAGAACGAAAGCGGCCCGGGTTCCGCCCGCCGGGGCGCGCGTCTGCTGCAGCGGCGGCTCAGGCAGGAGGGGCTTCGTCGTGTGCAGATCGTGTACCTGGATGCGGCACGGGCCAGGAGCATTATCGCGGAAAGCGGCCTGGGCGGTTTTCAGGAGTGCCTCACGAGTGCGGACAGGCAGGGGCCCTTTGGCCTGATCTGCGGTTCCGGCCCGATCGAGCGCCGCACCCGCCGTTTTCGTCTGGCTGACAATGAAGTGTTCCACCACCTGCAGCGCAAGTGGCAGGGGCAGCGCAGCTTTGCCATTGCCATCTTCCGTCTGGCCATCGCACCGGAGGGGCCAAGCTACGTCTGGGTTTCGCAGGTGGAACTCAAAAAGAATATTCCGGTGCTCTGGATGGACGACGAGCGGACCCTGGTCTGCTTCTTCCCGGGCATGGCGCCGGCGGAGGTGGCGGACAGGGCGGAGCAGATCCGGACCGCCCTGCACGAAGAACTCCCCGATGTCCCCATTGCCGTCGGCATCGCGGGCTATCCCTGCCTCGACTACCCCAAAAGGGCGACCCCGGCCAACTGTTTCAAGGCCCTGCTGCACGCCTCTCTGCTGGGGCCGGGTCAGCTCGTCCTTTTCGACCATCTGACCCTGAATGTCAGCGGCGATTCCTTTTTCGAGGAAGGCGACTACCATCAGGCCATTCAGGAGTACCGGCGGGGCCTCAGGCTGAAAGCGGACGATGTCAACCTCCTGAACAGCCTGGGGGTGACGCTTGGGGCCTATGGGCAGGAAACGCAGGCAGCGGAGTGCTTTCGCCGGCTGCTGGCACTGGACGCCAACAACCACATGGCCCTGGCGAATCTGGGTTATATTCTCCTGCGTAAGGGGAAAAACGCCGAGGCGCTGGCCAAGCTGGAACTGGCCCGGACCGTCTTCCCGGCCAGCGAGCCCCTGCCCCGGGAACTCCTCAAGTCGCTGGTGCAACTGTATCTGGAGCGGCAACGTGAGGATCTGGCCCTGGAAGTGCTGGAGGACTGGGACAAGCTAAGGGCGGACAGCGGCGATGACGATGCCCTGTACCACCGCCAGCTCGGGCTGGCCCTCAAGGGCGCGGGGCAAAACGGCAAGGCCATCAGGGCCTTTGAGCAGGCCATGAAACTGGCGCCGCAGGATGCCATTGCCCTGGCCCATCTGGGCGCACTCTATCGCCTGCACGGCGAAGGCCCGGAGCTGGGTCTGCACTTCTGCCAGCAGGCGGTGCGTCTCAAATGGGACGATGCCGAGCTCTGGCATATTCTGGGCGACTGCTATCTGGACTGTGGCAGCCTGGATGCCGCCACCCGCGCCGCGAGGCAGTGTCTGCGGCTCGATCCGGCCAATGCCCGGGGCATGTGGCTGGCCGCGCAGATCAACGTGCAAAAAAAGAATCCCAGCCAGGCACGCTACTGGTTGAACCGGATTAGAAAATTGCATACAATCACCTGGGAATTCAGGGAAAGCATTGCCCGCGCGCTGGCCGGTCTGCCCAGCACGAAGTCCGGCAGGAAATCCGCGCCGGCCAAAAGGGCAGGCTCCAGGAAAACGGGACAATAGATCTTCAGGAGAAGACAAGGTATGGCTCAGATTGACGCTTTTTTCAAACTCATGAACGATGAGGGCGCTTCCGACTTGCACATGATGGCCGGGCAACAGCCTGTGCTGCGCATCCGTGGCGAAATGGAGCGTGTCAAATTCCGTGTGCTGGACAACGACGGCCTCAAGAATTTGCTGTACGAAGTCTGCCCTGAAGACAAAATCAAAATCTTCGAAGAATCCGGGGACATGGACTTTGGTTATGAAATCCCAGGTCTGGCCCGCTACCGTTGCAACTTCTTTCAGCAGAAAAACGGTATCGGCGCCGTATTCCGCGAAATTCCCAGTACCATTCTCAACTGCGAACAACTGGGCCTGCCCAAGGTCATCGCCCGGCTGGCCCAACTGCCGAAAGGTCTGGTCCTGGTCACCGGACCAACGGGTTCGGGCAAATCAACGACCCTGGCCGCCATTATCGACGAGTGCAACCGCACGCGCAAACACCATATCATCACGATTGAAGACCCCATCGAGTTTGTGCACAAGAGTCAGAGCTGCATCATCAATCACCGCGAACTCGGCACCCACACCAAAAGTTTCACCGCCGCCCTGCGCGGCGCCCTCCGTGAAGACCCGGACATCATTCTGGTCGGCGAAATGCGTGACCTGGAGACCATTTCACTGGCCATGGAGGCCAGCATGACCGGTCATCTGGTGTTCAGCACCCTGCACACCATGAACGCCATGAAGACGGTTGACCGCGTCATCGAAATCTTTCCGGCCGACCAGCAGGGGCAGGTGCGCTCCACCCTTTCCGACGCGCTCAAGGCCGTGGTCTCGCAAACACTCTTCAAGCGGGTCGATGTCAAGGGTCGCGTGGCGGCGCTGGAAATCCTCATCTGCACCCCGGCCGTGCGCAACCTGATCCGCGAATCCAAAACCTACCAGATTCTCTCCGCCATGCAGACCGGTAAAAAGTACGGCATGCAGACTCTGGACGACGCCATCGAGGAACTGTTAAGCAGACATCAGATCAGCGCCGAGGACGCGTACACGAACTGCAACGACAAACCGCGCTTCCTGAAGTACCTGCGCCGCCAGCCGGCCGATTTCACGGAAATCTGAACCCTTGCGCCCGTTGCCCAACGGATAAGGCACCGGACTTCGAATCCGGCTATTGGGGGTTCGATTCCCTCCGGGCGCGCCATGCAAGACAGGGGGCAGACCACAGGGTCTGCCCCCCTTTTTTTCGGATGCTGCTCACCTGGCCCCATGGCCACCCCGTCCACCCCATTGCCAGCAAGAGCAATACCCTGGCCCCGGGCATGTGCCGGAAATCGGGGGATGTTTTTTTCAGGGATCTGAGGCGATAGAGAGCGGATCAGGCAGCGCCCCTGGGCCTGGCCGCAACGAGGCGGCCCGTGACCCTTCGGGAGACCTCAGGTGCGGTGCCCTGCGCCGTGCCGGGTTTACAGCGCCTGCAGCAGATAGCGCAGGGCCGTAAAGCAGAGCACCAGGACCAGCATGACCTTGATGACAGCGGCCGGCACGAATTTCTGGCAGCGCGCGCCCGCGTACATGCCGCACATGCCGCCCAGGCCGATCAGGAGCCCCAGCCGCCAGTCGGGGGCCACGGCGATGCCCGCATGGAAGGGGGCGAGCATCCAGTAGCAGGCCACGCCGGCAAAGGAGGTCAGGGCGGTGGCGCACAGGGTGGCGCCGGCCACCACGTATACCGGCAGCCCGAACAGCGACACCAGAAAGGGCGACATGATGGCCCCGCCGCCAATCCCGTAAATGCCGCCCACCAGGCCTACAATCAGGCTGAGCAGCAAAAGGCTGCGTGTGGAGAGGGCAAAATCCCGCTCCTGAAAGCGCAGCCGGATTTCCCGGCCGTTCCAGACAAGGGTCTGGCAGCCGCCCACCCAAGTGTCTGCGGTTCTTCTGCCGCTCCGCCGCCCCAGCGCAGCGCGCTCCTGCCAGACGCTCACGGCCAGGCGCAGACCGATGTAGAGCAGCACCAGTCCGGCAAAGATTTTGAAATGTCCGGGATCGGGCAGGAGATAGATGCGCACGAAGGCGCCGACCAGAACGCCGGGCAGGGTGCCGGCTGCGATCGTGCCCGCGAGCGGCCAGACCAGCCGGCCCTCCCGCCGGTAGCGCCAGATGCCGGACGGCGTGGCGATAAGGTTGTAGAACTGGTTGGTGGCGCTCACGCTGGGGTTGACGTAGCCCAGCACACTCATCTGGAAGGGCAGCAGCAAAAAGGCGCCGCTGATGCCGCCCATGCTGGTGAAGAAGGAAAGGCCTGCGGCCACGGCAAAGGGCACAAGCGGGTGGCATGCAATGCCTGCGGTGGGAAAGTACATGGGCTCACCTGTATATGCATTTCGCTCTGGAAAGAAACCGTCGCACAATGACCCGTTTTTTTACAGCGCCCGGGCCAGATAGCGCAGGGCGGTCAGGAGCATGATCAGGGCCAGCATGGTCTTGAGCGCCGCCTGGGGGACGAATTTCTGGCAGCGCGACCCGAAGTACATGCCGCACATGCCGCCCAGGCCCATCAACAGGCCCAGCTTCCAGTCCGGCGTCACGGCCAGGTCTGGGGAGAGGGGCGCCAGCAGGGCATAAAAACCCACCGCGGCCAGCGAAGTGAGGGCTGTGGCAAAGAGCGTCGCGCCGGCCGCCACGTAAATGGGCAGGCCAAACAAGGAGATGAGAAAGGTGGCAATGATGCCGCCGCCCCCAATGCCGTAAACGCCGCCAACGAGGCCTACGCTCAGGCTCAGCAGCCACAACCTGCGCGCGGTGACGGTGTAGGTCCGATGCTGAAACGAGAGGACGATTTCCCGGCTGCTCCGGCGCAGCACCTGGCAGACAAAGGGGGAGCCGGACCCAGGGCGCTGCCGCTGGCCTGCTGTCCGGCTGGGCAGGGCCGGCCGGCTTCGCCATGCGTCCCTGGCCAGCCTGCCGCCCATAGAGAGCAGGACCAGAGCGACAAATACCCTGAAATGGCCGGGATCGGGCAAAAGCCAGACCCGCACCACCGCCCCCAGAAACACGCCGGGCAGAGTGCCCGCCACAATCGCCGCCGCAAGCGGCCAGACCATCCGGCCCTCGCGCCAGTAGGTCCAGACCCCGGAAGGACAGGCCAGGACATTGAAAAACTGGTTGGTGGCGCTCACACTGGGGTTGACATAGCCCAGCACACTCATCTGAAAGGGCAGAAGCAGCAGCGCGCCCGTGATGCCGCCCATGCTGGTAAAAAAGGAAATGCCCAAAGAGACGAGAAAGGGCACAAGCGGGTTGCATGCAATGCCTGCGGTGGGAAAATACATAGTGCTGTTCCGGTTGGTGGCGGGCCGGGGGCTGGCTGTGCCGCCGCGCCGGGGCCAGGAAAAGAGAGAGCCGGCCGCCACGTCCGCTGCCGCCCAGAAGCCTGGCAGGCGCCCCCTGCCCCGGGCAACTGCCGGGGTCAGATGAGCGCTGAAGCGTTCAACAGGCCGTCAGCGGCGCTCATGCAACAGGAATGCGCCGGCTGCCGCCTGAGTCTGCCTATTGCTGCATGCCGCCCAGGCACAGATATTTGATTTCCAGATACTCGTCCAGGCCGTAACGGGAGCCTTCCCGGCCCAGACCGGACTGCTTCACCCCGCCAAAGGGGGCGGAGGCATTGGTCAGCACGGCCTCGTTGATGCCCACCATGCCGTATTCCAGCCCTTCGGCCACCCGCCAGATCCGGCCAATGTCGCGGGCATAGCAGTACGAGGCCAGGCCATAGGGCGTGTCGTTCGCCAGTTGGACAGCCTCGGCTTCGGTATCGAACACGATGAGCGGTGAAACCGGGCCGAAAATTTCGTTGACCGCAATCGGCATGTCATTGCTCACCCCCTTCAGGATGGTCGGTTCGTAGAAGGTGCCGCCCAGGGCATGGGGCCTGCCGCCGCACACCAGTGTGGCGCCGGCGGCCACCGACTGCCGCACCAGAGCATCCACATCCTGCAGCGCCTCTGTGCTGATCAGCGGCCCGATGTCCACGCCCGCCGCCGTGCCGGGGCCGACTTTCAGCGCCTTGACGGCTGCCGCGAGCCTGTCCGCAAAGGCGTCCTGCACGCTCCGCTGCACAAAAAAACGGTTGGCGCAGATGCAGGTCTGGCCGGCATTGCGGTATTTGCTTGCCATGGCGCCAGCCACCGCGGCATCCAGATCGGCGTCGTCAAAGACCAGAAAGGGCGCGTTGCCGCCCAGCTCCAGCGAGACACGCTTGACCGTGGAGGCGCACCGGGCCATGAGTTCCCTGCCCACTGCGGTGGAGCCGGTGAAGGAAAACTTGGCGACCCTGGGGCTCTCGGTGAAGAGCCGGCCAATGGCCTGGGAGGCGCTGCTGGGCACCACGTTGAAGACCCCTGCCGGAATGCCGGCCATGTCGGCCAGTTTGGCGAGCGCCAGCGCGGAAAGCGGCGTGGCCGAAGCCGGCCGCAGCACAAAGGTGCAACCCACGGCCAGAGCGGGCGCGGCCTTTCTCGTAATCATGGAACTCGGGAAATTCCACGGGGTCAGGGCCGCCACCACGCCCACCGGCTGCCTGATGACCACGATGCGCCTGTCTGTGCCGGGTGCGGGAATGGTCTCGCCGTACACCCGCTTGCCCTCTTCGGCAAACCACTCGACAAAGGCCCAGGCATTGGCCAGCTCCGCCCTGGCCTCGGCCAGAGGCTTGCCCTGTTCCGTGGTAATGATCAGGGCCAGATCCTCCTGGTGCTCGACGATCAGCTCGCACCAGCGGTGCAGCAGGCGGCAGCGTTCGGCAGCCGTGCGGTCGCGCCAGGCCGGAAAGGCGGCTGCAGCCGCTTCCAGGGCGGATTCGGCCAGGGGCACATCGGCATCGCCCACATCAGCCACCTTGCCGCCATCCGCCGGATTGTTCACGGCAAAGCTCCTGCCGCACTGCACCCAGCGTCCGTCAACATAGGGCTGGGTTCTCATCAATTCGGGAAACTGCAGATTCATGGCGAACCTTCCTGTGTAAAAAAATCGGGAACGCGCTTTCACGCCGCTCCGGCCGCTGTCCTGCCGGGGCCGCGCCCCGCTCAGCCTTCCCGCCCGGACCGGCCCAGCCGTTTGTAGTCTGCAAAACGCGCCAGCAGCGCTGTCACGCTCGCCTCCGGCAGCAGCGGCGGCTCAGCCGTGATCTGCAGGCTCTGGCCATAGACGCGGGCCAGAAACTCCACCTCGCAGGCCAAAGCCAGCGTCTGGTCCAGCGTGTCCGCATAGCAGACGAGGCCGTGATGCCCCAACAGCACGGCGCTCCGACCTGCAAGCCCGGCCACGGCCGCATCCGAAAGCGCCTGCGTGCCAAAGGGCTGATACGGCGTGCAGCGAATCGGACCGCCGGCCAGGGCCACCATGTAGTGCTGGGCCGGAATGCCCCGCTCCAGGCAGGCCAGGGTGCTGCACCAGGGCGCATGGGCATGGAGAATGCATTGCGCCTGCGGATAGGCCAGATAGATGTCCCGGTGCATCCGCCATTCGGAAGAGGGGCGGCGCGGGCCCGAACAGTTGCCGTCCCAGGCGAGTTCGACCATATCTTCCGGCGTACAGCGATGATACGGCAGGGCCGAGGGCGTGATCAGCATGGCATCCTGCAGCCGCAGGCTGACATTGCCGGAAGACCCCTGATTCAGGCCGCCCGCGTTCATGGCCCGGGCCGTCTCCAACAGCGCCCCACGGCTTTCGGCGGCATTCATACTTTTCTATTTTCTGACGTACTGGTTGCCGAAAGAGAATGCCTGTCTGCGATACCGCGCTATGTCCGCTCTGTGAAACGTCCATCTGGCTTCGGTATGCCGGATGACGGCCGGCATCATGTCCAGCCAAGCATCCGGAGTTTGCAGCGTGCTGAGTACCGTCACCGCGCCCTGTATGCGGTAATGCATGGGGATGACCACTTTCGGCTCCAGCCTGTCTATGAGCCCTGCGATATCTTCCGCCGTGAGAATGTGCTCCGAGCCGTCAATGGGCAGGATCAGGACATCGATACCTCTGAGGCGGCCCATGACGTACTCATCGGGTTCTGGACGGTTGTCGCCCCAGTGCGCGATGCGCATCCCGCCTGTTTCGACCACGATGATGCTGTTGTCCAGATGCATCGGATTTCCGGGAGGCGTGGGTATGCCGGACTCGGCAAAAACATCCGTCCAGCGGTACGATCCCTTGGCATGGAACATATGTTTGTCTCCGAGGCCCTCGATCTTCACGTCGCCTACGCTGAAGATCCCAACGGGACGCTCCAGGGTGACGGCTGCGTGGACGCGGTGCACGGCGTCATGGTCGAAATGGGCGTGGGTGGAAAGGACAATGTCCGCGTATATCTCTGGATATTCTTCCGGAAACCACTGTCCCCACGCCCCGGAGGGGTCATTCCGCCAAGGATCGATGACGATAGTCATGCCACCAGGACTGGTAATGCGGAAAGAAGAGTGGGCGAAATACTCAAGAGAGACCTGACCTTCTTTGCTCGAATCGCCGCCGCTTCGCTGAAAAGCTGTCATGCGGTTATTGTTTTCCGGAAAACTCCACGCGTTGGATCCCTCTCCCATATGGCCTCCTGAAAAAGGTTTACCCTGTGAATCAAGCTGCAAGTTGATGGAGTGTTTTCTCCTGAATGCCTTGGCACGTGAATCTGCCGTTCCAAGTGATTTGTTGCCTTCCCTATCCTGCCCTTTCAGGGAACAGCGCTGCCAGTCCGGCCCTGCTGGCCGGGCAGAGGCCGCGCTCGGTAATAAGGCCGGTCACGAGGCCTGCCGGGGTCACATCAAAGGCAGGATTGCAGGCCGGCGTTTCGTCCGGGGCAATCCGTACCCTGAGCACCCGGCCGTCCTCCGTCCTGCCCTGCACGCTCAGGAGCTCCGCCCCTGCCCGCTCTTCAATGGGAATCTCCCTGATCCCGTCGCTCAACCTCCAGTCCACCGTGGAACCGGGCAGGGCCGCGTAGAAAGGCACGCCGTTGGCCCGGGCGGCCAGGGCCTTCAGGTAGGTGCCGATTTTATTGCACACGTCGCCGCTCGCCGTGGTCCGATCACTGCCCACAATGCAGAGATCGACCTGACCGTGCTGCATGAGATGACCGCCTGCGTTGTCCGCCAGCAGATGGTGGGCAATGCCCGCCTTGGCCAGCTCCCAGGCGGTGAGCGAGGCGCCCTGATTGCGGGGCCGGGTCTCGTCCACCCACACGTGCAGGGGAATGCCGGCCTCTGCGGCGGCATAGACGGGCGCCAGGGCCGTGCCCCAGTCCACCGTGGCCAGCCAGCCCGCATTGCAGTGGGTGAGGATGTTGACCGGCGCTTTCCGGCCCTTTTTCTGCCAGATGGCCTTGATCAGCGCCAGGCCGTGGCGGCCGATGGCCGCGTTGGCGGCCACATCTTCCTCACAGATCCGGCCCACCTCGGCAAAGGCTGCGGCCGGCCGTTCCGCCGGAGCCAGGGGGGCAAGGCGGGCCTGCATCCGCTCCACGGCCCAGCGCAGATTCACGGCCGTGGGCCGGCAGGCGACGAGCGTGTCCGCAACCCTTGCCAGGTGCATGTCGTCCGCAGCCTCCCGCATACCCAGCCAGAAGCCGTAGGCCGCGGTGGCTCCGATAAGGGGCGCACCCCGCACGAGCATCTCCGCAATGGCCCGCGCCGCATCGGCCAGGGTCTCCAACCGGGCCACCACGAAGGCAAAGGGCAGTTTCGTCTGGTCAATAACGGCAACCGCCGTGCCGTCTGCAAGCGGCCAGATGCTGCGCCAGGCCTTGCCGTCCACCAGCATGGCCTACCTGCCCGTTCCTGCGGGCACCATCTCCGGCACCCAGAAGATGAGCCCCTTGCTCCTGGCCTCGTCGTAAAAGGCCCGGCCGGTCCACTCCCTGCTCTGGTCCATGTAGCCCTGCTGCATCACACGCAGCGCAATGCGGTCGCTGGCGCGGAGTTTTTCCGTGTCGAACTGGTAGATGCCCTGCAGCGGCGTGTTGCCGAGGTAAATCCACCTGTCGGCGCAGGGCAGGGCTGAACCAGTCACCTGGTACAGCACATATGCGCCCTCGGGCTCGGAATGCACCTTGAACCTGATGGGCGTGACGCTGCTGCAGGCCCCCAGCAGGAAGGCGCCACAGCTCAGCAACAGCACAAGATATTTCGACATCGTTATTTCCTGGCCTTTAAAATGATGGTAACGGGCTGGGGATCCTCCTGGGCCGACTCCCGGCTTTCATAGCGGGTGTTCAACCAGAAGGACGCAATTTCCTCCAGATAGCCAGCCTTTCTCATCTGCACGGTAACGTACTGGGGCTCGCCGTTGTCGCTCTCCCAGACGACCAGAACCGGCGTCAGCCCCAACAGCGCGTCATCCCGCAGATTCAGCACTTCGGCCTCTTCCGGTTCGGAGTGGAACTGCACGGCGCCGTATTTTTTCGGGGAGCAGCCCGCAGTCAGCAGCAAGGCCGCAAGTGCCGGCAACAGCAGGGCGGCGGGACGGCCTGAAACAAAAGCCATGATGTCCTCCAAGGGCAAAAACGGTGCACAGGGTGCACGAATCAAGCCTGCGAAATGTACCCATGCGGCCCGGCAGCGGCAAGACAATTTGTAGCCCGGGGCCGCAGGCCGCCGCATTTCCGGACTTTCCCCAGCCGGCCTGCTGTGGTATCCTGACCGCCTTGTTTGTCCACAACCCCTCTTTCCCTGATTGCAATGCCCCTATGAAACGCCTTTTCACCCTGCTCTTTTGGCCCTTCCGCCTGTTCTGGCGCTTTCTGAAAACCGGTCTCACCGTCCTGACCAATCTGGTTTTCCTGCTCTTCCTCGGGTGCTTTCTGATCGGTCTGTTCTACAGGCCCGAAGTGAAGGTCCCGGACGGCTGCGCCCTCGTCATCGCGCCCGAAGGCGATGTGGTGGAAGAGCGCTCGGTCATCAGCCCCATCTCCCGCCACTTCGGCAAATTGGCCGGCGTCTCGCTGGAAGAGGAGGTCTTTCTGCAGGACCTCATCGACGGCATCGATGCAGCGGCAAAGGATGGCCGTATCAGGTATCTGGTTCTGAACCTGGACAAACTCGGCGCGGCCAGCCTGGATCAGCTTTCGGCCGTGGCAGGTGCCCTGGATCGGGCGAAAAAGGCGGGCAAGAAGATCATTGCCGCGGGCAACGGCTTCAACCAGTTTCAATACTATCTGGCCAGCCGGGCCAACGAGATCTGGCTCAACCCGGTCGGCACGGCAGATGTGCACGGCTTCGCCTCCCTTGGCCTCTACTTCAAGGACGCCCTGGATAAATTGGGCGTCAGGATGCATGTCTTCCGGGTGGGCACGTACAAAAGTGCGATCGAACCCCTTGTGCGCAACGACATGTCGGCCGAGGACCGGGAGGCCAGAACGGCCTGGATGCAGCGGCTCTGGCTGCTGTACAGCAACGACATCGCCAAGGCCCGTGGCCTGGACGCCGATGCCCTGCGCGCGCAGATTCTGGACCGGCACGCCATCCTGGCCGCCAGCGGCGGCGACCAGGCCCGGGCTGCACTGAACATGCGGCTCGTGGACGCGCTCAAGACCCGGCCCGAAATGCGACTGGCCCTGCGACAACTGGTTGGTCCGGCCCAAAGCGGCAAGCAGGACTTCAACGCGCTCTCCTTCGACCGCTATCTGGAAACCGTGGAGCGGTCTTACAGCGCCACGGAGCAGCCTGCGCGCATCGGCATCATTACGGCCAGAGGCAACATCACGGACGGCAAGGGCGGGGTTGGCCAGATCGGGGCAGACACGCTGCTGGCCCAGTTCGACAAGGCCCGAAAGAACCAGAATCTCAAGGCGGTGGTGCTGCGTCTCTCCAGCGGCGGCGGCAGTGCAGGCGCTTCGGAACTCATCCGGCAGGGCGTGCTGGAGTTGAAGAAGTCCGGCAAAATCGTGGTGGTTTCCATGGGGGAAGTGGCCGCCTCCGGCGGGTACTGGCTCTCGGCCAATGCGGATTGCATTGTGGCCGCACCCTCGACGCTGACCGGTTCCATCGGCATCTTCGGCGCAATACCCACCCTGGAAAGCAGTCTGGCCCGGCTGGGCGTGCACGGGGACGGCGTGGCGGTCGGCAGTCCGGGCCTGCCTGCAAACATCGTAACCGGCATATCCGCGGCCGATGCGGCGGCCATACAGTCCAGCGTGGACTATGGCTATCGCCGCTTCCTGGCCATTGTGGCCGAAGGCCGCAAAAAGCCGGTGGACGAGGTGGCGCGCATCGCCGAGGGTCGGGTCTGGGACGGCGCCACCGCCAGGGAACTGGGGCTGGTGGACAGCCTGGGCAATCTCGACGCAGCCGTGGCCAGGGCGGCCGAACTCGCCAAGGTGCCGAAGGAAAGCGCGGTCTGGCTGAAGCCGGCAGGCATGCCCTTCCTGGAAGAGCTGGCCCAGATCGGAGCCGGCGTGCAGGCCCGTTTCCGGCCCCGGCAACTGCCGGCCGCGGAACAGGCGCTCTCCGAATTGCAGACGCGCTACGGCTTTCTGCTGCAGACCCACGATGTCAACCACGTGTATGCCCACAGCCTTGTGGGCGAAACCACCAGTCTTTTGCGCTGAATCTGCCCTTTTTCCTCAGGAAAACGCCATGAGCGATCTGAAAAAAATGTATGCCGCCCTTTTGGGCGATGCCTTTCCACAGGAAATGACCATTACCCTGGGCAAAACGGCCCTGGTCTACAGAAAGCGCAGTTGGGCCATCAGAAACGCAGAAGGCCAGCTCGAGGAGCGGGGGTTGCGCTACGGCGAGAATCCGGACCAGGAGGCGGCGCTCTACGAACTGGTGAACGGCAATCTGGTGCTGGGCGACTGCCGTTTCATCGGGCCGGGCCAGGGTCTCGTGAGCGCCCTGGAGGTAGGCGACATGCTGCAGGTGGGCAAGCATCCGGGCAAGATCAACCTGACCGATGTGGACAATGGCCTGAATATTATCAAGTACTTCATGGACAGCCCGGCTGCGGTCATTCTGAAGCACAACAATCCCTCTGGCGCGGCGCTGGGCGACTCGCTGGTCCAGGCCTATGCACGCGCCAACAACTGTGACCGCATCGCGGCTTTTGGCGGGGCGCTGGTGGTCAACCGGCCGGTGGACAGGGCGAGCGCCGAAGCCATGGCGGAAAACTATCTGGAAGTGGTCTGTGCGCCCGACTTCGAGGAGGGCACGCTCGATGTCCTCGGCCGGCGCAAGAACCTGCGCATCCTGCGCATCCACGCCATCGAGCGGCTGGTCAGCTATGAGCACGCGCGTTTTCTGGACTTCAAATCGCTGATTGACGGCGGCCTCATCGTGCAGCAGTCGGCGGTGAACCGCATCCGGAGCGCGGCAGACCTGCTGCCCGCAGCCTGCACCTACAAGGGTCAGGACTACCGCTGTGCCCGTGAGCCGGACGAACGGGAGATCCGGGATATGATCTTCGGCTGGGCCGTGGAGCACGGGGTGACGTCGAATTCGGTGCTCTTTGTCAAGGATGGCTGCACCGTGGGCATTGGCGCGGGTGAGCAGGACCGAGTCGGGGTGGCGGAGATCGCGGTTTTGAAAGCCTATCGGAATGCGGCCCAGGCCCTGGCCCTGGACCACTTCGGCAAGGCTTACGCCGGACTGGCTGAGGCCGAAAAAGCGGAAATCGATGCACAGGTCAAGGCAGACAGGGCAGGCCTGCAGGGCTCGGTCATGATTTCCGACGCCTTCTTCCCCTTCCGGGATGGGGCAGAGGTGGGCATCCGCGAGGGCGTGTCGGCCATCCTGCAGGCCGGCGGTTCCATTCGGGACTTCGAGTCCATCGAAGCCTGCAACGAGGCAAGGCCACAGGTGGCCATGAAGTTTACCGGCTGCCGTTCTTTCAAGCACTGAACCTGCAGGAATCGCGATAAAAGCGCCTGCGGAGCAGAGGCACAGGCGCTTTTATCGCCGCAGAAACCCATTGCCATGCGCGCTCAGCAAGCGCGCCGCCAAGGCAAACACGCCAGCACATCTGCTCCGACGACCAATTGTTGCAGCCCAGCTTTTCATATCGACTCAGGCGCCTTGTTCCATGGCTCCGATCGGCAGATCGGCTCCTTTGTGACCGAGTCCGGGGAAGAACTGACCATGACGGATGTGGTGTTCAGCATGAACCGCACCCTGACCACCAGCGGGACCCTGCCTGTGCCAGAGGATATAGCGGCCCTGCCCGATGCCAGGGGCTACGGCACCACCTGCAACCTGCATCAGGTCATGGTGCAGGATGTCGTCCGGGCATACGCGGCATCAACCCATACAACCAGTTGAACAACGGGGCCTTTCAGGAGACCATTGCCCAGTGGCAGGCAAACCGCGACCCTGAGCACGTATTCTCGGCAGCAACGCTTTTGCTGATGGACAGTCTGGCCCACGGGGCAGGCGATGCGGGCGATCTGCTGCAGGGCGGCACCGGCAACGCGCATTTCCACGGCCTGGATTGGCAACGACACCCTTGCGGGCGATGACGGCGACGACAATGACCGGCTTTCCGGCGGCGCCGGCAACGATGCGCTCTGGGGTGACGATGCGGTTCCGCTGGCCTGGGGCAAGGAAGACGACGATATGCTGGTGGCCGGCGAGGGTACGGATCGTTTGGACGGTGGCGGCCTTCCTGCAGCCCCCCGTGCCTGTCCATAGCTCCATCCATTTCCTCACTTTCTCCCTCCCTTCTTTTTTCATCAATGCAATCAAGCCAGTGGCAAAGCTGGACCAAAGCAGCCATAAAAACCCGTTGTTCTGGTGACACAGTTCGGGTATTTCCTGTGTAAATTTCAGAGCCGACCACCCCTGCGCAAAGAGGGATGCCATGCCGAACCCCGCCTTTTTTGGTCTGCACACTGTCTCTTCGTTTCCTCCATCCCGTACCGTGCGCCGCACGGACCAAAACTCTGGCCTGTGCTGGCCGGGCAGAGCCCCCACACCTGCGGCCTGCAGCCGCCTGGGACAGGTCTTTTTTGTTCTGCTGCTTCTGGTGCTGCCTTTGGCAACGGCCTCCCATGCGGCCAGCTTTGACTGTGCGAAGGCGACGGGCAAGGTCGAAAAAATGATCTGCGCCGATTCTGTGCTATCGAAGCTGGATGAAGAGATGGCAAGCATGCACCGGAAGGCGAGCGATGCCACGGCTGATCCGGTGGGCTTCCGGCAAGAGCACGGGCAGTGGCTCAAAAAACGCAACACCTGCGCAGAAGGCGGCTGTGTGGCACAGGCATACCAGGAACGACTTGCGGCTTTGCGTTCGCTGCTCCGCGGGCCCAAGCCCTGTTTTCGTCTTTTGGAGCGGAAATGGCCGGAGGTGAAGAGCGGTCATTATCCTGTCTGTGTCGATGTGTTGAAGAGCATGAACGCTCTGTGCGCGGAATTGCCCTTCCACGGCGGGTGGAAAGTTTCTCCATCTGTTCCTTCTCTGGCTGTGCCGCAATGGGAAGAACTGGATCCCAGAAACCATCTCCACCTGATCCAGCATAGGTACCAACCCTATCAAGCCCGAAAAAGCTCCTGAAGAACAATGGGCGCCTATTCCTCCTGACCCCCTGCAGAATATCAATGAGGGGAAAGCCAGCTTGTGGCATACCAAAGTCGACGTGGATCGGGATGGGCAGCAGGAAGATATAATTCGCTTCAGACCGTATCCATGTGAGGGAGAAACTTTTGCTTGCTGTGGAGCTTTACAAGTGGCAGATGCATCGTTATACAGAGTGGATTTACGCTATTCATCGATGTGTTTGGGACCAGTGACAGATATCATACTGCATCATGGCTATCCATTTATAATAAAGCATAATCTAAATAATACATTTTCTGTGCAAGAACCCTTCTCGACCCAAGCTGGAGATAAAGGGTCAAGGTCTGTTTGTGTCTTTGAGTGGTTAAAACGTTAAAGGGAGGAATGATATGTTGACATACAATCTGCTGGATTCTGGAGAGTACAGTAATCCACAATATTGAATACTATGTTTCATAGAAGAACCTTCTGATATTACAATGTATTATGAAGTATGTCCCTGCGGAATATTGAATGATGGTCCTGTAACTACCAACACAAGCAAAGGAGGATTGTATGGCTACATTTACACTTGAAGGAAACTATGCCAGCAGAATGCTTTCGCAGTATCTCTGGGGGCAACAGGAGGCACCCAAACCTGAAGAAATCGCGGATGCGAAGTTTATTCGCCCCATTGATTCCCAAGGGAATAAGTTATGAGCAAAAAACGCCGTTATTTACTTTGTGCATTTGTTTTGATGTCTGTGCTTGGCGCTGCACTGTACCATAATGAGCTGGGCCGGATATGGACTGGCATATATCAAAGGTATTTCCTCTCGGAAGCAGAGCGGGTACGGCAAAAAGAAGAACAATTGCGTCAGGAAACCGCAGCGTTTTATGCCTGCCGGCCGGAAAAGCCCCTGAGCAGGGAGGAG
This sequence comes from Desulfobulbus oralis, assembly GCF_002952055.1. NCBI lineage: Bacteria > Pseudomonadati > Thermodesulfobacteriota > Desulfobulbia > Desulfobulbales > Desulfobulbaceae > Desulfobulbus > Desulfobulbus oralis. The sequence continues at coordinate 1,868,241 of NZ_CP021255.1, read as the reverse complement.
CTTCTGGCCCGGGCCATGCAGAATTACTGGCGCAGGGAAATGGAAAGACTGTGGGCACTTGATAAAGCGCTTGGCGAAGACGAGATTCCACCGGTTACCACCCATATTACGGACAATACCTGCGGTCTGGTGCGCGACAAGCGGGGCAATCCGCTGACGATAAGCCGCGATACCTGTTATCCCTGGAAAATAAGGGAGTACAACTCAGAGGAAAAACTGCGCGCCAGGATTCGGGCAGTCCCCCGTCTGCTGGAAGAACGGTGGAAAAAAGTGAAATGGAAAGAAGAAAGGGACAGCAGCACTGGCCTCCTGGTAGGCAGGCTGGAAGACGGGCTCAGCACCTATGAATACATAGTACAGGAAATCCTGCACGGCCAGGTTATGCATCCGGAAAGGGAATTGCCCTATTTGCCTGGCGAATTGAAAAATGACCGGGCCAGTTTTTCGGTGATGCATCACGAGGGGGCGTGGATTTCCTGGTATGGGCCTGACTGCTGTAAGCTGGTGACTTACGATGAGATTAGGGGGAAGAAAGTACTTACCCTTGAAGAGGAAGACCGGTTGCACTATTTGCCGCCCGATATTCGGATAGAGGATGTGACTTTTCTGCAGGTAACGTACAGTTTAATCGATCGCACCTGGCACAATGGCCGGGAGGGGGTATTTTATTTAAGTAGGGGAGAAATTGATGCAATTGATGAGAATTTCTTTGATTATATTATGCTATTTTTTGAGGTCTCGCCCTGCGGGGCCATACGCTGAACGCCCCACAATGAACAGCTCGTTGCAAACTTCAACGGGAGTCTGGCAGGTGAACCATTTGCGAGACCGCTTATTCAGTCGTACTGCGCTCTCCCCAGCATCTTCTCCGTGATCTTGTGCAAGCTGATGCCCCTTGGAAAGCCCTGTCGCAACAGGCCACCCTCGTTTTCGTTGGCACTACGCTGCCCGAACAAATGCGGCCTGCAAAAGTAGGCGCACAGGTCCGCCCGCTCCAGTTCCCTGAACCCGGACAGTTCCGAACCGTTATCAGGCGTCAAAGTCTGCCGCAGGGTCTGGTGGCAGCTCACACAAACGCTGGACAAGCGCCTCCCTGAAAGCGGCGGACGTCTTTCGTCTTTTTCGGGCCCGGCAATCGGCAGTCCGGGCACAACAGCTAGGCTCAGGCCTCATTAATTGCCAAAAAGCAGCAAATCTGGTTAGTTGTGCTCAAGGAGGACGCCATGAGCCAACTTTTCTACCTTTCTGCCGAACAACTCGAACGTATCAAGCCCTTCTTCCCACGTTCACATGGTATTCCGCGGGTCGATGACCGGAAAGTCATCAGCGGCATCATTTATGTCATCAAGCATGGCCTGCAGTGGAAAGATGCGCCGCGCGAGTATGGCCCGTACAAGACGCTCTACAATCGTTTTTTGCGCTGGAGCCAGATGGGCATCTTCAACAACATTTTTACCGAATTGGCAAAAACAGCGGGACAGGATGGCCAGGTGATGATCGATGCGACCCACCTCAAGGCGCATCGTACCGCCGCCAGTTTGCTCAAAAAAGGGCTCTTTCCCGCTGCATCGGCCGCACAAAGGGCGGGCTGAACTCCAAACTCCATGCCCTTTGCGACGGCCACGGCAGGCCCCTGGCCATGAAGCTCACGGCAGGCCAGGTAAGCGACTACAAAGGAGCCGCCCTGCTTATGGATGCCATAGATGCTTTGCCCGAGACCAGGGAGCTGCTGGCGGACCGTGGTTATGACGCCGACTGGTTCCGTGATGCCCTGCGTGCCAGAGGCATTACGCCCTGCATCCCGCCCAGAAGGAGCCGGAAGAGCCCCTGCCCGTACGATCAAAATCTGTATAAACAGCGGCACAAGATCGAGATCATGTTTGGCAGGATCAAGGACTGGCGGAGAATAGCCATGCGTTATGACCGCTGCGCACATACCTTCTTTTCAGCTCTATGCCTCGCGGCTTCCGTCATATTCTATCTCGATTAATGAGGCCTGAGCCTAGGTTTGGCGCTGCCCTGGCGCGGCTCCCGAAAAAGGCTTGTATGGCTTCTCGGCCAGGGCATCCGGCAATTTCCCGGCAGCTCATCCCATGGCTGCATGCAACCGCTTCGATGCGGATGCGCTCCGCCAGGCTCAGATGGACGCAGGACATGGCGGACTCCTTCCGGCTGCTTGGTGTTTGACGCTGCCAACTACCAGCATCCCGCCCTGCCCTTTTGAGCTTTTCTCACCCTGACCGGGTGCTGCTTTGGCAACGGGCATCGCCCCCGAATCTCGTCCGGAAACAGGATTGAAGCCCCGGAGCATATCGGTTATACAAAAGATCGCGCACCGTTACCGGCAGCTTCAGCGGGCTGCCCATCCCTTTTCCACGCATGCCCTGCCCATGAAAACAATCATTCGGCTCGCGGCCATCTGTCTGCCCCTCATCTGCGATGTCAATTTGGCCTTCAGTGATGCCCCTGCGTCCAAGGTTTCCGCAGAAGTACAAAAAAATGTGGACACGCTTCTGGCCAGCAAAGCCTGCCCCGGCTGTAATCTGGCTGGCGCCGATCTGACCCGGGCCCAGCTCGCCCAGGGCAATCTGGAAGGCGCCAATCTGAGCGGCGCCCATCTGCCGCTGGCGGATCTGGCCGGCGCCAACCTGAAGGGGGCCAACCTGAGCGGAGCCAACTTGGGCGGAGCCGATCTTGCCCAGGCCGATCTGAGCGGCGCCAACCTGAGCGGGGCTGTTCTGCAAGGCGCTTTTGTCACCAAAGAACAGATTGCCTCGGCTACAGGCTATAACCCGGAAAAAACACCGCCCCTACCCGAGGAGCCGAAGCCGGAATCCCCGGCTCCGGCCGGGACAGCAGAGGCTGCGGACAGGCCGGCAGGCGCCGGACCAGGTGCTACGGCAGAGGTCGGGGCGCAAACGGCCAAGGCTGTGCCAGTTGCGCCCGATATGCCGGAAATCAAGGACGCAAGCGCCATCAGCCGCTCCAAACCAGTGGCGACGCCGCATGAACAGGAGGCAGAACCAGTGACGCAGCCAGCCCCGGCACCGGCTGCACAGGCCGCCCCCCCTGCCGACGATACGGACACGGCCAAAACGCCTCCAGCACCACCGGAGATCAATACGGCGCAGCCAGAGGAAAGCGCTGCACACGCGGCAGGCACCACAGGGGCGGCGCCCGAAGCAGCCCCTGAAGACGAGCCCCCGGCCGAGGCGGCTGCCTCCGCCAGGCCTGAGGCCAGTGTGGCTGATCAGGGTGAAAGTGCCCCGGAGGCCGGCTCATCCGGGCCTGATGCGGCTCATGAACAGATGATCAAGCAGCTGTTCAAGCAAAAAAGCTGCATTGACTGCGATCTGTCGGGCCTGGACCTCTCGGATCGCAGCCTCAAGGGCTTTGACCTGGAGCGGGCCAGGCTTCAGGGCTGCAATCTGAGCGGGGCCAACCTGCGCCAGGCCAATCTCAAGGGCGCCAATTTACAGAACGCCGTGCTGAAGGCGGCTGATCTCAGAAAGGCTGATCTGTATACCATGCCGACCTGCGTGGCGCCGATCTCACCGACGCCCGGTTGGACGGCGCCCTGCTGGATTCCGCCATACTGGACAAGACGGCGAACGGGGCGCCGGAGAATTAACTGTCCCGGCAGCCTGCGCCCGGATATTTTTATTGACAGAACGAGGCGCTTTGGCTATGAGTGCTGCTTTATCTGTTCTTTTTACTGTTGACGAGGAAGACGTATGGCCAATCATAAATCTGCCGAGAAAAGAGATCGTCAGTCCAAAGTTCGCCGTCTGCGCAACCGCATGAACCGGTCGGCAATGAAAAGCGCAGTCCGTCAGATTGAAATGGCCCTTGCAGCCGGCTCGGAAGACGAAGCCAAAAGCGCCCTGCAGCGTGCCATTCCGATCATTGACAAGACCGCATCCAAGGGCACCATCCACAAGAGGACCGCGGCCCGCAAGATTTCCCGCCTGACGAGGCGGGTCAACAAAATGCAGCCATTGGGTTGAGTTCAACCGCCTTTTTCCAGTAAGCGGTTGTTTTTTATCCATACCGCATTTACAGCGTTCCAGCCAAGGCAACCGCGGAGGATTTCTTCCGTGGTTGCTTTTTTTGTTTTCAAACATACTGTGCCAAGGGCCGGGCATCTACCCACAAATCCACGGCAAGATTTGTACAGAAATTTTTTCTTTTGGTGTACAGTACCGCCCTTTCTGTATCTGCGTCTGCGGCCGCTCCGGGGCAAGTCTGCCGGTATTCTGGTCGCCACCCTGTACACCGTTTTTCTTCGGGCCATACCATGAGAACCAGTACCTACCGGGAAATCCCCTACAATTTTACCTCTGCCGATGACCGGCTCATCATTCGCCAGCTTTTTGACGAATCGGTCTGGGCCGATGTGGAAGAATTGCGCAGTCAGCGGGTGACAGGACGCTCAGCCCGACTGCTCATGCGTTTTTTCGGTGATCTCTTTATCCTGCACCGCAACCCCTTCCTCCTGCGGGAACTGATCGACTCGCCCCGCCGCCGCCGCTATCTCTTCAAAGAGATGTACCAGGATCTGGACATCATCCGGAAAACGGCGCTGCGCAACAATAAAAACGCCGACGAGCGCACCGCCAGGGTGCTGCGTCTGGTCGATCTGTGCCGGCAGCGGGCCGCGGCCCTGCGTGGCCAACTGGAGCAGGCCAAGGCCCGGCAGGCACTCATTCGCCGGAAACTGGGGGCAATCGTGGGGCCGGACAATGTCTGCCTGGATCCCTTTGCCCTGATCAGCCATGCCACCGACGCCACCGACTGGCGCCTCTGCCTGCCCGTGGCCGTGGCGCGCCCGACCGCTGAAAAGCAGATCCCCGCCCTGCTGGAGGCCATCGCCGCCCTGAAATTGCACATCATTCCCCGGGGCGGCGGGACAGGCCTGACCGGTGGCGCCGTGCCGCTGACCGAAAACTGCATCATCATCAATACCGAAAAACTCAATCACATCGAGGGGATACAGGAACGGCCCGCCGGCCCGGGTGAGGAAAAGGGCCTGAGCGTGCTCAAGGTGGAGGCCGGCGTGGTCACCCAGGATGCCATGCGCTACGCCTCGGAGCGTGGCTACGTGTTCGCCACCGACCCCACCAGTGCCTGGGCTTCGACCATTGGCGGCAACATCGCCGAAAATGCCGGCGGCAAGACCGCTGTGCTCTGGGGAACGGCCATCGACAACATCGTGGCCTACACCATTGCCATGCCAGGCTCGGGCCTGCTGACCGTCCGGCGGATCGGCCATCCCCGGAGAAAAATTCTGCCGGACGATCAGGTGACCTTTGAAGTCCGGGGACAGAACGGCGAGCTGCTCAAGACCGTGAGCCTGCGTGGCGACGCCATCCGGAAAAAAGGACTGTGGAAGGATATCACCAACAAAACGCTGGGCGGCCTGCCTGGCCTGCAAAAGGAGGGCGTGGACGGCGTCATCACCTCGGCGGAGTTTATCCTCTATCACAAATATCCCGAGAAACAGACCTTCTGCCTGGAATTTTTCGGCGACAGCATGGACGAGGCCAGCCGGGTCATCGTCGACATTTCCGAGTGCTTCGTCAACCAGGGTGAAGAGGCGCTGATGGCGCTGGAGCACTTTGACGAAGAGTACATCCGTGCCATTGACTACAAGTTCAAGGCCGCACGCAGCCTGCCGCCCAAGGCGGTTTTGCTGATCGACATGGTGGCGCACACCAAAGAGCAGCTTCAGCGGGGCAAGCTGCGTCTGCTGGATCTGCTGACCAAATACCCCAACACCGAAATCTTTGTGGCGGCCGACAGCGACGAGGCGGAGCGCTTCTGGAAGCCCCGCAAGCAACTGGGCGCCATTGCCGCGCGCACCAACGCCTTCAAGCTGAACGAGGACATTGTGCTGCCCCTGCACGCCCTGGCCGATTTTGCACGCTATATCGACCGGTACAATGTCTCCGAAGACCGCTACACCCAAAAGAGCATCATCCGCTCCATCCGCAACTATCTGGGGGTGGCCGCGCCGGTGGAGGATCAGGATTGGCTGGAGGCGAGGATCCCCAGGGCCCGGGAACTCTGCGATGCCGCGCTGGAAACGCTTGCGGCCAGCGAAGAGGCCGGGCTGCGCCAGGAAGCCCTGAGCGGACGGCTCTTTTCGAGCCTCAGCGAGCTGTTCCATGGCTATCCGGACTTCATGGACGTCCTGCGCGGTCTCCACGACGACATCGACAGGCGCCGCATCATCATTGCCACCCACATGCATGCGGGCGACGGCAATGTGCATGTCAACATCCCGGTCTTTTCCAATGACCGGGAAATGATGCAGCGGGCCGCACAAACCGCGGAAAATGTGATGGCCAAGGTGGTGGAGCTGGGCGGCGTGGTCAGCGGCGAGCACGGCATCGGCATCACCAAGATGAAATTTCTGGAGCCGGAGCGCCTGGAAGAGCTGCGCGCCTATCGCCGGGAGATCGACCCCCAGGGCCTGATGAATCCGGGCAAGCTGGACATCCCGGACATTATGGATCGGGTCTTCACCCCTTCCTTCAACCTCCTGAAGCTGGAGGCGCGCATTCTGCAGCACAATTCCCTGGAAGCTTTGGCCGCAAGCATTGCCAAGTGCATCCGTTGCGGCAAGTGCAAGCCGAACTGCTGTGTGTTCTCGCCGGCCAACTCGCTGTTTTTCCATCCGAGGAACAAAAACCTGGCCATCGGCTCGCTGATCGAGGCCCTGCTCTACGACATGCAGCGCTCCCACACCTCGCGGTTTAACCAGTTGAAATATCTGGAAGAAGTGGCCGACCACTGCACCCTCTGCGGCAAATGTCTCCCGCCCTGCCCGGTCAATATCGACACGGCCTCAGTGTCTGTTCTGGAACGGCGCATCCTGACAGAGCGCGGCTACAAACACACGCCGGTGCAGACCAAGCTGTCGCTCAGCTTCCTGCAGGCGCGCAACCGATGCTTCAACTGGGCCTTCCGCGGGCTGGTCCTGAAAAAGGGCACCGCGGCCCAGCGCTTTGCCGCGCGTCTGCTGCCAAAACTTCCGAAAAAGATCAGAACCGCCAGGTGGCGGTTGCTGGCGCTCCTGCAATCGCCCATGCCGGCTCCGGCGGCGCGCCCGCTCAGGGACTATCTGCCCAGGACATCGCTCAACGAGGCCCTGCTGTTCACGCCAGACGGAACCATAAAAAAGACCGTCTTCTATTTCCCCGGCTGTGGCTCCGAACGGCTCTACAGCGACGTGGCCATGGCCGTACTCTACATCCTGATAAAATCCGGTGTGCGGGTGGTGCTGCCGCCGGCCAACCTCTGCTGCGGCTTTCCGGCCCGGGCCAACGCCAAGGACCGGATGCACGGCGACGTCACCCTGCGCGACACAATTATTCTCAGTCAAATCAGGGAAATGCTGGGATACATGGTCTTTGACGCCGTGGTGGTCAGTTGCGGTACCTGCAGGGAGGCCCTGCACGAACTGGGCGTGGAAGAGACGTTTTCGTGCAGCCTGATGGACGCTTCGGCCTTTGCGCTGAACCAGGCAGAGATGCCGCTCGTGCAGCAGGCAGGCCGTCTGTCCTATCACACGCCCTGCCACGATTCGTTGCGGGGCGAGGGCGTAACCCTCCTGAAGCGGCTGATTGCGGATGTCAGCAGGCAACCTCACTGCTGCTCTGAGGCAGGCACGCTTTCTCTGTCGCGGCCGGATATTACCAGGGCCATGCTCCAGCGCAAGGCCGCGGTCTTCGCCAACCCCCCCAACTGCGCGCCAAATGACATGGTGGTCACCAACTGCCCATCCTGTCTGACCGGCCTGGGCCGGCATGCGGAAAAGGGCCCGAAGCCCGTACACATGGCTGTCTATCTGGCCACCCGTCTGGGTGGAGAGAGCTGGCAGGAAGAGGCCAAACAGATGCTGCTGCAGGCAGAAATTGTGCCCTTTTAAACGGGGAATGCATGAATCCGAGCGCGCCTGCTGTGGAGTCCGGCAGCGAAAGCTACAGCATGGTTCCTGCCAGCAGGTAGCTGAGCGTGCGTGGGGGCAGGAACCCTGTCAGCAATGTGGCAGCGCCTGCCGCCAGACGGCCTGCGGGGCTCCGGCTGGGATGCGCTGGGTCAATTGAAAACAGTCCGGCGCAGGGGGAGGACGACAGCCGGAACCGGCGTGTTTGCAAGACGGTGGGCGCGACGACCACGTACTATCTGTATGATCTGGAGAGCCGGCTGATAGCGGAGCTTGCCGGGAGTGGCAGGGTGCTCGAGAGAATACGTCTGGCTGGGGCAGGAGCCTGTGGCGCTTCGGGAATACGAACTCCGGCCGGGGCTGTACTTCTCCATCAACGATCACCTGGGCACGCCGCAGCAGTTGATAAGTGCGAACGGTACAACAGTCCGACAATCCGCCCCCCCCCTGCCCTTTGGCAGGACCCAGGTTCAACTCGGCACGGTGCGGAACAACCTGCGCTTCCCGGGCCAGTACTTTGATGCCGAGACCGGGCTGCATTACAATTGGAACAGATTTTATGATCCAGAAACGGGACGGTATATATCCGCTGATCCTATTGGGCTTACTGGCGGGATGAATCTTTATGCTTATGTTGAAGGGGACCCTATTAATGCGATAGATCCACAAGGACTTGCTGTAGGAGTTGATGACATTTTGATTTGGGGGCCCCTGATTGTTATTGGTGGTGCAGCTGCCAAACAAGCAATTGAGAATAGCAATAGTGGATCAACTGATTGGTCGTCTGATAATACTGGTGATGAGTGTAAAAGCAGTTGTAGAAATACGTTTGGATATGAGGATTGCTCAAGCCTTTTTTTGTGGATGGGATTGTGCTAGTGAAAAACAAGCAATTGCCCAACTTTGGGGAACTTTAAGAGTTAAAGGCTATGAAGTAAGTGGAACAATTACATGTGAAGGCTCTAATTCAATGTCAAATTCACCTGGTGCGATCCATAAAAACTGTTTTGAACATGGGATGCAAAAAATACAAGGAAATAAAGGAAAGAAGAAGAGAAGTGCTCCTCAAAGAGTACCTGTTGGTTCGATAGGAAGAGCACCATGTTGTGAAAAGGATGACTCTGTTGGGGAACGCTGGAAAGTTTTAAGGGCTGGCATGTGATGATGAATATATTGTCGGGCAATATCAGCTAGATGATAATTGTTATGTTAACCGTTTATCTTTATATTAAATCATGATACTTCCTCCCAATAAAAGATACTCAGTTATGAGTGCAGAAGATATTATATCTGAGCTAGAACGCTTTTCTGAGTTTGTGAATATTGATTTATCTATCAATAAAATTCTGAATGGTTTTATTAAGGATATTAAATCAATATTAACAGACCCTTATTCTCTTGAACAATTAGAGGCATTAAGTGATTTAGCAAAAGGAATAATTTCCTTAGATGATGATGAAACTAGAAGCATTCTAGGCTTTTCAATTAAAATTATTGAAAATGCGATGATAGCTGTTCGTGAACTTGATATTTCTACAGAAGAAGTTCAAATAATACTTCCAGAAAAACACTATGAAAGATACTTGCAGTTATATTTGGCATTAGAATCGTTTCGTCAGCCATCAAGTCACGAGCAATTTAGCATAACATACAGAAATAAAGATAAATCTACTTTGAACATTAATACGGCTGATGGAACATTAATATGGACAAACATAAAAAAATGCAAACTTTACAAATCAAACCTTAACAGTTGCGAGATTTACAATTATTTATGTTGCTATATAAAAGGAAATTATCAACGATTAGAAAGTGATTTTGAATTGGAAAGCTCAAAATGAGCTCAAAATGGGGGGGCGTAGCAAGATTTCTAGGGTGAGACATTGAGATAGAACGGCCAGTTACCTGACCGTCCTCTCGCAGATCCCTGCGAGGGGGGTGCTCGGGTAACCGAAGTTAAGAATGCTCTGGATGAGCGATACATGAAAAGCCGTGTCGTGATGCCAGCCGAGGCCGAGTTCGGTTTCGAGCAATGGAAAGGTCCGCACATACCCAGAGAAGGGCGTACCAGCAGCACTGTGGGCGAACATAATCAGCACGACAGTGATGAACAGGCTTGAGGCAACGGTCTTGAGGTTAACCCGAAGTAGGCCGGGGTGGAAATCGAACAGTGATGGCCGCATGAACAGTGTGGTCAGTAGTATCAGCAGACCCGCACAGGTTAGGCCAACAGACAGAATTTGTAACGATGTGAATTGAACGAAAACGAGCAGGGCGTAAGCGGTAATATAGATGAAAAACATCACCACTGCGAGCAGCGTGGCGCTGAAGGGAGAAAGGCCGGGGGATCGAAAGTCGATTTTGTTGACGGGTATGTTGTATTTCGACTTCATGGTGCAATTGTGTCTCTTAGTGCTCTGTTATGCCTTACCCCGGTCGCCTTATTTGCGTGTTGCACGAGGTCGCGGCACAGGAGGCTTTCAACGCCATCATCGGAGAGATTGTAGAGGGTGTCTGGAGCACCACAATCCTGAGCATGAGCGGGCCCGGATAGGGCTTGCGTCCAATCAGAGAGGCGTGGTCACGGTGCAGGGCAGCCTTTTGTCCAGCCTGCGCGAGAGTACCTGTTCGTCAAACAAGTCTGTTTGCCCAGTCAAGTCTCCAAGATGATGGTAAAGCAAACTGCTCTGCTAAATTATGTCATAAAATTAAAATATTATAAGGAGTAGACAAAATTTTTCCTGCAATGACAAAAATTGCTCGCTCATTATTGTTGGTATTTTGCTGGGTACCCAGAAGATATTCTTGTTGAATAAGAATTCAGTTCAGAGTCTTCCGAAGTATCTCAACGATCCGAGCCTGCTGCTCAAAGGAAAGACCAATCCAAAGAGGCAAGCGAACCAATCTTTCAGACTGTCTGACAGTGTTTCCCAGCTCGCCATGCGCCCGGCCATAGCGTTGCCCCGCCGGAGCGGAGTGCAGGGGAATGTAGTGGAAGACTGAGAAGATGTCGTTTTTTTTGAGTTCTGAGAGCACCTTTTGTCGATCAATCTCGGGTGGCAGCAACACGTAGTACATATGGGCGTTGTGCTGGCAGTCGGCCGGCACGATAGGACGGCGGAGTAAGCCCTGCCGCTCAAGTGGCTCCATTAACTCATGATAACGCTGCCAGCTTGCCAGCCGTTCTTTGGTTATTCGATCCGCTTCTTCAAGCTGAGCCCAAAGAAACGCCGCGCTCAGTTCCCCCGGCAGGAAAGACGATCCCACTTCCTGCCAAGTGTACTTATCCACTTCTCCTCTAAAAAAGCGGCTGCGGTCAGTACCCTTCTCGCGGATAATCTCCGCACGCTGGGCCAGATGCAGGTCATTGACCAACAGAGCTCCGCCTTCGCCAGAGGTCACATTTTTGGTCTCGTGAAAACTGTAGGCGCCCAGGTCACCTATGCTCCCCAAGGCGCGTCCTTTGTAACTGGCCATCACTCCTTGCGCGGCATCCTCCACAACTTTAAGATCATGTTGCCGGGCAATGCTCATGATCGTATCCATCTCACACGCGACACCCGCGTAGTGCACTGGTACAATCGCTTTGGTGCGTGGTGTGATCGCAGGCTCAATGAGACGTTCATCAAGGTTCAAGGTATCATCCCGAATATCCACGAACACTGGTACCCCCCCCCCCGAAGCACGAAGGCATTGGCCGTGGAAACGAAGGTGTAGGAGGGCATAATGATTTCGTCGCCGGGTTGAATATCCAGCAGTAGGGCGGCCATCTCAAGCGCCGCTGTGCAAGAGTGGGTAAGCAAGGCCTTGCTGCATCCAGTGCGCTCCTTCAACCAGGCATGGCAACGCCTGGTGAAAGGCCCGTCTCCAGCCAAAACGCCGTTGAAGTGCGCTTCAGCAATATAGTACAACTCCTTGCCTGTCATATAAGGCCGGTTGAATGGAATACGGTTATTTGACTGATTCATACGTTTCCCCAGGCCGATTCATCCCTGTTTTATTTTCTCAAACTTCTGGCTTGTCATCGCCAAGCAAAAAACGACCGTTCATCCTGCTGATAACGTCTTGTTACAGTCCTTTGAGAAAATATATTTCGGGTTCCAGACATTAAAAATTTTAAGTGACTCAGAATCAGTGGGTTGCCCTTCTGCTTTGCGAGGTTTTTACTCGCCATGCGCATTGCTGCGGCTTCTTCAACGGGCCGTTAGCAGTCCGTTGAAGAACGGTCGATTCGGCCAGACGCTCAAGCACTTCCTGATGCGTCTCGCCCCTCTTCCAGCGCCAAACGCTCTTCATGGCCGCGTTCGCCTCCATGCCCGTGGCATCAATCACCAGACGATGCGGCACAGGGATGGTGTTTCGGCAATAGCAAATGCCGGCTTGCGTAAAAGCTTTTGCAAGTGCACGTAAAAAGTATGACCCTGACCTTGGGGCTATCCGATCACACGAAAGCCGCCTACTGTACTGCTGTTCCCTGCTCCGGTCAAGACTCATGGCACCTTCTTATCATGGGCTGGTACACCGGCAATTCGCCGCTCTCCTTGAAATGGACGTAATCCGCCAGGATCCTGGCATGGTCAAAGGCCAATGGCGGCAGCGCATCCAGGGCGTAAAGCCGGGCTGTTTTGGCATCGTCCCCGCCTTTGGGCATACCGGTGGCGGTGGCGATAAACACGGTGGATGCGGTGTGCTGGCGCGGATCGCGCCCGGGATCGGAATAGGTGTGGAGCTGCCGCAGCAGATGCACCTCCAGCCCGGTCTCCTCCCTGGCTTCGCGCCGAGCCGCGTTTTCAAAGGACTCGCCGTAGTCCACGAAACCACCCGGCAGCGCCCAGCCCGGCGGCGGGTTCCTGCGCTCCACCAGGACGATGCGGCCATCGATTTCAATAATAATGTCAACGGTGGGGCTGGGGTTACGGTGTGTACTCATGGCTTTTTAGTGGGTTGAATGCTGGTTCCTGGCCTGCGCCCAAAAGACTGCCGATTTCCTGCCAGTCGTGCAGCACGGGCAGGCGCGCGTGCAGCATCCGGTTCCAGGGCTGGGCAAAGACCCGGGCATCGATGCCGGCCCGGGCCAGGGCCATGCAGGTTTCGGCCCGGTCGTCAATAAAGGTGGACAGGCCGGCCTCGCGGATAAAGGGCTCCTTGCCGTCCGGCCCGCCCGCCGCAATGACCCGGATCTGCGCACAGGTCTCCCGGGTGAAAAAATGTGCGAGCCAGGCCTCGACCGGCCCGGCATCCGGCCGGGCCGTCACAATGGTCAGCATGCCCTGGGCGCAGAGACGCGGCAATACCCGGGTCACGCCGGGCATGGGCTGAATGCCGCCCAGCAGCGGCTCTCTGGTCAGAAAATCAAAAATTTCATCCATGATATCCCGGGCCAGGGGGGCGGTGTCAAAGGCGCTGAAATCCTCGGGAGTGACGCCGCAGTGGCCGTAGTCCTCGCAGGCGATGCGCACAAAGGCCGTGACCGTGTCGGCGATCACGCCGTCAAAATCAAAGCCTGTGCAGGCCAGGGAGAGATTCGAAGCAGGCACCCTCATCTTTCCACCCTGGCGTCTTCAACGAGCACCCGGTAGCGGTAGCCCATGCCGAAATCCCGGTCTGCCGCAACCCTGCCTGTCACGGTCAGGATCTCGCCTTCCTGCACATTGTCCTTGGTAGTCACCACCAGATCATGCTCCTTTTTGTCCGCATCGCCGGTGCCGTCCTGCAGGTGCAGCCAGTTCCTGCCCATAATCATGCGGGAATTCTTCATGACCCTGCCCCGCACCCGCACGCTTTTGCCGTCCAGCGCCCGGGCCCGGGCGAAAATCTCCGCCACCTGAAAAGCGTTTTCGCCCCCGGCCTTGTCAACCTGAATCCTGGCCTGGGGCACGATGGCCTTTTCGCTGCCCGGCGCTTCGTCGCCCCGTGGCTGCAAGGGCATCTGCGAATGTCCGGCCGGCGGCACCGCCCCGTTCTCCCTGACCAGCGCATCCTGAAAACTGCCGTTGTCCGCCCAGACCGAAAGGGCCGGACAGCAGAGCAGGATGGCCAAAAAAAGCATACTCGGCACTCTCATGACCTTTTCCTCTGTTCCTGTTTTTCATGCTGCTGCATACTGCCGTCCAGAATCCGCCGCAGACAGCCGCAAAGCTCCGCAGCCCAGATGGCATAGCCCTTGTCCGAAAAATGCACGCCGTCTGCCAGAAAAACGCGTTCCTTTCTGGCCAGGGCCGCTGCCAGGGGTCTCTCCAGATCGAGAAAGGCGCAGTCCGCCACCTGCCCGGCCATTTGCCGCAGCTCTGCATTCAGTTGGCCAATGCGCTCACGCGGAACAAGGCCAATGGGCGAGAGCGAACAGAGCACCAGGGGCGCTGCGGTCAACAGCCTCAGCCTGGGCAGAAGCGTGCTGTAACTGGTCGGAAAAACCGGGTCGCCATTCCAAACGTCGTTGGTGCCGGACTGCAGCACCACCGCATCGAAGCCGGGGCTTGCCTCCAGTTCACTGTCCAGCCGGCAGGATAGGCCGGAGAGCGTCTCGCCGGAAATGCCCCGGTTCCGGACCAGCAGATCCGGCAGCAGGGCCGCCCAGTTGCCGCGCTCCACCAGGGAGTCGCCCAGCATCAAAATCCGTTTCATGGGCGCCTCCGAGTCCTGAAGCCTTGCAGGGTGGCGGTCTGCAGTACGACACAGGCCATGGCCGGGACGCTCAGATGCCGGCCGCTGCTGACCATGCTGCCCTCTGCCGCCAGGTTGATGTCCAGGGGCGGGATGGCTGCGGTGTCGATGATGCGCCGCCAGTGCCGGCCGCTCCGGGTTGGCGGCGGCGGTACGCTGAACAGGGCCGGCGCATTGGCGCTGCCGTTCAGCATGATAAAGAAGTCGTCTTCCGCCTGCCCGGGCGTGGCCGCGCCTTTCAGCAGCACCCCCAGCGCCTGGTCGTTGCCCCCCCAGTCAGCCGGCCGGCCGTGCTGGCCGAACCAGCCGATCTCCGGGCTGCCGGATCCTGCCGCCGCTTCCGGGTAAAAACCGGTTCGCCGAAACACGGGGTGCCGCTTCCTCAGCGCAATCAGGAGCCGGAAGAAGCGCAGCAATGCGCTGTTTTTCTGTACCAGCCGCCAGTCCAGCCAACTGGTCTCGTTGTCCTGGTTCCAGGCGTTGTTGTTGCCGCCCTGGCTGCGGCCCAGCTCGTCGCCCGCCACCAGCATGGGCACCCCGTTTGACAGCAAAAGAATCACGGCAAAGCTGCGGATGCGCCGTTCCCGCATGGCCAGCACCCCGGCCTCCGTGCTCGCACCCTCGGCGCCGCTGTTCCAACTGATGTTGTTGTTGTCGCCGTCGCGGTTGCCCTCGCCATTGGCCTCGTTGTGCTTGGCCTCGAAACTCACCAGATCGTGCAGGGTAAAGCCGTCGTGGCTGGTGATGAAATTGATGGAATTGCAGGGCCCCCGGCCGTGCTTGCGGTACAGGTCGGAGCTGCCCGCAATGCGGGTGGCGAGCGCCGGCACCGTGCCGGGACGGCCACACATAAAGGCGCGCACATCGTCCCGGAAACGGCCGTTCCATTCGGCCCAGCGCCGGGAGCTGGAAAAGCTGCCCACCTGATACAGGCCCGCCGCATCCCAGGGCTCGGCAATGATCTTGGTCTGCGCCAGCACCGGATCCTCGGCCAGGAGTTCCACCACCGGGGGATCGGCCAGAATCGCGCCCTCCGGCCCGCGGTTCAGAATGGAGGCCAGATCGAAGCGGAAGCCGTCCACGTGCATCTCCACCACCCACCAGCGCAGCATGTCCACGATCAGGTGACGGGTGACCGGATGATTGCAGTTGCAGGTGTTGCCGCAGCCGGAGAAGTTGAGATGGCTGCCGTCCCACGGATCCAGCAGGTAGTATATGCGGTTGTCGATGCCGCGGAAACTCGTGCTCTGACCGCCGGCTCCGCCCTCGGCGGTGTGGTTGCAGACCACATCCAGAAAGAGTTCGATGCCTGCCCGGTGCAGGGCCTTGACCATGTCCCGGAACTCGTTGAGCACGGATGCGGGCGCGCTGGCATAGGCCGCCTTGGGCGCGCCAAAGAGCAGCGGATTGTAGCCCCAGTAGTTGCGGAGGGGCGCATGGCTTGTGGGATGGGTGAAAAGCGTCTCGTTTTCGTCGAATTCCGCCACAGGCAGCAGTTCCACCGCGGTGATGCCCAGGTCCTGCAGATAGCCGATTTTCTCGCTCAGGCCGCGAAAGGTGCCGGGGCAGCTCAGGCCCGAGGAGGGATGCCGGGTAAAGCCGCGCACGTGCAGCTCGTAGATAATGGTGTCCTGAATCGGCGTGCCGAGCGGCCGGTCCCCTTCCCAGTCGTAGCTCTCGTGGTCGATGCGGCAGCAGGGCGCGGTGCCCAGTGCGGGCCGCCGCTCGCCCCAGGCGCCGCCATCCAGAGCCCGGGCATAGGGATCCAGCAGAATGCGCGTGGCGTCGTAGGCATGGCCGTGCTGGTCCGGTCCGCTGATGCGATAGCCGTAGCGCAGTGTGGGGGGCGCGTTGACCAGGAGAATATGCCAGACATCGCCGGTTTTGTGCACAGCCGGATCAAGAGGAAAGAGCATCTGCCCTGCAGCGGAGTCTGGCAGCGCTATCACCAGCGACACCGTTTCGGCGTGGCGGGAGAAGAGCGCGAAATTGATGCCCTGCGGGGTCTGCTGCGCGCCCAGCGGCAGGGGCGAACCGGGCCTGGTCTGAATAGTGCCTTTCATAAAGTGCGTACGATGTTTACAGTAGACTTCCCGGCGGAAGCCTGCTGATTCTAGCTTTTTTTCCGCATAGTTCAACCAAACAAAAAAGGAGGGCTCATGAGCCTGTTCAAACATTTGGATGTTGCCGGCAAGCCGCAGATAGACTGGGAAATGACCCCGGAGTACACCTTCGGCACCTTTGAGAGTTGGGGCGGCAAGGAACGACTCCGCAACAACAATGAGCGTTTTTACTATTTTTTTGTTGACGGCTGGAGCAAGACCCCCAAGCTCTGCCTGATGGAACGCGCCGTCAAATACGCCCGGGTACTGGCCGAGATCAAGGCGCCGGAGGAGATGGTCCGGCGCTGCGTGCAGGAGCAGGGCAGAGTGTCCCACTATGACCGCACCTTTGCCGTGAATCAGGAGCTGAAGGACTGGCTCGTCAAAAACGTGATCGAGGCCGACGACGATTCGCTGGTCGTGCCGCTGAAGGAAGAGGAAGCGCCGGAGATTGTGGCCAGCGGCCTGCCCCTGCGCGCTTCTGCGACCATTCCGGAGCCCGTGACCCAGGTCTGGCTGCCCCAGGGCCTGAGAGAACTGGACGAGGCGGACGTGGACGAAGCGGTGGAGCGCTACAATTTTCCGGACCAGGAGCGCAATCCTGGCGGTGCCTTTCCCCATGTCTTTGTGGATAACGGCGATGATCTGACCATAAGCGACAGGGCAACCGGACTCATGTGGCAGCGCACGGGCCTGGACATTATGAGCTGCCGCCTGATGCGGCTTGCGGTGGACGAGCTGAACAGGAAAGGCTTTGCCGGCTTTCACGACTGGCGCCTGCCCAGTCTGGAGGAAGCCATGTCGCTCATGGAAAATGAAAAGCTGGCGAACGGCCAGTATCTGCACCGCTGCTTTTCGGCAGGCGCTCCCTTTGTGTTTGCCAATGCACCGCGCAAAAGGGGCGGCCACTGGTTTGTGGACTACAAACAGGGCCGGATCTTCTGGGCCTCCGCCACCATTCCGGGCGGCTTCGGCCGGCTGTGCCGCACGGATGAGGAAATCCGGCGCAAATAAAAACGCCTGGAGCGAGACCAAGGAGCCGGGCCTGGCCCGTTCCGTCGCCCGCAGAACGGCGCCTCAGCCGGGCTCGGCCTGACATGAAAAAAGCCCGGCCGAGGCATCCGCACCGGGCTTTTCTGGCTGAACAGACAGGCTGCCTACATGTTTTCCACACTGCGCAGGCGGGCCATTTCCTGCTTCTTCTGCTGGAAACCGTAGTCCACCAGTTTTTCCAGATCCGCCCACATGGTGCCGCTGCCCATGATGGCCACCACAATGGTCTGGCCGCTCCTGGTGAACTGGCCCACATAGGTCTGGCGCGCGGCGTCGGTGTAGCCGGTCTTGCCGGCCACCGCTCCGGCCAGCTTCCAGAGCGCCTTGTTGTGGTTTCTCAGGGTCCTGCCAAAGGCGGTCACGGCGGTGCGCTGGTGCATGCGGCTGGCGAATTCCCTGTTCTGCATGGCGTAGCGGAACAGGATCGCCAGGTCGCGGGCTGTGCTCTGCTGGCCATCCATGGTCAGGCCGGAGGCAGTGCGGCAGACCGTATTGGTCGCGCCCCAGCGTCGGGCATTGTAGGTCATCATCTGGGCGAAACGTTCCTCGCTGCCCGCGATGCGCTCGGCCAGAGCCACGCTGGCGTCGTTGGCCGAGGCCAGAAGCACGGAGTTGATCATATCGTCCGCGCTGTAGGTGTGGTTGATCTGAATGTTCACCTTGGAGGCTGGCATACTGGCGGCGTGCCGGCTGACCGGCACCCGGTCCTTATTGCCGAGCGCCTGAACGGCCAGCAGGCCGGTCACAATCTTGATGGTCGAGGCCGGTTGCCGGGGCAGATCCGGATTTTTGGCCACAATGGCACGACCGGTGTCGACGTCCAGCACCATGAAGCTCTTGGCGCTGAGCTTGAGCAGGGCGTCAAGCGAGGTGGCGCAGGAAGCGCCGGAAAAAACCGGGGCGCCACGCCGGAGAGCGGCCGCACCGGACTCCTGCCGCAGGGCCTGGGCATGGATGCGGGTTCCTGCGGCATGGCCCGTCCTGGCGACACGCGCTTGTCTGGCAACGGCCCGCTGTCCCTGTCCTCCCGACCTGGACCTCACCCGTCCCCGCTTGGCATTGGCTGCGGCAACTTCCTTTTTTCCGGCCTTTTTGACTTTGGCGGACCGTGCCTTGGCAGCTGTTGCCCGAGCCGTGGCCTTGCCGGTTGTTTTGCGCCTGACGCCGGCCGCTTTGGCCGCCTTTGGGGCAGCCGCAGCCACCCTGGTCTTGCTTTGCGTGGCGATTGCCTGTTTCGCCGCAGCGGATGCCGGCGGGGCTGACAGACAGCAGGCGAACAGGAGCAGGCAGACAAAAAACGGAACACTGCTGTGGCAAAAACGCATAATCAATCCGAAGCGTTGAAGTTTGAGCAGAAGGTAGCCTGCAGGGAAACTAACCGTGCTTTTTCGGGCATGTCAAGGAAATTGCTCTGTTTTTTTGCAGGAATGCTGTATGTAGGAGGATAGAGGATGATCTGTTTTTTCCAATCAGGAGCGGCATCGTGAACGCAAACAGACAGGAAGTCGAAGCGACGGATCCAGGTTCTCTTACGGAAACTCTCGTCCAACCAGTTGAAAATATTTCAAAAAATATGCCAGGCCCTGCGGAGTCGCCTGCAAATGTTGCGGCCCTGCGAACCGGAGCAGGCAGCATCAATGCCCTGATCGACCTGAGCTGCGCCCAGTACAGCGCCCA
Organism: Desulfobulbus oralis; assembly: GCF_002952055.1. Lineage (NCBI taxonomy): Bacteria > Pseudomonadati > Thermodesulfobacteriota > Desulfobulbia > Desulfobulbales > Desulfobulbaceae > Desulfobulbus > Desulfobulbus oralis. Next base: position 1,848,795 of record NZ_CP021255.1, on the reverse strand, counting down.
GCCGGCCATTGGTCAGGCGCTGGAACAGGCCATCAGTTACGGCGTGCTGCACAAACAGATTCTCGCCCTGGCCCTGCGCCTCAGACAGGCTGGCGTGGGACCGGGCAGCCGGGTCGCGATTATGGGGGAGAATTCGGCCAACTGGGTCATAGCCTGGCTCTCCACGGTGCGTCTGGGCGCCGCCGTGGTGCCCGTTTTTCCGGAAACGCCGGCCATGGACCTCCGCCATATGCTGAACCAGGCTGGCTGCGACACCCTCTTTGTCACCGGGAAACAGCTCGACAAGATCTATGACCTGCAGCACCAGCTCGAAACGCTGATCACTCTGGACAATGCCCAGGACCCCCTTGGTCTGCTCTCCCCCCTTGCCTTTGACGATTTTTTGCAGGAAGGCTATGGACTCCTGAAATCCGGCAATCAGGACCCCTTTCCCGAGGTAGGGCCGGATGAGCTGGCATGCATTCTCTACACCTCGGGCGCCTCCGGCTTGCCCAGGGCCGTCATGCTCTCGCACGCCAATTTCTGCGCCAATGCCCAGTCGGCCTCAGGCCTGATCGCGCTCGCGCCCGGCACGGTTTTTGTGTCGGTGCTGCCGCTCTCCCATGCCTACGAGTTCACGGTGGGGCTGCTCCTGCCCCTGCTGTGCGGCTGCCGGGTCGCCTATGTCGGCAGGACGCCCACTCCGGCGATTGTACAGAAGATCTGCAGTCACGAGCGGCCCCAGGTCGTGCTGGTGGCGCCCCTGATTCTGGAAGAGATATACAAGAAGCGGGTGATGGCCCAACTGGAGAACAACCGGACGATGGGCTTTTTCTGCCGCTTCGATTCGATCAGGAAACTGTTTTTCCGCAAGGCGGGCCTCAGGCTGATGGACTTTTTCGGCGGCCGCCTGCGGCTTTTGGGCATTGGCGGCGCGGCCCTCAACCCGGAAATCGAGCGCTTTCTGCTCCAGGCCGGTCTGCCCTTTGTGGTTGGCTATGGCGTAAGCGAGGCCTCGCCGCTGCTGGCGGCCGGTCCCGTCGGCGACCCCGGCATTGCCCCGGGCTCGACCGGCAAAGCGGTGCGCAACGTGCGGCTGCGGATCGACAACCCTGACCCGGAAACCGGCATCGGCGAGATTCAGGCCCAGGGGCCAAACATCATGCAGGGCTATCTGAACGACCCTGAAGCGACCAAAGCAGCCCTGATCGAGGACGGCTGGCTGCGTACCGGCGATCTGGGCCGCCTGGACGAGGCAGGCAATCTGTTCATCTGCGGCCGCCTGAACTCGGTGATCGTCCTTGCCAGCGGCGAAAACATCTATCCCGAGGCCATCGAGCACAAACTCAACGCCATGCCCTTTGTGCAGGAATCGCTGGTGCGGGAAAACATGGGTATTCTGGAGGCGCTGGTCTATCCCGATGCCGACTGGCTGGACAGCAGAACCAGGGGCGATCACCGCGCCAAACGGCAGGAATATCTGAACCGGCTCCTGAACGAAATGCGGCGGGAGGTGAACGAGAGCCTGCCCATCAGCTCCCGCATCAACCGGGTGCTGGTATGGCCCGAGCCCTTCAGCAAGACCGCGACCCACAGGATCAAACGCTTTCTCTATACCCTTTAAGCCCCGCTGAAAACGCCCCGTCAGGGCGGATGCAAGAGAAGCGGGCCGCCACGCCGCATGCGTACACAGGCGGCCCGCAACTACCCGGCAGCCAGACGGGCCGCCCGCTGCCGCGCTCTTTCCGCCCGCCGCCACTCCCTGTCGTAACGTTCCTGCTCGCTGTAGATGCAGCCGCAATAGGCCTGCCTATACAGGCCCAGCCGGATGCTCTCGTCTATGCCCTGCTGCCAGCCCTCGCGGAAATCCTCGTAGTAAAAAGCCACGCCGCAGCGCCCGGCCCAAAAACCGGCGCGCTCGCGAATCAGCTCGTGCTGCTGATATCTGGAATACAGCAAGGTGGTGGTAAAGGCATCGAAGCCGCCCCTGGCCGCCTCTCTGGCTGTACGCTCAAGCCGCATGTCATAGCAGTGGCGGCAGCGCCTGGCCTCGTCAAAAACCACCTGCCGCAGGTACTCGGTCAGGCCGTACCGCTCGTCCGCCACCAGCTCCCAGCCCTGCAGACGGCTCAGCGTTTGCAGGGCATCCAGGCGCCTGCGGAATTCCTGAAAGGGATGGATATTCGGGTTGAAGAAAAAACCCTGTACGCTGTGGCCCGCAGCCAGAAGCCGCGGCATGGGATAGGCCGCGCAGGGCCCACAGCAGAGATGCACCAACAAACGCATGGCTCTTGCCCTCCTGCCTGAACTTGTCGTTTCCTGGATCCATGCCTCATGGCGGATCTTGTGCCGGACAATGCGCAGACCGTTGCCACCGTGGTGGCCGCTTCGGCCCTGTCCTGTTTGCAGGGCTCCACTATAAGCGCCGGCCCGGAATTTTCCAATGGCCTGATCAGAGCGGGCGGCCACACGGTCTGTGTCCGGAAAAAGCGCAAAATCGAACGGCATACGGGGGCATGGGGCCGCGGCGCAGCCTGTGTGGACCATAAATTTGCCCTGCACCGCTCCTGACCGCGGCCTCCTTGTTGACAGCGCCTGAGCGAAATGGTATGAACATCCCGCCTGGAGGGATGGCCGAGCGGTTGAAGGCGGCGGTCTTGAAAACCGTTGTGCGCAAGCACCGTGGGTTCGAATCCTACTCCCTCCGCCACGAGGCCCGGATAAACGCCGATTTTTCGGGAGAGATGACCGAGAGGCCGATGGTGCTCGCCTGCTAAGCGAGTGTGGGGGTTATACTCCACCGAGGGTTCAAATCCCTCTCTCTCCGCCATATGAAAAAGCCTGCCACTCGCGAGAGCGGCAGGCTTTTTTTTGTTTGCCCAAGCCCGGATTTTATCGGGAAGAACATGCTTCGGCCATCATCTGCATGGACGTCTCTGGATGGGAAAAAGCCGGCAGTGTTCTGTAAGGGGGCCAGGGGCGTCTTCACGGTCCTTCCGCGCCTTGCCCGGAAAGACTGCTCCCTCCAGATGCACTGCGCCTTGTTTTTTGTGCCGCCTTTCTGTACAGTTGCGGCGCAAACAGGCAGGGCATAAGGCCTGGCCAAAGCACCCGGGAGCCCCATGCGTTCCTATCTGATCGATGAACTGAGTTTCCTTGAGCGCGACAATCTGGACAGCTTCCTCAAGCGCACCCTGAAGCCCGGCGCGCTCAACGGTGTCTTTTTCCTGACCATTCCGCCGGAACTTCTGGGCCCGGCGCAGACGGGTCACGAGGACTGCGCGCCCTTCTACTGCGCCGTTGTGCTGGGCAAGGACTCGGTGAGCTTTGAACTGCTGGTGCGCAGCAGCCACAACCTGCACTGTTCCTGCATCGCCATGGCCACCCCGGAGCAGCGCCGTTTCATCATGGACTTTGCGGATAGGATGTTGAGCGAGGAATTGATCCGCGCATGAACATGCCGCTGAACAACCCCGCTCCCGGGGCATATTCAGCCGCTTTGACCCTCTTGCCGCAACAAACCAAGCAAATGTCTGCCGCGCAGGCGGCCCAACGCCCCAACCAACAGGAGAAGGCCATGCTGCTCGATCTGCTCCGTACCCGCCGAAGCGTCCGCCGCTACACCGAACAGCCGGTGGAGACAGAAAAAATCAACCAGATTCTGGAGGCGGCCCGGCTGGCACCCTCCTCCAAGAGCAAATGGCCATGGCAGCTCGTGGTGGTGCGCGAGCGGGAACGGCTCGACCAGCTTGCCGCAGCCAAGCCCCATGGCGCCGCTTTTCTGAAACACGCCCCGCTGGCCATTGTGGTCTGCGGCGACACCGCGGCCAGCGACGTCTGGGTGGAGGACTGCTCCATCGCTGCCTTTCTGCTGCACCTCGAAGCCACGGACCTGGGTCTGGCCAGTTGCTGGGTGCAGTTGCGCCTCCGGGAGCACGACGAACAGCAAAGCGCCCCGGACTATGTGGCCAGGATCCTGCACCTGCCCCCGCATCTCCAGCCGCTCGCCATGGTGGCCATCGGCTATCCCGCGGAAAGCAAGGCGGCTCTCGATCCAACCGAACTGCGCAAAGACCGGATCAGCAGCGAACGCCTTGGCGAGCCCTGGCGCTCATAAAAGGGTCCGGGAAAGCGGCAATGACAGAACTGACGCAGGCCCATCAGGGCAACTGGCTGCCTGGAAATTACGCCCGCATCCAGGCGGCCCTGGCCGCCCTGCCGCCGCCGGCGGAGCGTGGCCTGGCCCTGGCCGCGGTCTTCGACTTTGACAACACCTGCGTGTTCCGGGACATCGGCCAGGCGCTGTTTCGGGTACAGATGCTGGAACTGCGCTACCGCATCTGCCCGGACACGCTGGCAGCGCTCATCCCGGAAGACGGCGCGGTGCTCGCCGGCCGGCCCTGGCCTCTCCTGCGCGAAGCGCTGCTCTCCTGCTACCGCGGGCTCTGGCCGCTCATTCAGGCCGGTCGGTATGCCGAAGCCAAGGCTGCCCCTGCCTACGGCCCCTTTGTGGCCCTGCTGGCCTGGCTTGTGAGCAATGCCCGCAAGGCGCCGCACCTGGGGCCGCGCTATGTGCTGTCCCTGCTGGCCAAGCTGCAGGCCGGCCACCGGCTGGACGAACTCAGGGCCTTTGGCCTGCAGGTTCTGCGTCAGCTCGTGGCCGAACCGCTGGCCACCCTGTCCCTTGAGGCCTGTTTGCCGGAGCCGCTGGGCCATATCTCAGTCACCCTGCCAACCGGCCTGCGGCCCTTTGCAGAAATGCGCGACCTGATGGGCTTTTTGCAGACTCATGGTCTGCAATGCCACGTGGTTTCGGCCAGCAGCGAATGGCTGGTGCAGACCGTAGCGCCGGTACTGGGCTTCCCGCTCCGGGCGGAAGGCATCTTTGGCGTGCGCACCGCAATCGACGCCAACGGCATGCTGCTGCCGGAAAACGCAACCGATTATCCGCTGACCTTCCGGGACGGCAAAAACGTGGTCATCGACCGCTTCATCAGGGCCCGGCCCTGGCTTGTCGCCGGCGACGCGGACACGGACTACGACATGCTCACCCGGCCGGAACCCGCCATCCGGCTCCTCATCAACCGCAGACAGAGCGGCCTGATCGCCAGTCTTTACCCCCGGCCCGATATCCTCCTGCAGGGCATTGACCAGAGCGCGGGCTGCTTCCGGCCCTCTTCCGAGACCGTGGACTGAGCACCCTTTGGCGCTGCCATTGGCCTGCCGGTATCGGCCCTGCTCGTTGCAACAGAGCAAGCTGGTTCCGACCCGGACGAAGACCCTGAAAAAAACCATCCGCAGTTCAACCCTTCTGCAAAGGAGACAATCTGCTGCGGAATTCCCGCCGGAGACAGACAGAAGTCTCCTTGATCTTTCGAAGACGAAGCAGCCTTTCTCCTGTGCATTTCCCTGAACTTTGGTTATGATAGCCAACTTTTGGGACGGCATGTGCCGGTACAGCCAATCAGTCAGCTTTTACAAGGGGTGGTCATGCATTATCTGAGAGAACAGGATCCGGAAATATACGAATACATTGTCCAGGAAGAACAGCGGCAGCACGAGAAGATTCGTCTGATTGCGTCCGAAAACTACACCAGCCGCGCGGTCATGGAGGCGACTGGTTCGGCGCTGACCAACAAGTATTCCGAAGGCTATCCGGGCAAGCGCTACTACGAGGGCCAACAGCTCATCGACAAGGTTGAAGCCAAGGCCATCGAGCGCGCCAAGACGCTGTTCGGCGCGGAGCACGCAAACGTACAGCCCTATTCCGGCTCACCGGCGAATCTGGCGGTTTATCTGGCCTTCCTCAAACCCGGCGACACCATTCTGGGCATGGCCCTGCCCCATGGCGGCCACCTGACCCACGGGGCCAAGGTCTCCATTTCCGGCAAGTTCTTTCACGCCGAATCCTACGAGCTGGACCGTTCCGGCATCCTGAACTACGACAAGGTGCGGGAACAAGCCCTGGCCTGCAGACCGAAGATTCTGATCGCCGGCTTTTCCGCCTACCCGCGAATTCTGGACTTCGAACGCTTCCGCAGGATTGCAGACGAGGCCGGGGCTCTGCTCCTGGTTGATATGGCGCATTTTGCCGGCCTGGTTGCGGGCGGCGTCTACCCCTCGCCCCTGCCCTATGCGGATGTGGTCACGACCACAACACACAAGACCCTGCGCGGGCCGCGCGGAGCCATGATTCTGTGCAAGGAGCAGCATGCGGCGGCTATCGACAAGGCCGTATTCCCGGGTTGCCAGGGCGGACCGCACAACCACACGACCGCAGGCATTGCCGTGGCGCTGAAAGAGGCGGCATCCCCTGCCTTCAAGGCATATGCGGCGCAGGTGGTGAACAACGCGCAGGCATTGGCTGCCGCACTCGTAAGCAGGGGGTACAATCTGGTGACCGGCGGCACGGACAACCATCTGATTCTGGTCGATCTGAACAACAAGGGCGTTTCCGGCCGGACCGCAGCCAAGGCGCTGGATGCAGCCGGGCTGGTGCTGAATTGCAATGCCGTACCTTTTGATACCAGAAAACCCTTTGATCCAAGTGGCATCCGGCTTGGTGCTGCGGCCGTCACTTCACGCGGCTTCAGGGAAGCGCAGATGGAGCAGGTCGGCAAGTGGATCGATACGGTTATCCAGCACTGCGATGATACGGCGGTGCAGGCCAAAGTTGCAGATGAAATAAAAGAACTGTGCCAGGATTTTCCGGCCCCTGGATTGGAGCATCTGGTCAGATAGCAGCCCTGCCGGAGCATGAAAGACGGAGTGCCTGTAGCCCAGGCGCTCCGTTTTTTTGTTTGCAGTATTGCCGGTGAAAGCATGAGGTGCCAGGCATTGTGAAGCACGATGCCAAAGATTGTTCCGGTGCTTTTCACTGTTGGTGACATTGGCTGCGGCAGAAAGCATACCTGGGCTGCCGATAGCCGGAACACAAAAAACCAAATGATGCAGAAAAGATACTTGACAAAGAAAAATGAGTTATTATAAGAGAGCCATAACTGAAAAATCACTTTCCCTTTATGCAATTTTTGTCAGGAGTTGAGAAAATGGCCAAGACGCTTGTGGAAATGACCCAGGAGATCATTCAATCCCAGATTTCCAGCAAACAGATGACGTTGGATGAAATAAAAAGTGCCTGCACCGATATCTTCCAAACGCTGAAATCTTTGCAGGAAGCCGAGACAAACGGCGCTGATACCGAGCAGCAGGAGGGTAATGCGGCCCCCATTGCTGATCCGAAAAAATCCATCCAGAAGAACAAGATCATCTGCATGGAGTGCGGGCAGGAATTCAGGATGCTGTCCCCCAAGCATCTGGCCTCCCATGGGCTAAATTCCAAGACCTACCGCAAGAAGTACGGCCTTTCGGCCCGCCAGCCCCTCTGCTCCAAGACGCTGTCCGAGAAGCGTTCCGCATCGGGCAAGGAGAGAGGTCTGCCGGAAAATCTTCGCAAGTATCTGGATGCCCGTTCCGCAAAGAACAAGTAATAGGCTTTTCGTCGTGCCCCGGGTGGAGCTCGGCTCTGCCCGGTTTCCTGTTTCCGGCTGAATCCCTTGCGCAGCTGCCAAGGGTTCAGCCTTTTCCTTCCCGGCTGCCCCAGCCGTTCCTCTGTTTTTTGTAGGGCAACATGATCGGCATCTTTGATTCCGGTGTTGGCGGCATGACCGTGGCCCGGGCGATTGAACAGCTTTTGCCGGATTTGCCCTACGTCTATTTCGGTGATCTGGCCCATTCGCCCTACGGATCGAAAAGCCCGGAAATGCTCATCGAGTATGCCTGCCGCAACACGGATTTCCTGTTGAAGCAGGGGGCAAAAATCATCGTCATCGCCTGCAATTCCGCGGCCAGTGCTGCCTCGGGCGCCTTGGCGGCACGCTATTCGCTGCCGCTTATTGACGTCATCAGCCCGGCCGTGCAAGCGGCAGCCCGGCTCAGCCAAAACAGCCGCATCGGCCTCATCGGCACCCGGGCCACGGTCAATTCCGGCGTCTATGCCACCCGCCTGCAGGAAATCCGGCCGGATTGCCGCATCTTTTCCCAGGCCTGCCCGCTCCTGGTGCCGCTGGTGGAAGAGGGCTGGCTCGACCGGCGGGAAACCAAAACGATTGTACGCAGCTATCTCCGGCCGCTCAGGAACAGACAGATCGACACCCTCATTCTGGGCTGCACCCATTATCCGCTGCTCACCGGCATCATTGGCCCGCGCATCGGCAAAAGGGTGCGCATCGTCAGTTCCTCGGGCGAAGTGGCCCGACACCTGAAGGAACTGCTGGACGCGCGGCCATCCCTCTATGCCGCCCTGCGTGCGCCGGGCCTTGCCAACCGTTACTATGTCTCCGACCTGCCTGCGCCGGTCGGCTCGCTGGCTGCGGCCATCTTTGGCCGGCCAGTCCATCTGGAGAAGGTCAATGTCTAAGTCTACGAAAGCAGTATGTGCACTGGCCGCGCTGCTGGCGCTGCTCGTCTGGCCGCTTTGGGCCACAGCAACGACGCAGGCCGAGCCCGGCCAGAAGGAACTGGAGGCCCTGCTCGTCAAAGTCGGGCGGAACTATGCCAAAACCCAGAGTCTGGAATGCAATTTCAGGCAGAAAAGCAGAACCGGCGGCCGGGTGCGCGAGGGACGGGGCAAGGCCTTCTTTTTCCGGCCGACCAGCACGGGCGACAGTGTCATCCGCTGGGAGTATGCCCTGCCCGTGGTGCAGACCATTGTGAACGATGGCCGGGAAATCCGCATCTATACCCCTGTTGACCGGCAGATGCTGGTGAGCCCGGCAGCCGGCGCGGACACGGACATGGCCTATGCGCTCTTCACCGGCAAAAGCACCCTGACCGCGACCTTTACGGTTGCCCCGGGCGATCCTGACTTTCAGCTCGATCCGGCCCCGGCCGGCCTGCAGGCGCTGGTGCTGGTGCCCAAAAATCCCCAATCCCAACTCAAGCGGGCCCAGATCTGGCTGAACAGGGAGGCTCGCATCGAACGGATTCTGATGGAAGACCACTTCGAGGCCCTGACCGAGCTCAGTTTTGACGGCATGCGCTTTGACAGCATCAGGCCCAGCGACACGGCGCGCATTGCCGAGCTCCGCAGCATCACAACCCCGGCCGATACCCAGATTATCCGCCAGTGATCAGAACAGCCAGGCCAGCGCAAAAATGGCCAGCATGGTGCAGGCCAGAGCCAGCTTGAGCAGAGCGCCGAAGAGCAGCCCCATCCAGGTGCCAAAACCCACCCTGGCCGCCTGTCCCAGGCTGTCCTGATGGAGGAGTTCGCCAATGGCCGCGCCCGCGAAGGGGCCGATGAACACGCCCCAGGGCGCAAAGAAGAGACCCGCGAGCGCCCCCAGCGCCGCGCCCATGACCGCCTTTTTACTGGCCCCCACCTTTTGCGCGCCCAAAGCGGTGACCCAAAAATCCATGAGTACCGCGAAGACGGTCAGCAGGCCAAGCAGCGACAGCGGCCACAGCCCCACCTGGGCAAAGCCCCCGGTCCAGGCGGCAAGCAGCATGCCTGCAAACATGAGGGGCAAGCCCGGAATCACGGGCAGGACCGTGCCGGCCAGACCGACCAGCATGCACAAAGCGGCAAGGGTGTACAGGACAAGCGACATGGTTGGCCTCCAGGTTGGCGCTCCGAGCCCTTACACGAGCCAATCGTCCGCCAGACGGGCGAGCGCTGCCCCGTCCAGAAAGGGCGGCGGTGAATAAAAACGCAGCAGCCGGCCGTTGACTGGATGACGGAAGGCCAGAAACGCGGCATGCAGGCAGAGTTGGCCGGCCGTCCGGCCACTGCCGTACAGCCGGTCGCCCACGATGGGGCAGCCGAGCCCCAGAGGGTGGCTCGTGTGCAGGCGCAGTTGGTGGGTACGGCCGGTGTGCGGGTACAGGGCCATACAGGTTTTCCCCTTTTCCTGCCACAGCTTTTTCCACAGGGTCAGCCCCATTTTGCCCTGCACCGGGTCATAAATCTGGTACGGCCTGTTTTCAGGATCCAAGCCGGAAGGCCAGGCGGATTGTCCCGGATGTGCCCGCCACAGGCCCGTCCAGCAGCGCGACATAGCCTTTCTGCACCGAGCGCGAGGCAAACTGGGCGGAAAGATGGCGTTGCGCCACGGCACTCAGACCCAGAACCATCAGGCCGGAGGTGTCCATGTCCAGCCGGTGGGCAGCGGGCTGCCCTATGCACCAGGGGCAGAGCCGCTGCAGGCGGGAGGTGACGCAGTCCTCCCTGTCCGGCCCGCGGCCTGGCACGGCCAGCAGCCCGCCCGGCTTGTCCACCACCGCACAGTGCCGGTCCAGGTAGAGCAGCTCAAGGCCAGAACCGGAATCGGCGGCAGGCATGACTACAAAGCAATAAGTGCGTGCCCGGAGGCCATGAGCACAGGCAGTATTTTTCAGGCATGCTGTTCATCATCCTTTTGCCTCAAGGCCGCAGAGCAGAAAGCCCAGAATGGGCTGACACTTTTCGACGCAGGGCAGGTAGAACTGGCCGTGGCTTCTGGGGCGTCCGGGAGCGCTGCTACCCCAGAAAAATTCCGCCATGGCAAAGGGCACCAGGCCCTGCTCCCGGGCCGCATGCAGCAGTTTGGGCGCACAGCAGTCCCCGGTTCCGGTGGGCGGTCCCCCGTTTGCCGGGAAAAAAGCGGCAAGCGGCCTGCGCTCGCCGCGGCAATTCTCGAGCCGGCAGAGCTGCTGCAAAGCCGCCGTTTCTCTGTTCCCCTATTTCCGGATGAACCACAGTACAAGGGAGAGCAGGACGCTCAGCAGGAGGCAGGTGGTGAGCGGCAGGAACAGGCGGCAGGAGGCCCGGGCAATATGGAGGTCGCCCGGCAGACGGCCCAGGGGCAACTGCTTCAGCCAGGGCCAGCCCAGACCGGCCACGAGCAGCAGGATGCCGAAAACGATCAGAGTCCGGTTCATTGCGGGTGCAAGGCTGTGGAAATGATTGAAGCAAAGGGTGCGCTGGTGTACATAGGTGGCTTTGTCGTTCAGCTCGCACATGCCTGCCGCCCCCTGGAGTCAGCAGGATAGTCAGGCCCCATCAGGGACAGTGAATTTCATACAGGATTTTTCCATGCAGACCACCAAGTACCTCGTCAGAAAATACGCCTGCGCCAAAACACTGCTTGGCGTTCTGGGGCTGTTCTGTCTGCCGGCTCTGAACGCGGCGCCCCTTCATGCTGCGGACACGAACCCGGCTGATGCGGTCAGCGCCCGGCAAACCGTGGCTGCCTGCGAGCAGGCGGGCCACAGGGACCCGGCAGAGGCCCTGGTTGGCAGTATGAACTATAACTCCCAGCGCATCTTTCGCAAGATATGCGCCACCCGCGGCGCAGACGACGGCCTGATCCGGCAGGCGGGCGAAGCACTGGCCGTGCAGCGTTTTTCCTTTGAGCAGGCCCGCTCCTACGAGGCCCTGGCGGACATACCGGGCTTTGGCGCCCAGCACGTGATGCCGGCCATCGAGGCCATTTCATCCCTGAGCTTCGCCTCGGGTCTGACCTTCCGCAGCTTCGCGGCCATGCGCGGCGCCACCATCGATCATGCCCTGCAGATCATCCCGCAGTTGAATGCATCCTCGCCGCTGGTCAACAAGGCGGCCCGCTCCTTTTTTGCCGTGCCCGGCATGAGTGTCGACACCGCGGCCCGCGGCCTGCCCACCCTGAGCCGGATGGGCAAGAAGCAGGCCCAGGCGCTCATTACCTATGCCGAAGTGCCGGGCATGGGCCCGGAACTCATGATGGCGGGCATGGAACTGATCGAGCGCATGGACGATGTCAATGTCTGGAACGCGCGTTCCCTCTTCAAGAACAGGGAGGTTTCCGGGTCAGAGGCCCTGGCCTGGCTCAGAAACTATTTCGCCCTGCCCACGTCCCAGCAGGAGGCGATATATGACCGCCTGCAGGGCCGGCAGAAATCCGTGCTCCTGAAGGGTCTGTACGACGGTGCGGAAGAGGCCATCTGGAAGATCAACAACCTGCATGCGGTGACAAACGACAACGGTTACGAATACAGCGCCGGCACCCTGAACAGCATGTCGTCCCAGAACCTGCGCTACCTGTTCAACCGGCTCGACCCTGTCACCCGCTCCCGTTTTGCCGGCGCCTTTGGCGGCGGCAATGTGGCCGTGCTGCGCCAGGCCACCTCGGCCGCACGTTCGCAGGCCGCCCGGGACCTGCCCACGGCCGGGATGTACGTGGTGCTGGCCCAGGGCAGCGAACTCTACGACTCCTCCTTCCGCGACATCATCGTGCCGGTGATGAAGGAGCGCATAGCCCGGAGAAACGGCGGCGATCTGCTGGGCTTCCTCCGCAGTATCGACCCGGAAAGCCGCTTTGTGTCGGACTTCATTTCAAGCAATGCCCAAAAGGGCAAGCTCACCGACTTTTTCCCGCAGGACTTCGCCCGGCAGAAGGAGATTCTGAATCTGGTGGCCAGCTCGGCCTTCAAGGATCCGGATTCGGTGCTGCTCTTCTCCGCCACCTTCGCCCATCTCCTGAAAATGCTGACGCCCGAGGCCCGAAGCCACCTGATCGCCCTGATGGGCCGGGCAAGCCAGAGCGGCGACCCGGTGACCGCCAAGCTCGTGCGGGTCATCCTGCAGTACTACGAGCAGAACTATCCCGAACTTCTGGGGACAGCGGCCCAGGTGCGCATCGTGCAACTGTTGGCCGCCCCGGGCAGCCGGGTCAATCTGGACAGGTATCAGGTCACGCCCTTTGCCGAGTGGAAGCGGGACAACAGGATCGCCTCGCTCTCCATGTACCATCCGGACGACGACGGCCGCCAGTCCTTTGCCTCCAACGCCAACCTGCTCATGAAGGCCGGTTACCGAATCGAGCCCTCCAGGCAGTACAGCATCGGCGGCGTCTGCGGCACGGGCGGCGCGCCGGGTGCGCTCTTCTCCGCCATGCGCAACCGGCGCTGCGCCATCAGTTTTGTCAGGACCGTGGGCGGCGTGCAGATCGTGAATACCCAGTTCGTGTATTCCGACAAGGAAACCCAGAAGGAACTGTTGCGGCGCTTCATTCTCTCGGGCGATGAAATGCTGGCCCAGCGCGGCCACAGCTACTGGCGCTCCGAGCAGATCATCGAACCGCTGCAGGAGCTGATCGAGGAAGGCCAGATCACGCCGGCCGACCTGCAGAACAAGCAGCGCTTCCTGAGTCTCGGCTCCTGCGGCGGCGTCAAGGTCTACACCACCCTGACCCGGCTCTTCGAGAGCCGGGTGGACCTGCTGGCCTCGATCGGCACGGGTCTGGCCATGATCAACGATCCCTACAACAAGAGCTTCTGTGAAATCGTGGCCAGAACTGCCGGTTCACCCTCCTGGAAACAGGTGGCCCAGCAGACCGCCGCCATCTTTGCCGGCGGCCGCGGCCAGGACTATCTGCAGCCCGGTTCCCTGACCGCCATTCTGCACAAAATCCTGGACGAGGATGGGGTGAGCGGCAGCATCGGCGGCCAGAGCATGAGTCAGGGCCAGCGCGGAACCAGCCGCGCCCTCCAGTACCGACAGCAGGAACAGATTCTGCCCCGGGCGGACGGCGGCCCGGTGTACATTCCCAGAAACCAGCGGGTGCAGCCGCAGGACGTCGGTCGACCGGTGCGCTACGGCAATTGAAGCATGGCGCTCATCAAAGCGGAACAGGTTGCGGCCTGGCTGCAGACACTGCCCGGAACACCGGTTGGGGCCGTGTTGCTCTTCGGGGAATCCTATCTCTGCCGCAAATCGCTGGCGCTCGTCGAAAAGGCGCTGTTGGCCGGGGGCGGCGAGCTGCATCTCATCGAGGGCGAAGGGGAAGATCATCAGAGCACCTTCAACAAGCTCGCCACCTTCAGCCTTTTTGGCGGCAGGCAGGTATTTCGGATCACGGACAGCGAGCTGCTGGCCGCCAGCACCGAATGCTCCAGACTGTGGGACAAGGTGAGCAAGGCCAAAACCGCGGGCCAGGAAGACGGCATCCGCCGGGCGCTGCTCGCCTTTGTGCGCGGCGCAGGTCTGGAGCCCGAAGAAGAGGCGCTTTCGGGCCTGACAGCGGCGGAGTGGCGGCAGCATTTCGATTTTGATCGTCCCGGCGAGAGCCTGGACTGGACGCGGCCCTACCTGCGGGCCATGGCGGAACAGGGCAGCCAGAGCCGGAGTTCCGGGGACGCGGCGGGCGAGCGGCTCGCCGCGCTCCTGGCCCAGGGCCTGCCCCCCCAGAATGTGCTGATCTTCCTGTCCGGGAGCGTGGACAAGCGCAAGAAGCTGTACAGGTATCTGAAGGAGCATGCAACCGTGATCGATTGCAGCGTTCCCGAAGGTTCAGGCGCCCAGGCCCAGCGGGCCCAGCTTCCGATCCTGCAGCACATCGTCAGGGACACATTGAAGGCAGGCGGCAAGAAAATGGCGCCGGAACTCGTGGCGCTTTTGCTGGAGCGGGTCGGCTTTCACCCGGCGGCTGTGGAGAACGAGCTGTGGAAGCTCATGCTCTCTGTGGGCAATGAGCCGCTCATTACCCGGGAGGCCCTGGACGAACTCGTAGGCCGCTCCAAAGAAGAGGCGGTCTACGCCCTGAGCGATCCGGTCGGCAGGGGCGATTTGCCGGAAGCGCTCGGCGTGCTGGCGCGCCTCTTCGAAGATGGGGTGTTCCCGCTCATTCCCCTGGCCATTCTCCGCAATGCGGTGCGCAAGATGCTGCTCTTCCGTGCGCTCATGGCAGGTGGCGAGGCCGGCCTCAGCCCGCAGAGCCGCTATGCGGACTTTCAGAACAGGCTGGCGAGCCTGCGGGAGCGGGCAGACCTGAAAAAGCTCCTGGACGGCCATCCCTATGCCCTGTACACCCAGTTCACGGCTGCCGCCAAACTCCCCCTGCCGCGCCTGCTTGCCTGGATGCGGCTGCTTTTGCAGGCAGAACTGCGGCTCAAAAACTCGGCGATCCCACCGGAACTGGTGCTGCACTGGCTCCTGACCGCCATGCTGCCCCCGAAAACAGGCGCTCAGACTGCTGGATCGGCTCTGCCGTCCGCTCTTGCAAAATCCACGGCCCGCATTAAAATTCAGCCGGAGCCGGCCTCTTTTGTCCGGCCGTGAAAAAAACCTGCATGCACTCCGGATGCATGCGCCCATCCCCTGCCCAGGCAGAAAAACCATGGCCGAAAACAGTACAATCCGCAAGGGCGAAACCGAAACCATCAGCAGGGAGCAGGTACAGGAACCGCCCATGTACCGGGTCCTGCTGCACAACGACGACTACACCACCATGGAATTCGTGGTGATGATCCTGGAGCGCATCTTCGACAAGGACAGCGAAGAGGCGACCCGCATCATGCTGAATGTGCACCATGACGGCCAGGGCGTGGCCGGAACCTATACCCGGGAAATCGCCGAAACCAAGGTGGTGACCGTGCACCGGCTGGCCAAGAAGAGCCGGTTTCCCCTGCGCTGTTCCCTGGAACGGGACACCTGAGCCCTTTTATCGCTGGGAGGCACCCCTATGCTCAGCAAGGATTTGGAACTGGCCCTGATCAAGGCCATCAAGGAAGCCAAGCAGCACCGCCACGAGTATGTCACGGTGGAACACATGCTCTACGGCCTTTTGCATGACGAGCTGGCGCGACACATCATCGAAAGTTGTGGCGGCAACAACGAAAATCTGAAGGAACGGCTGGAACGTTTCTTTAACGGCAACATGCCGGTGTTGAAAGGCGAGGCGGGCGAGCCGGCCCAGACCCTGGCCTTCAACCGGGTTCTGCAGCGGGCCGTGAACCACGTGCAGAGCTGCGGCAAAAAGGAGGTGGACCCCGGAGACGTGCTGGTCGCCATCTTCAACGAGCAGGACTCCTATGCCGTCTACTTTCTGGGCACCGAAGGCATTGGCCGCATGGAGGTGGTGGAGTATATCACCCACGGTCTGCCGGAACACATGCGGCCCGATGCGAAACGCTCTCCCGATGAAGGCGGCCAGCCGCGCAAGACCGGTGAGCGGCCCAGCGGGGATCCGCTGGAGGAATTTACCGTCAACTTTGCCCGGCGCGCGGCAGAGGGCAGAATCGATCCCCTGATCGGCCGGGACCGGGAACTGAACCGCATGATGCAGATTCTCTGCCGCCGGCGGAAGAACAATCCGCTCCTGGTGGGCGAGCCGGGCGTGGGCAAGACCGCCATGGCCGAGGGACTGGCCCTGCGCATCCACAACGACAGCCTGGCCCGCAAACAGGAGCAGCCGGATCCCGGGGAACTGGTGCCGGATCTGCTCTCGGGCGCGGAAATCTACATGCTCGACATGGGCACCCTGGTGGCAGGCACCAAGTACCGCGGCGATTTCGAAAAAAGGCTGAAAGAGGTGGTGGCCGCGATCGAAGCCAAGGACAAGGCCATCCTCTTCATCGACGAGATGCACACCATCATCGGTGCGGGCGCGACCAGCGGCGGCTCCATGGACGCCTCCAACCTGCTGAAACCGGCCCTGCAGTCCGGCACCCTGCGCTGCATCGGCTCCACGACCTACGAAGAGTACAAGAACCAGATCGAGAAGGACCGGGCGCTGGCCCGCCGCTTTCAGAAGCTGGACATCGAGGAACCGAGCGTGGCAGACACCTGCGCCATTTTGCGCGGCCTGCAGCCCCGGTACGAGGCGCACCACCAGATCCGCTACGCCAAAAACGCCATCACGGCCACGGCCGAGCTGGCCCAGCGGCATATCAACGACCGCTTTCTGCCGGACAAGGCCATTGACGTCATGGACGAAGTGGGCGCGGCCTTCCGGCTGGCCGGCAAGACGGGCAAAACCGTGACCGTGCGCGACGTGGAGGCGGTGGTTTCCAGCATGGCCCGGGTGCCGGTGGCCAGCAGATTCCACAGCGACGTGGAAGACTTGCGTTATCTGGAGGAACGGCTGAAATCCTTCATTTTCGGGCAGGACGAGGCCATTGCCGCCCTGGTGCAGGCGGTGAAGCGCAGTCGCGCGGGCCTGGGCAATCCCAACTCGCCCACCGGCTCCTTCCTCTTCGCCGGGCCGACCGGGGTGGGCAAGACCGAGGTGGCCCGCCAGCTCGCGAGCGCGCTTTCCGTTCATTTCGAGCGCTTCGACATGAGCGAATACATGGAAAAGCATGCGGTGGCCCGGCTCATCGGCGCGCCCCCCGGCTATGTGGGCTTCGATCAGGGCGGCCTGTTGACCGATGCCATCAGAAAGCACCCCTACTCGGTGCTGCTGCTGGATGAAATCGAAAAGGCCCATCCCGATATCTTCTCCATTCTGCTGCAGGTCATGGATCACTCCACCCTCACCGACAACAGCGGCAGACGCGCGGATTTCCGCAAGGTGATTCTGATTATGACCACCAATGCGGGCGCGCGGGAACTGAGCGAGCGCAGCATCGGCTTTCTGGGCGATTCCAGCGGCAAGGAACAGAAGGCCATCAAAAACCTGTTCCCGCCGGAGTTCAGAAACCGCCTGGATGCGACCATCCATTTCAAACCGCTCGCCATGGAGATTGTGGAGCGGGTGGTTGACAAAATGGTGGCCGAGTTGCAGGCCCAGCTCGCCGAAAAGCGCGTGCACATCGAGCTGGCCCCCGCGGCCCGGCGCTGGCTGGCCGGGAAGGGCTATGAACCGGCCTATGGGGCCCGGCCGCTCCGCCGCCTGATCATGAAGGAAATCGGCAACGCGCTCACCGAGGAAATTCTTTTCGGCAAACTGGTGAAAGGCGGCACTGCCCGGGTTGACCGCAAAAAGGATGCCATGGTATTCAGTTACCGTTGATTGTGCCCACGCGGCCGGCATCGGCTGGCCGTCGCTTTTTACGGAGGAGATATGCAAACAAGCGAATTCATCTGGTTTGACGGCAGGCTGGTTCCCTGGGATCAGGCCCAGGTTCATGTACTCACCCATGCCTTGCACTACGGCAGTGCCGTCTTCGAGGGCATCCGCGCCTACAGTTGCGCAAACGGCCAATCCGCGGTGTTCAGGCTGGAAGACCATGCCCAGCGCCTCATCAACTCGGCCAAGATTCTGCGCATGGATCTGGGCTTTACGGCCGGGCAGATTGCCGAAGCCTGTGTGGAGACGCTGAAGGCCAACCGGATGAGCGCAGCCTATATCCGGCCGCTGTCCTTTGCGGGTTACGGTGAAATGGGCGTGTATCCGGGCGACAATCCGGTGCACACCATCATTGCCGTGTGGCCCTGGGGCGCATATCTGGGTGCGGATGCGCTGGAAAAGGGCATCCGCGTCAAGACCAGCTCCTTTGCCCGCAGCCATGTCAACACCCTGATGTCCAAGGCCAAGGCGGCCGGCAACTATATCAACTCCATCCTGGCCAAAATAGAGGCCAGGGAAGACGGCTACGACGAGGCCATCATGCTGGACACCGCGGGCTTTGTGTCCGAGGCAACCGGCGAGAACGTGTTCATCGTCAAAGACGGCATCATCAAGACCACGCCGCTGACCTCGATTCTGGGCGGCATCACCAGGCTGTCCATCATCGAAATCGCCCGGGAACTCGGCTACACGGTCGAGGAGCAGCAGTTCACCCGCGACGAGTTCTACATTGCGGATGAGGCCTTCTTTACCGGCACCGCGGCGGAGCTGACCCCCATCCGCGAGCTGGACAGGCGGGAGATCGGCCCGGCCGGCCCAATCACCAGACGCCTGCAGGCCGAATTCTTCAGGATTGTCAGGGGCGAAAACCTAAAACATGCCAACTGGCTGCACAGCTACAGCCTGTAAGAGCGATCAGAACCTTCCTGCCAAGCCCCCCCGGACAGAGGAAACTGCCCGGGGCTTTTTTTGCCCACACGCCGGCAGGGCCAGTGGCGGCGATTTCAGGCAATGCGCCGCCACTGGCCCTGCAGCAGCAGCTCATGGGGCCTGAAGGCCTTTTTGTAGGCCATGGCCAAAAGGCCCTCGATGCAGTAGCCCAGATACAGCTTCGGAATGCCGTGCTGGCGGCAGAAGTGCACCAGGTTCAGAATGTTGAAGGTGCCCGGACTGCGCCAGCCCTGGTCCGGGTCAAAGTAGAAATAGACCGCATTCAGCCATTCCGGCGTGGCGTCCACAATGGCAACGCCCACCAGCACGCCGTCCGCCCAGTAGCGCAGCTCGAAACAGGGGCTGATGGTGGTGAGAAAAAACTGGCTGTAATAGCTTTCCGCCTGACTGTCCTGGTTGTGGAAACGAATGCGCAGGAATTTGTCCAGAAGGCTCAGATGCTCCCGCGACATGAGCAGCGGCCCGGGCTGGACCACGATGTCCTGGTTCTTGCGCCACACCCGTTTCTGGTTGCGGTTTGGCCTGAACTGTGCCGGGTCCAGGCGGATGGACACGCAGCCCCGGCAGCCAGGGCAGTGCATGGTATACATGTGGTTGCCGTTGCGGCGATAACCGTTTTCCAGCAGTGCCCCCATTGTCTGGGAATTCAGGTGCATGAACCCGGCCTGATGATAGACCGCGGGCTGATCGAAGCCGTAGGGGCAGCGGCTGAAGATCAGGCCGAAGCGCTGCACAAGGCCGGGATCGAGTGGCGGGACCGGCGTGCCGGCTGCACCGGGCCGGCCGGAATCTGCCGGAACGGACGCCCTGCCCTGCATGCCTACACCACCGGAAGCAGGCCAATGGCCTGGCCGCGCCGTATCAGTTCATCGATGGCCGCCAGCCCCTCCGGGCCCAGGTCTTTCGAGAAGCTGTTGACATAGAGATCGATGTGGCTCCGGATCACCCCGGGCGCCAGCTCCTGTGCGTGTGCGCGGATATAGGGCAGGCAGGCATCGGGATGGGCCTCAGCCCAACGGATGCTCTGGACAATGCCTACGGACACGGCATCGTGCAGGTCCTGGCCCAGGCCGCTTTTCATGGCAATGCAGCCCAGGGGAATGGGAAAGCCGGTTTCCCGCTCCCACCACTCGCCCAGATCCTGAACGCAGAGCAGATCACGGTCCCTGTAGGTAAAGCGGCCCTCGTGGATGATAAGACCGGCGTCAACGCTCTGCTGCTCCAGGGCATCCATGATGCGGTCAAAACGCATGACCGTCGTGGTGCAGCCGGGCAGATAGAGCTGCAGGAGGAGTGCGGCCGTGGTGTAGCGGCCGGGAATGGCAACGCGCCATCCTGCCGGATCCGCGGCCTTGTCGCCATGATGGGTGACCAGAAGCGGGCCACAGCCCCGGCCCAGCGCCGCGCCTGCGGAAAGCACGCGGTACTGGTCACGCAGATAGCCGTAGGCATGGCAGGAAAGCTTGGTGATATCGAATCGGCCCTGCATCGCCCAGGCGTTCAGGGTCTCGACGTCGTCCAGGACCGGCGGCGCCAGTTCCGGCCCGGCGTAGGGAATCAGGCGGTGCACCAGGGCATTGAAAATATAGGTGTCGTTCGGACATGGCGAATAGCCCAGACTCAGGGGATCCATGTATGTTTCTCCTCGAAAAGAAGGGCCGCCACCTCGCCGCAGCGGGCGCAGGCGGCCTGAAGACACCAGTGCTGGCGCTCCGGCTCGTCCACCACGTTGGAGACACAGCGCAGCTCGGCAAAGGGCAGGCCAAAGTGGGCGGCCGCCAGGGCCAGGGCCGCGCCCTCCATGTTCTCGCAGAGCGCATCGGGATAGCGGGCCAGCAGCAGATCGGCCCGATCGCGATCGCCGCTGGCGCAACTGACGGTGACAAAGGGGCCGGTTTCAACCGGAAAGCCCGCCTCTTCAAGGCGGCTTCTGATGCGGCTTCCGAGGGCTGCATCCAGCGGAAAAAAGTCATGGCATCCGCTCTGCAGCGGCAGCAGGCGCCCATGCTGGCATTTGCCCAGATCGCCCAGCACTTCGCTGGTCGCCAGACAGCAATCCAGAACCGCCGGTGCAGGCAGACCCGGATGCAGATAGGCGCCGGCAATGCCGATATTCAGGACACAATCGGGCAGTTGCCCCGAGGCCCCGGCCGCGGCCAGAAAGAGGCCCAGCCGGAAGGCCGCCTCGGCCGGCCCCACCCCGCAAACCAGGCGCTGCTCCGGCAGGCGGGCCGGCACACAGGCGGCGGTCAGGGCCTGCATTTCCAAATCCGTGGCAGTGACGAGCAGCATAGGGCATCCTGAAAAGACCAGCGCTGCTTGCTTTTGCCAGCGCTTCGTTGTAGCGTGGCCTGCCAAAATACCCTGAAGCGCTGGCTTCGGCAAGCCCACTCTTCTGCTGCCATGTACGCCGACTTTGCCTATTCCCTCGATGACTACGACTATGTTCTGCCGCCGGAGCTGATTGCCCAGGAACCAGCGCCCGCCCGCGACGGCTCCAGACTGCTGGTTCTGAATACCTGTGGGGCGGGTCCGGAACACCGGCGTTTTCACGACCTGCCCCGCCTGTTCCGAGCGGGTGATGTCCTGGCCCTGAACAATACCAGGGTCTTTCCTGCCAGACTTCTGGGCAGCAAGGCCAGCGGCGGCAGGATAGAACTCTTTCTCCTGGGATTTCCGGAGACAGAGGAGGCTTCCGGGCAGAGCGAACACTGCGCCACGGCGCGGGCGCTTCTGAAAAGCTCCAAGCGGGCGAGGATTGGGGCCCGGCTTTCTTTTGGCCCGGCGCTGCAGGCCGAGGTGACCGCCTTGCACCAGGACGGCACTGCCGGCGTGCGGCTCTGGTTTCCGGCCGGAAAGCGGCTGGAAGAGGTGCTGGCCGACTGCGGCCGCATGCCCCTTCCACCCTATATCACGCGGACGGACGAAAGCCACAGGCAGCAGGACAGCGAACGCTATCAGACCTGCTACGCCCGTTACACCGGCTCGGTCGCCGCGCCCACGGCCGGCCTGCACTTTACACCCGAACTCCTGGCAGAGCTGGAGCGGATGGGCGTCATCATGGCGCCCCTGACCCTGCACGTGGGCTACGGCACCTTTGCGCCGGTCAGGACTGCGGACATCCGCGCGCATCCGATTCATTCGGAATGGGTGAGCGTACCGGCAGCGAGCGCGGAGGCGGTCAATGCCGCCAAAAAGGCGGGTCGCCGGGTCTGGGCGGTGGGCACCACCAGTACGCGTACCCTGGAATTCGCCGCAGCGCGGGGCTGTGGCGCAGAGGGGCCGGTAGCCGCCTTTGCCGGGCTCTGCAATCTCTACATCTACCCGGGTTTCCGCTTTCAGGTGGTGGACAATCTGGTCACCAACTTCCATCTGCCCAAATCATCCCTGCTCTTCCTGGTCGCTGCCCTGGCCGGCCGGGAGCGGACCCTGGCCGCCTATGAGACAGCCGTGCGCCTGCGCTACCGCTTCTTCTCCTACGGCGACGCCATGGCGATTGTGACAAAGAGCTGAGACCGCGCTCCCCCTGCCTGGCATGCCGCCGCAGGGGCAAGGTCCTGGAAAGAGGAGCCGGTCCTGCAATAAAAAAGGCCCCGCCGAAAACGGCAGAGCCTGATCCGGAACAGGGCATGAAAAGCACGGCTTATCGGGGCCCGGCCGCGTCGTCCAGCTGCTCCTTGCCCTGTGACCCGGCCGTCTGAACCTGAACGGCCTGCCGCCTGGAGCAAAAGCGCGGCAGCAGCCGGCCCAGGGCGGATTCCGGGTGGAAGATCAAAAGCGGCACCGTGGAGCCTATGGCCAGCGCGCAGAGGATGAAGAAGGTGGCGAGCCCGTTGTAGACAATATCACCCAAAAGGGTATGGCCCTGGGGCGTGTTGCCAACCTCCATGAACTGCAGGGTCTTCAAAATGGCCTGATAGGCGAACATGCCCGGGACCATGGGCAAAAGCGCCGGAAAGGCAAACATCTCGGCCGGGATACGGTAGCGGCGCGCGGCCGGCATGCTGCACAGGGCGATCAGCATGGCCGCGACCAGGGTGGCGGGGGCGATGGCCACATGGGCCTGCATCAGGCCGGTACGGCACATGCGGCCCAATGCGGCCAGGATTGCGGCCACGATGACAATCTGCTTGGTCGGCCGGGACAGGGCTGCAAAACCCACGGTGGCGACAGCCGCACAGACGCCGTTTTCCAGAAGCAAGAGCGCGAGATTCAAAGGCTTTCCACTCCCATCAGCAGCATGGTGAACGAAAGGCCCAAAGCAATGCAGATCACCAGGGTCGCCGCCCGAATCAGGCGGGAAACACCCAGCAGCACGTGACCACCCAGAAGATCCAGCACCGCATTGATCAGGGGCAGGCCAGGCACCAGAAAAAGGGGGCTTGTGGCCAGGGCGATCTGGGTGGCGCCAGGCCAATGCCATATCATGCCCATTGCCGGCAGCATGGAAGCCACGAAGGCGCACAGCACAAAGGTGATTTTGAGGTCCACCCTCCAGGCAACCAACCTGCGACGCAGGAAAAAACCCACCCAGGCGGCCAGAAAGACGAGAGTCATATCCAGAGGCGTCCCCGAAAAAAGCCGGCAGAGCGCGGCGCTGGCGCAGGGCACCAGCACCTGCAGGAGCTCCGGGCGAATGGGGGGCACAGCGCAGACAGCTTCAAAACGCTGCACCGCCTCCTGGAGCGTCAGCCCCTGATCCACCACGTTCCAGCTCAGGGCGTTGAGCGCCGCCACGCGCTGGAAATTGGGCCCGCTGGACACTATGGAAGCTACGGCGGTGCGGCGCTCGGATGTCTGCCCATCAGGGGAGGGCTTGACAACCGAAAGCATGAAGTGGTGCGACAGAATGGCCAGTTCCAACTGACAGCCCCAGGACCGGGCAATGCGGTCGGCGGTGCGGTCCACACGGTCGGTCTGCGAACCAGCGGCCAAAAGCGTCGCCACATAGCGCTGAATGAAGTCAAGGATGCTTTTGATGGGTGGTTCGGGCTGGGGCGCTGCGGGTCGGGCCGTATTCGCCGCCTCCTGGGGAGCAGGGGCAGCGGCCGCCCCGGTGCTGCCCGCTTCTGGAGGAACAATCAATTGCAACGACATGAAACTTTGAGGAAAAATGAAGCTCCGGCAGGCGCGCCTCGCTGAAGAGGGCCTGCCGGAGCAGAAAAAAACTAAAGCACTCAAGCAGCCAGCAGGGTAAGCACCCGTTTTTTGATGTCAAGAGGCTCCAGCCCCTGATTCGCTATTTGTTCGGCCAGACCGCCCCGACCCAGCCTGCCCGAACCCATGTGGCCGTATTTCGGCGTCAGACCCCGCTCCAGAAGCCAGGAACCAAAACGCGCACCCAGGCCGGTCTTCACATTCTGGCTTTCCACCACAAGCACCGCAGGACTTTTGCCCAGCCGGGCCAGCATCTCCTCATCCACCACATTCAGGACCGGCTTGTTGATCAGGCCTACGGACAGCCCTTCGCTTTTCATCTCCTCCACCGTGTGCAGGGCCCGGTAGAGCATTTCGCCGTAGGTCACGATATAGGCGTCCCTGCCCTCCCTGATCACCTCGTCCCTGTCCGGCTGAAAACGGTAAGCCTCGCCAAAGAAGCGCCTGCCCTGCCCGTCCAGGATGCAGGGCGTGGCTGCACGGGTGGAGTAGATAAAGCGCAGGCCCGGCTGCCAGAACACGGTCTCCAGAATGGCGCGCATCTGCAGGGCGTCGGCCGGGAAATAGAGGCGGGTCGTGTCGCCTTCCGGCAGACCATTGTCGGCAAAAAAGTTGTTGATGCCAAAATGACAGGTATTGTCTGCCATTTCGTCCACGCCCGAGTGGGAGAAGTGCGCGAGCACGTTGGCGTGGTTGAGGCGCGCCATGGTGATCTCCGAGAGGAGCATTTCCTGAAAGGCCGCGAAGGTGCCGAAAATGCCCTGCCGGCCCGGCTCGCTGCCAAAGCCCGCGGCCACGGAAAAGTTGTTGCGCTCCATGATGCCGCCGTGCACATACAGCCCGGGAAAGGCCTTGCGGATGTGGTGCAGGCCGCAGGAGCCCTCCAGGTCGGAATCCACCACCAGAACCCTGTCCTCCGGCCTGTTCTCCTTTTTCAGCAGATCCACCACGATTGTGCCAAACTCGTCGCGGGCCTTGGCGCTCTCGCCGCTGCTGCCCAGGAGCGCCGGCTTCGGGGTCTTGACCCGCTTCTGCTGCAAAAGCTCCGCGGCAGCCGCATGGCCATGGGCCTGCAGGTGCTGCACCGCCAGATCCAAGGCGATCACATCATGCCCCCTGGGCGAGCCCTCAATGCCGTTGACGCCGGGCGCCATGCTGCGTTTGACGACCACAGCCACCGGCCCGGCGCCTGTGAGCGCCTGCTGAATGGCGGCATAAAGTTCGCGCAGGTTTTCGCCATCGCAGCTCAGCACGTTCAGGCCGTGTCCCTCAAGGGTCCTGGCCAGATCGTAGCCTGCCATGTACTCTGCCGGGTGCCCGGCAATGGTGACGTTGTTGTCATCCAGCAACAGTTTCACGTTCAGCCCGCGGGCCACGGCATAGCGGGCAGCCTCCGCATCGTCGCCCTCCTGCTGGGAACCGTCGCTGCCGAACATGAACAAGGTCTTGCCCGGATTGGCCTCGGCCACCCCATTGACGTAACTCCACAGATGCCCGAGCCGGCCGGAGCTGAAATGCAGGCCGCCCTCCTCCTGGCGCTCCGGATGACCATAAAGTCCCTGACCGTATTCCCGGTAGTGCAAAAGTGATTCGGCCGCTGCCTGCCCGTTCAGCACCGCCATGATGTACTGCATGGCCACCCGGTGGCCGGCCTCGTCGAACAGTACGGGCCAGCACCTGTCCGTTCCCCGGATGAAGGCGTTCACGATCAGGGCTTCGGGGATGATATCGTAGGCGCCGCCGGTGTGGCCGCCCAGGCCGCGGGCATTGGCCAGTGCGGTAAAAAAGATCAGGCTGTCGCGCACCAGACGGATGTTGTGGCGCAGCGCCTCATGCTGCGCATCGGAAAGCGCGCTTTCATGGGGAGAAAAGGAAAGACTTCGCAGGGACGAGAGATCGATGGGAAAGGACATGACAGGCCTCGGAAAAGGGAAACAAAAAAAGCGCGGGGCGCCGATTTTTTTGGTCTCCACAAGTACCAGAAAGGCCGCAGGATATGCAAGAAGGAATCCCGGGATCTGGCCTGGCCGACAGGCCAGGCCGCGCAGTCACGAGATTGGAGCCATAACCCAGGGCGCCTGCTATGCAGGGTGGCAGGAAGGGACGCCGTATGCTTCGCGTATCGGGTGGCTATGCCACGCCACCGCTTCAGGTGCGGCAAGAGTGCTGTCAGGGCCTGGCCCTGTACAGCTCCTTGTCGTCACCTCGCTGCCCTTTGCGCCTGCCCTTTGCGCCTGCCTTTGGGCACAATGAGCGACGACATCCCCTGCCCTGCCGCCTGCTCGAAAATCGCATCGCTGTCCTGTCCAGTGTCGGCCAGAAGCCTTTCCGCGGTAACACCGCCAATCAGCGCGACTGCCTGCGTCTTTTCCCGGACATTGCCGCAAAATGACCTGAGTCGGGCAACGTGCCGCGGACAGGGGAGCCGAAAGGGCGGCGCGGGCCCGGATTCCCAATCTGCTGGATTTTTTCTTTTCTTCCCTGTTTTTCCTTCCTTTTTGCGTGTCCTGCATACAGCATGTGGTACAACAGCCTGAAAGGCTGGCCCATGGGCCGGAGCAAAGATTTTTCATCCTTTCCCAGGAGGCAGCATTATGGCCTTTGTGAATGAGTACATCTCGGACGAAGACGTGGAAAAGTACGGTATCGCGCAACTGCGGGATGAGCTGCATGCAAATTATGCAACTCGGGAACATTGGGAGTGGACCCGCGACCAGGAACGGGACGCTTACCTGATACAAAGAAGTCATCTGGGCCGGGATTTTGAACCGGAAGTTTGGCTGCTGTATGAAAAAGGCCGGTATTGTGCGGTCATGCTTCATCGGGGGGGTCTAAAAAACTGGTTGAGCGGCCCTATCGCAGGCTGTGGCATTTTAAAGGTTTTTGCGATGGATGGCTGAGGTGCCCTGTTCCGCCAGTAGAAGAGCAACCACATGTTATCCAGCTGCTGAAAGAGGCGCTGACAGCGTATGGATATGCAGGCATGCGTAAACAACTTCCCGAAACGATTGTTTCATTCAATTTTTAACACAGGAAGCAACAATGGCAATTTCGTATAGTGAAGCTCTGGCAAGGCTGGCAACGATTACAGATGAAGCAGGTCTGCGCGCGCTTATTGAACAGCTTGACGCGGCTGGAGACCAATCAGCCAAGGTTACCGTGCTGTGGTCAGGAACGCAGAATGGGACACATTCTGTTGGCGATAAACTGGTTCCCGCGCTGGAAAGAGACGGCGTCAGGACCCTGGGTTCCACAGCGGCCGGGAAGTTTCTGGAAGACGAGCGGTTCTCGAACAAGGTTGAAGAAATTTTTGGCGACGACCCGATGCATTCAACTGGCAAGTGCAGCAGCGAGGACAAGGTGAAAAACTGCAGCGGGAGCCTGGCAGGTTAACAGGAGCATGATCACCGGTAATGCAAATTATTTGAGATGATAATATATATGAAAACCAAAACTATATACTTATGTAGTTTTGTATTTATTTTGATATTTTTTTCTGTAGTAATATTAACTGGCAGTATACTTTCTTTACCGCATCAAAATAATATTGGCGAGCCGCCAGACAATTTAAAAGCTGAAAAAGTATTATTTCCAAGTAAAAGTGGTTCAAATATCTCTGGTTGGTTTATACCAGGAAAAAATAACATGGGGGGTATATTATTACTACATAGTCTCAAATCGAATCGACTTCAGATGATGAAACGAGCGGAATTTCTAAATGAAAATGGATATTCCATACTAATGATTGACTTTCAATCACATGGTGAAAGTATTGGTGATGGCATAACCTTTGGTTACCTGGAAGCATTAGATGCAGAAGCGGCCTTCACATTCCTTGAAAATAAATTACCTAATAACCATATTGGATTCATTGGTGTTTCTTTAGGCGGAGCCGCAGCACTTCTTGGTCAGGTTGCAGAAAAATCAAAGGCTATAATTATTGAAAGTGTCTATCCAACTATTGAAGAAGCAATAAAAAATAGACTTATAATGTATTTGGGAAAACCAGGAAAATACTTATCCCCTCTTCTTATATTACAGATTAGAGCATTTTAACAATGACTTTTACCATATTATTTCAACGGCACAGAGCTTATGAAAATAGCCGGTAAAGATTTTCGCCAGCGTGCGGTGGCAGTGTATCAGTCAGGGGAGTTCACGCGGGAAGAAGTGGCCAAAATGTTTGGCTACACCACGACCACCATTGGTAACTGGATGCGGACCTTCAAAAAGGAAGGCCGGATCACGTCGTTGCCGCGAGGCCACAGAGCGCCGGCGTTCACAGCCGGGGAGCAACAGCAGTTACGGGAGCTTGTGCGGAAACAGCCCGATATGACCCTTGAAGAAATCAGGACGCATTTTGGCAAAAACTGTTCTCTGCCCACGGTGTCCAATACGCTGGCCAGACTGGGGCTCACGTTTAAAAAAAGACGTTAAAGGCCAGTGAACAGGTGGAACGGGCAGACATTGTCCAGGCCCGTGAAGAGTGGCGCAGGGTGCAGGATGAAACGCCGTGCGAGCATCTGGTGTTTCTGGACGAAAGCGGCGCAAAAACGAATATGACGCGCCTGTACGGTCGTGCGCCTCTGGGCGAGCGGTGCTTCGACCATGCGCCGGATGGTCGCTGGAAAACGGTGACCATGCTGTCCTCCATTCGCCTTGATGGCACCACGGAATGTCTGGTGTTTGCTGGCGCGTTGGACAGGCGCACCTTTGAAGCATACGTAAAGGAGAGTCTTGCGCCTGCGCTGAAAGAGGGTGATGTGGTTGTGATGGACAATTTGCGTGCGCATAAATCTCCGACAGCGCAGCAGGCGATTGCAGCGCGCGGAGCACGAGTGCTTTTCCTGCCTGCGTACAGCCCGGATTTGAACCCGATAGAAAAGATGTGGAGCAAGGTGAAACAGCTTTTGCGAGGCTTCAAAGCATGGAACACAGACGAGCTTTTTACCGCCATTGGCCAGGCCCTGGACAAGGTCACCGCAAGCGATGCCAAAGGCTGGTTCGCTTCATGTGGGTATAGTAATTTTCAAAGTTAAAACGCTCTAAGTACAGATTAAATATCGATATAAATCGATTTCACCCTATTGAGCGCATAAAGAATATAAAAGGTGCAGTTCTTGTGATTTGTGGCTCTGCTGACAAATATACAACCCTGGCGGAATCAAAACGTATGTTTGAACAAGCCAAGGAACCGAAACAATTTTGGGTAGTTAATGGTGCAGCGCATGTGGACTTTAGCTGCTTTGATGAAAATCATTACAAAACAAAGGTTTTATCTTTTTTCAAACAATATTTATAACACGCAAACCACAAGTCATTCTACTGGAACTGGCCCATTTCATACCCAGGACTGGTGCATGCATCCCTTTGACAAAAAAATTCATGTTCACACTGCCCCTTATTTTCAATAATGGTCACCTGTTTGTGAAACTTGAAGACAAGCTATGGCTGTATGACACAGGAGCGCCGACCAGTTTCGGTGCTGTCGATTGTCTGAAATTTGCGGGTAAACAGTTTCACCTCTCCTCAACGGCCCGTTGAAAAACTATATTTCAGGTTCTAGCTACAGGAATTTCAAATTCCACGTAACACAGGATCAATGAGTTACTCTTCAGACTTACAAGGTTTTTACTCGCAATGTGCACCATGCTCTCCGCTTTTTCAACGGACTGTTAGGGTGCAGAATCCATAACTCGCCCGCCAGGGAGTGCAGGAGCACCCCGTGCTCCTGCACCACTGCCTGTCTCTTAAATGCACGAGTGACTCGGGCGGCTTTTGCAGAAAAGCGGCTCCAAGACTGCCGGGTCGCTCTATTTGTTTGCCGCGTCATGCGTGGGCTGGTAGAAGCGCACGCCGCCGGGATAGACGGTGAGGCGTTTGAAGCCATTCTGCGCCAGAATCCGCTGGGCCACATAGGAACGTATCCCCATGCCGCACATGATGATGTAGCGCTTCTCCGGATCCAGTTCCTTCAGGCGCACGCGCAGTTCGCTCAGCGGCATTTCAATGGAATTCGGCGTCTTGTAGGCCATCTGTTCGGTTTCTTCCCGCACGTCCAGCACGAGCGCTTCCCCGTCCTTTTCCGGCTCGTCCCAGGCCGAGATGGCTACCTTGCCGCTCAGGAGGTTTTCGGCCACAAAGCCCAGCATGTTGACCGGATCCTTGGCAGAGGAGTACGGCGGCGCATAGGCCAGCTCCAGCCGGGCCAGATCGAGCACGCTGCCTCCCAGACGCATCACCGTGGCAATGGTGTCGATGCGCTTGTCCACAAGGTCGCGACCCACAATCTGCGCACCGTAAATCTTCCTGCCGTCCCTGGAAAAGATCAGTTTCAGCATCAGCGGCACCACGCCCGGATAGTAGCCGGCGTGGGAATCCTGGCTGATGATGATGCTTTCGTAGTCCCTGCCGCGCTGCAGGCCGCGCCTCTCGAGGCTTTTCTCGTTGGCGCCGGTGGAGGCCGCGCTGAGACTGAAGACCTTGGCGACCGACGTGCCCTGTGTGCCTTCGTAAATGCAGGCCTCGCCCGCGATGTTGTTGGCCGCGATGCGGCCTTGCTTGTTGGCCGGGCCGGCCAGGGGGATCATGGTGCGATCGCCGAAGACAAAGTCCTTCACCTCGATCACGTCGCCCACCGCGTAGATGGACGGGTCGCTGGTGCGCAGGTGCTCGTCCACCACGATGCCGCCGCGCGCGTTCAGCTCCAGGCCCGCGTCCCTGGCCAGTTGGCTGTTGGGCCGCACGCCAATGGCGAGGATGACCAGGCCGGCTTCCACGCTCCTGCCGCTCTTGAGATGCACGACCACGGTCTCGCCCCGGTCCTCGAAGGAGGCCACCGCATCGCCCAGATGCAGGTCCACCTGATTTTTGCGGATATTTTCGTGCAGCAGCAGGGCCATTTCATAATCCAGGGGCGCCATGACCTGATCGAGGGCCTCGATGATGCTGACCCTGAGGCCTGCGTGATGCAGGTTGTCGGCCATTTCCAGCCCGATAAAGCCGCCGCCGACAACAGCCGCCGATTTGACCGCCACAGTCGTCAGCAGTTCCTTGATCTCGTCCGCATCCGGCACGCTCCACAGGGTTTTGATGCGCGGGGCCTCGATGCCCGGAATGGGGGGTCTGAGTGGCGAAGAGCCGGTGGCAAGCACCAGGGTGTCATAGCTTTCCCTGTACTCCCTGCCCGTTTCGTCGCGCACGACGACGGTTTTGGCCTTGCGGTCAATGGCCAGGGCCTCGTTCTGCACGCGCACATCCAGATTGAAGCGCTCATGCAGGATTTCCGGCGTCTGCACGATAAGGGATTCCCGCTCCGGAATCACGCCACCCACATGATAGGGCAGCCCGCAATTGGCAAAGGAAACATAAGGGCCACGCTCCAGGAGCACGATTTCCGCCTGTTCATCCAGTCGCCGCAGCCGGGCCGCGCAACTCGCACCACCCGCAACGCCGCCGACAATCACCGTTTTCGCCATGATGACCTCCATGTATTATGAGTGGAAAAGGAGACGCCCCGCCGCTCCGGGGCTTATGGGGCGTCCATGCAAGGACAGCATACCGCAGGATACCGCAAAGGGCCTGTGTACGCTCACTGTATCGCAGTGCAGCCGTTCCGGGGCGCCCCTGCCAGTGGGCGCCGCTTTCAGTTCAGGGCCCGCAGTGTACTGCATATTGACGGGCCTGACCCGCCGGTTCAAGGAAAAAAGCGGCTCAGCCCCGCCTGAGGAGCAGTGCTGCCCACTCGTCCTCATACTTGGCCTCGACCAGATGAAAACCACAATCTCCATAGAGCCGCACAATGTTTGCCTCCTGCCCGCCTGCCAGAATGCCGGCCAGGATCAGAAAACCGCCCTGGGCCGTAAGCCGGGTCAGATCGGCCAGCATGGCCGCCAGCACGTCGTGCACAATGTTGGCCGTCACCAGGGCAAAGCTGCCGCTCAGCGCGGCAGGCGGAGTCAGGGCCACCCGAATCTGCGCCGCGAGCCCGTTCCGGGCCACGTTTTCAGCAGCCACCTGCACCGCCTCCGGATCATTGTCCAGCGCCAGCACGGCAGGCATGCCCCAGAGGGCTGCGGCCATGGCGAGAATCCCGGTGCCGGTGCCCACATCCAGGGCCCGCTGCTCCACCTCCGGCGGCAGGGCTCCGAGCGCCTGCCGCATCAGAGTCAGCGCGCCGCGGGTCGAGGCATGCTGACCCGTGCCAAAGGCCATGCCCGGATCCATCTCCAGAACCCGTTCGCCGGGCCCGGCCGCATAGCTCTCCCACGAGGGCCTGACAATCAGCCCGGGCACCACCGCAAAGGGCTTGAAGTATCGCTGCCAGCTCGTGGCCCAGTCTTCATCCTGCAGCATCCGCCGCTCCAGCTCCGGCGCGGGCCGCTCGTAGAGTGCAAAGAGAGCGGCCAGGGCCGCCCCGACATCCGCAGCCACAAGGCGGACTTCATCTGCATCGTGCACCGCAAAAAATCCAGCCAGCACGCAGGCGCTGTCCTGTTCCGGGCTCTGTTCCACCCCGTTGCCGCTTTTTACCGCCAGCACATCGCTGGCCGCCTCGGCCAGCTCAAGCGGGCAAAAAAAGCTGAGTTTCAACCACTGTTTTTGTTGTTCCATGAGTTCCTGCAAAAGCATTGAGGTTGACAAGGCCAGTGTGCCGGGCTACCTACTCGTTTTGAAAATCCTGCATGCACGCCGGCAGCCAGCACCCGTTTGCGGCGTTCTCAGTCGCTCTCTCGCCGGCCCTGGCCTGCGAGGCAGCCCGACAACGAAGGCCAGGGCCAAAGATGGCCTGCACAGTATAAAACAACCATCAGCACGGATGAGCATGAAAAACTGGTCGAAAACGAGCTACAGAAACAAAACCGCCCTGCAACAGCCTGGCTGGCCGGACAGGGAGCAGTACGAAAAGGTCGTCCGCAGCCTCTCGGCCCTGCCCCCCCTGGTTTTTGCCGGTGAAATCCGGGATCTGAAGGCACGGCTGGCCCAGGTCGCGGCGGGCAGGGCCTTTTTGCTCCAGGGCGGCGACTGTTCTGAGGAATTCGCCCGCTGCACCGCCCCCAACATCCGCGAGACCCTGAAGGTCCTGCTGCAGATGGCGGTCATCCTCACCTATGCCGGCAACAAGCCGGTGGTCAAGGTGGGCCGCATCGCCGGGCAATACGCCAAACCGCGTTCCAGTGACACCGAAACCGTGAACGGCGAGAACATCCCCAGCTATCGCGGCGATATGGCCAACTCCATCGAGGCGACGCCAGAGGCCCGGGTGCCCAACCCGGAACGGCTTCTGATGGGCTACCACATGTCGGCCGCCACCTTGAACCTGCTCCGCGCCTTCACCCGCGGCGGCTTTGGCTCGCTGCACCGGGTGCAGGCCTGGAATCAAAAATTCGTCAAGCAGTCGCCCATGGGCCGCAACTACGAGCGCATGGCCAAACGCATCGGCGATGCCATCAAATTCATGGAAACCATCGGCATCCCGACAGACACGCCGCAGATGCGGGAGGTGCAGTTCTTCACCTCCCACGAAGCGCTCTTTCTGGGCTACGAGGAGGCCCTGACCCGGGAAGATTCCACCGAAGCGGGCGGCTGGTACGACTGTTCGGCCCACATGCTGTGGATCGGCGACCGCACCCGGCAACTGGACGGCGCGCACGTGGAATTTCTAAGCGGGGTGCGCAATCCCCTGGGTATCAAGGTCGGGCCGGACCATGACCCGGACACCATGCTCGCCCTCATCGAGCGGCTGAACCCGGAGAACGAGCCGGGCCGCATCACGCTCATCACCCGTTTCGGCGCAGGGGTTGTCGAAAAGCATCTGCCGCCACTGCTGAGGGCGGTCAAACGGGCGGGCTGCCACGTCATCTGGACCTGCGACCCCATGCACGCCAACACCTTCAGCGCAGAATCGGGCCGCAAGACGCGGAGCTTCGACGACATTCTTTCGGAGTTGCAGTGCTTCTTCGAGCTGAACTGGGCCGAGGGCACGATTCCGGGCGGCGTGCACTTCGAGCTGACCGGCGACAATGTCACCGAGTGCATCGGCGGAGGACGCCAGCTTTCGGCCGAACAACTGAATCTGCGTTACCTCACCACCTGCGATCCGCGCCTGAACGCGGAGCAGTCGCTCGAAATGGCCTTCCAGATCGCGGAGATGATCAGGAGCTGAAGCCAGGGCTGCGGCAAGGGCCTGCCAAAGAGGCCGGCCCGGCGCAGTCCCCCGCCGCTTTCGTTGCCGCCTCTTTGTCCCGGACACCGCTATGCATGCCTGGCGGTCGTCACCCGCCGGTGCTTGACCGGCAGAATTTTCAACTGCTCGCGGTATTTCGCCACGGTGCGGCGGGCCACCTCGATATCCTCCTGGGCCAGCAGTTCGGCAATGCGGTTGTCGGAAAGGGGTTTGGCCGGGTCTTCGGCACTCACCAACTGGCGGATGCGCGTCTTGATGGCCTCTGCGCCCACGGTGCTGCCGTCCGCGTTGGTGACCGCCGAGGTGAAAAAGTATTTCAGCTCGTAGATGCCCTGGGGCGTGTGCACGTACTTGTTGGCCGTCACCCGGCTGATGGTGGACTCGTGCATGCCGATGTCCTCGGCCACATCCCTGAGCACCAGCGGTTTCATGCTGAGCGGCCCCTGCTCGAAGAACTCGCGCTGGAATTTGAGCAGGCTCTCCACCACCCGGTAGAGGGTGTGCTGCCGCTGTTCCACGGACTTGAGCAGCCACTCGGCATTGCGCTTGTTCTCCAGCAAAAAGGAGCGGGACTGGGCAGGCAGCGACTTCCTGTTCTTCAGGAGCTGCAGGTATGCTTCAGAGAGGCGCAGGTTCGGCAGCCCCTCGTCGTTCATCTGGATGACGAACTGGTCATCCACCTTGAACACATACACATCCGGCGTCACATAGTTGACGGCGCCGTTGTCGTACTCGTTGCCCGGAAAGGGATCGAGCCCGCGGATGCGGGCCACGGCATCGAGCACCGCATGCTGGGTCACGCCCAGATCGCGGGCAATGGCGCCGAAGTTGCGGCTTTCCAGGCTGGCCATATGCCTGTCCACAATGCGGATGGCCAGCTCGTCTTCCTCTTCCTGACGCTCCAGTTGCAGGAGTAGGCATTCCCTGAGATCCCTGGCGCCGATGCCGGCCGGCTCCAGGCTCTGCACAAGGCGCAGGGCGCCTTCCGCCTCTGCCAGAGCGCAGTGACAGGCAGCCACTATATCGGGCAGGTCCAGCTTCAGATAGCCGTGCCGGTCCAGATTGCCGATGATAAAGCCGGTCAGTTGCCGGTCCAGCCCGTTCAACTGCAGGGGCATGAGCTGCCAGGCCAGTTGCTCGGCAATGCCGGGCTGTACGGAGATGAAATCGAACTGGGACGGCGCGTCGGCCGCCGGCGTCTCATGGGCAAAGGACAGATCGGAGTCGAATGTATTGGCATAGTCGTTCCAGTTGACCTCGCCAATATCCGAGGGCGCGCTGCCGTCAACCCTGGCAGTGGTGGGCTCTTCTTCGACAGGAGCTTCTTCGGTGGCGGACAGGGATTCGGGATGGCCGCCCTCCTCCAGCTCGGGCAGCGCCTCTTCCAGCATGGGATTCTGTTCCATCTCTGCCCTCAGCGTGTCGGCCAGTTCCAGCCGACCCAACTGCAAAAGTCTGATAGCCTGCTTGAGCTGGTGGGTCATCACCAGTTTCTGGGCCAGTTTCAGACTTTGCCTGAGTTCCAGAGCCATGGACCTTTACATGTGGAAGTTGTCGCCCAGATACATCTTGCGCGCCACCACGCTTGCCGTGATATCCTGCGCCACTCCGCTCGTGAGTACCTGGCCGCTGTTCATGATATAGGCAAAATCGCAGACCTGCAGGGTTTCGCGCACGTTGTGATCCGAAATCAGTACGCCGATGCCCCGTTCCTTGAGCTGACGGATGATCTGCTGCAGGTCGGCCACGGAAAGCGGGTCGACCCCGGCAAAGGGTTCGTCCAGAAGAATGAAGCGGGGCTGGGTGGCCAGGGCCCGGATGATCTCCACCC
This sequence comes from Desulfobulbus oralis, assembly GCF_002952055.1. Classification (NCBI taxonomy): domain Bacteria; kingdom Pseudomonadati; phylum Thermodesulfobacteriota; class Desulfobulbia; order Desulfobulbales; family Desulfobulbaceae; genus Desulfobulbus; species Desulfobulbus oralis. The sequence continues at coordinate 1,812,884 of NZ_CP021255.1, read as the reverse complement.
GCCGCCGCTCGCCGCCGGAAAGGGTGCTGCCCTTGTTGCCCGCCAGATGCTCGACCTTGAGTTCGGCCAGAAGATCCCAGATGCGGTTGTTGATTTCGTTGCGGGGCAGGCCCAGAGGCTCCAGGACAATGCGGACATTTTCCTCGACCGTGAGCTTTTTGAAAATCGAGGAATCCTGGGCCAGATAGGTAATGCCCAGATGGGCCCGCTTGTGGATGGGCAATGAGGTGATATCCCGATTGTCCAGAAAAATTGCGCCCGTGGTGGGGCGGACAAAGCCCGCAATGGCATAAAAGGTGGTTGTCTTGCCGGCGCCGTTGGGACCAAGCAGACCCACCACCGAGGCATGACGCACCTGGAGGCTGACATTGTCCACGACCCGCCGTCTGCGGTACTCCTTGCAGAGGCTCCGGGTTTCAAGCACCGAATCGCCCGGCATGGATCACTGACCCGTTCCGGCCCGGAACACGGCGCGCACGGGGCCGTCGTCCCGATCCACCTCCGAGCGCTTCTCGTTCATGAAGTAGGTGATGGTCTTGCCGGAAACCATGTTGGGGCCGTTCCATGCCTTGGCATTGCCGCTCAGCACCGCCTTGCGGGTCTTGGCAAAGTAGTCCAGCCTGTCGCCGGTGCCCAGCCAGTCGCCCTGGGTGATCTTGACATCGCGCTGGCATATCAGCCGGTCGATCTGGCCTGCCGCCTTGTCGCCTTTCGCGCTGTTGTCGTAGTAGACGGTCATGCTGCTGGCACGGATGGTCATGGGCCCCTGCCTGGCCACCACCTTGCCCAAAAAAGCCACGGCATTTTCGTTCTCCCGGGAAACCATCCGGTCGGCCTCGATATCGATCGGCGCGTCATCGGCCCTGGCAGCCTCCGGGCCAAAGGCGCCCAGCCCCAGAGCGGCCGCCAGGGCAAAGGCGGCCATGTTCCGGACACAGCGGCCTGCTGCAGGAGAGACAACAAAGGAGAAAAGGTGCATAGCAAAGCCTCATAAAGGAAAAGGCAAAAAACGATTAATGGGAGCGATCAGGTTTGATTTTTGCATTGGGAAAGAATTTTACTTTGCCGGCAAAAAAATGTAAAGGGGAGATGCCGGACTCAAGCCACAACCCAAACCCCTGTTGCCAAAAATGCACATGCCCAACGACGGAATAGCCAAGGCCAAGGTGCTGGTGGAATCCCTGCCCTATCTGCGGGAGTTCAGCGGCAAAACCCTGGTCATCAAGTACGGCGGCCACGCCATGGTGGACGAGGAGCTGAAACGCAACTTCGCCCTGGATGTCATTCTCATGCAGTATATCGGCATCCGGCCGGTCGTGGTGCACGGCGGCGGCCCACAGATCAACCGCTTCCTCGGCAAGATGCAGATCGAGCCGAACTATATTCAGGGCATGCGGGTGACGGACGGCGAAACCATGGATGTGGTCGAAATGGTGCTGGTCGGCAAGGTCAACAAGGAAATCGTCAGCCTGATCAACCACTGCGGCGGCAAGGCTGTGGGGCTCTCCGGCCGGGACGGCGATCTGGTGCAGGCCAAAAAAATGGACATGCACGCACCGGCCACGGAAAATCGGCCGCCGGAGCTGATTGACCTGGGGCGGGTCGGCGAAGTGACCCGGGTCAATCCGGAGCTGCTGCGCACCCTGCAGGAAAAGGACTTCATTCCGGTGATCGCGCCGGTGGGCGTGGGCGGAGACGGTCAGGCCTTCAACATCAACGCCGACCTGGTGGCAGGCGCCATTGCGGCCGAGCTGAAGGCGCTCAAGCTGATCCTGTTGACCGACGTGGCCGGCGTCAGGAACAGCCAGGGCGAGCTGATCTCGACCATCTACCGGGAGCAGATCGATCCCCTTATCGCAGAAGGCGTGATTCAGGGCGGCATGATTCCCAAGGTCAACTGCTGCAAGGCGGCGCTGAACGGCGGCGTGAGCAAGGCACACATCATTGACGGCCGCCAGGAACACGCGATTTTACTGGAAATTTTCACACACACCGGCATCGGCACCGAACTGGTCGCCTGAGACGGCATGGACCGAAAAGACTTGGCACACAACTGCAGGGACAACACGAGATGAACAACAGCGAATGGATAGAACGGGGCGAGCAGGTGCTCATTCACACCTACAGACGTTTTCCGGCCGCCATGGTGCGCGGCGAAGGCTGCCGCCTCTGGGACGAAAACGGCAAGGAATATCTGGATTTCCTGTCCGGGATCGCGGTTTGCGTCCTGGGCCACTGCCAGCCGGAGGTGACCAGGGCCATCCGCAATCAGGCCGGCGAGCTGGTGCACGTGAGCAATCTCTTCTACACCCGGCCACAGATAGAACTGGCCGAGCTGCTGGTGCGGAACAGTTTTGCGGACCGCGTCTTTTTTGCCAACTCCGGGGCCGAGGCCAACGAGGCGGCCATCAAGCTCGCGCGCATCTACAGCGCGCCAGGCAAATACGAAATCATTTCGCTCCTGGGCTCTTTCCATGGCCGGACCCTGGCCGCTGTGGCCGCCACCGGCCAGCCGCACTTTCACAGGGGCTTCGAGCCCATGCCCGAAGGCTTCATCAACGCCGAGTTCGGCGACCTGCAGGCGCTGGAGGCACTGATCAGCCCGCAGACCTGCGCCATTCTCTGCGAGCCGATCCAGGGCGAAAGCGGGGTGCGGCCCCTGTCTCAGGACTATCTGCAGGGCATCCGCGCGCTCTGTGACCGGCACGGCCTCCTGCTCATCTTCGACGAGGTACAGACCGGTCTCGGCCGCACGGGCACGCTCTTTGCCCATGAGCAACTGGGCGTCACGCCGGACATCATGACCCTGGCCAAGGCCCTGGGCAGCGGCCTGCCCCTGAGCGCCATGCTGACCACGGAGAAAATCGCCGCGGCCTTCACCCCGGGCACCCATGCCGCTACCTTTGGCGGCAACCCGGTTTCCTGCGCGGCTGGCGTCGTGGTTCTGCGCCAGCTCCTGGCCCCCGGTTTTCTGGAGGCTGTACGGGACACGGGCGCGTATTTCATGGCAGAGTTGCAGGGGCTTGCCGAAAAATTCCCGCAGTTCGCGAGCGGCGCGCGCGGCCGGGGCCTGCTCCTGGGCCTGACACTGACCGAAAAGGGCATTGCCCATGGCGCGGAGATTGTCAACCGGATGTTCGAGCGCGGCCTCATCATCAACTTCACCGGCAATCAGGTGCTGCGCTTCGTGCCACCGCTCATTGTCACCAGAAACGACATCGATACCCTGATCCGCGAGCTGGAAGCGGTGTTTGCCGAACTGGCGTAAATGAGCTTTCCCGCCCTGCTGACGCTGGCGCTCGCCCTGGCGATGGATGCCTTTGCCGTGGCCCTGGCGGCCGGCGTGCATATCCGGCCCCTGGCTTTCCGGCCCTGTTTCAGGCTGTCCTTTCACTTTGGCCTGTTTCAGGCGCTGATGCCCGTCATCGGCTGGACGGCCGGGCTGTCGCTGCGCACCCTTGTGCAGAGCCTCAGCCACTGGATTGCCTTTGCCCTTCTGGCCGCCATTGGCGGCCATATGCTTTTCGGGGCGCTGAACAGCAGGGAAGGGGCGGAAGCCGCGAAAAAAGCGGTCGATCCCAGCCGGGGCCTAACCCTTCTGGGGCTGGCGCTGGCCACCAGCATCGACGCGCTGGCCGTGGGGCTGAGTCTCTCCCTGCTGGGAACGGGCATCTGGCGGCCGGCCTGCATCATCGGCGTGGTCGCGGCGCTGATGACGCTTCTGGGTCTCCTGCTGGGCCACAGGGCCGGCAGGACCTGGGGCGGCAGGGCGGAGGCGCTGGGCGGTGTGATCCTGATGCTCGTGGGCACAAAAATTCTGCTCTCGGGCCTGTCCGCCCCCTGACAGGCTGCGGCGGCGTACCGGAATCCGCTCATATTTGCCTTTGCAAAACAGCGCTTTTTCGGTATCAATATGTACATTCGGCAAAGGGCCCGGCCACTGGTTCCGGGCTGACGATGAATACAACCTGGGCCATTGCCCACGCAGGATGGACATGCACAAAGAGCAACACCTCCTGGCCCTGTCCGACCACACGAGAGAGCAACTGCTCCAGTGGATAGAGCGGGCCAGGGTTCTGAAAAACGACACCAAGTGCAGGCCGCTTGCCGGCAAAATAGCCTGCCTGATTTTTGAAAAAGCCTCTACCCGCACCCGGGTTTCCTTTGAAACCGCCATGTATGCCCTGGGCGGACAGGTCGTCTTTCAGACCAAGCAGGATTCCCATCTGGGTCGGGGCGAGCCGTTGAAAGACATGGCCCGGGTGCTGAGCCGTTACGCGGATGCCCTGGTGGTGCGTACCTTCGGCCAGGAGGTGGTGGAAGAGCTGGCCCGCTATGCGGGCGTGCCGGTCATCAACGCCCTGACCGACCGCTTTCATCCCTGCCAGATCCTGAGCGACCTGCTGACCGTGACCGAAAAGAAAGGTGCGCTGGACAAGCTGGATTTCGCCTGGATCGGCGACGGCAACAACATGGCCAACACCTGGATAGAGGCTGCCGCCATCTTTGGCTTCAATCTGCGTCTGGCCTGCCCCCAGGGCTATGCCCCGGACGGGGAGGTCCTGCAGTGGGCCATGGACAGGGCGCCGGGCCGCATCCGGCTCATGCGCGATCCGGTGGAGGCGGTAAAGGCGGCGGACGTGATCAACGTGGACGTATGGGCCTCCATGGGCCAGGAAGAGGAACAGCAGCGCAGGGCCCTGCATTTCAGGGATTATCAGGTCAATGCGGCCCTCATGAGCCAGGCCGAAAAGGATGCCATTGTCCTGCACTGTCTGCCTGCGCACCGTGGCGAGGAAATCAGCGAAGAGGTGCTCGAGGGCCCGCAGAGCGTGGCCTTTGATCAGGCGGAAAACAAGAAGCACCTGCACAAGGCGATTCTGGAATATTTCATTTTGAAAACAGCGGTCTGAAAGGGCTGCTTGATTGTAAGGACTCGGCATGACGAAGAAAATTGTACTCGCCTACTCCGGCGGGCTGGATACCTCGGTTATTCTGAAATGGCTGGCCAACGAGTACGGCTGCCCGGTCATTGCCTACAGCGCCGACATCGGCCAGGAGGAAGACTGGGACAAGGTGCGGGAAAAGGGTCTGGCCACCGGCGCGGCCAAGGTGGTCATTTCCGACCTGAAGAAGGAGTTTGTCCGGGATTTCATCTTTCCGGCCTACCGGGCGAACGCCATCTACGAAGGCTCGTATCTGCTCGGCACCTCGCTGGCCAGGCCCCTGATCGCGAAGGAGCAGGTGCGCATTGCCCTGGCCGAAGGCGCGGACACGGTGAGCCATGGCGCAACCGGCAAGGGCAACGATCAGGTGCGTTTTGAACTGAGCTATCTGGCCTTAAACCCCAATCTGCAGATCATTGCGCCCTGGCGCATCTGGGATCTGAACTCCCGCAGCAGGCTCGTGGCCTATGCGGAAAAGCATGGCATTCCCGTGCCGACTGCCAATAAAAAATACAGTTCGGACGCCAACCTGCTGCACATCAGCTACGAGGGGGACCTGCTGGAAGACCCCTGGAACGAACCGGAAGAGTCCATGTTTCAATGGAGCGTCTCCCCGGAAAAAGCCCCGGACAAGCCAAGCTATGTCGAAATCGAGTTCAGGGCCGGCGATCCCTGTGCCATTGACGGCGAGCATCTGGAGCCCCTGGCCATCATGCAGCGGCTCAACCGGCTCGGGGCGGCCAACGGCATTGGCCGGCTCGATCTGGTGGAAAACCGCTATGTGGGCATGAAGTCCAGAGGCGTGTATGAAACCCCTGGCGGCACGATTCTCCACATCGCCCACCGGGCCCTGGAGACCATCACCCTTGACCGCGAGGTCATGGCCATCCGCGATTCTCTGGTGCCCACCTACTCCCGGCTCGTCTACAACGGCTTCTGGTTCTCTCCGGAAATGCAGCTCTTGCAGCGCACCATGGACGACGCCCAAGCGCAGGTCAACGGCGTGGTGCGGCTCAAGCTCTACAAGGGCAACTGTGTGGCCGTGGGCCGCAAGTCCGACAATTCCCTCTATGCCCACGACTTTGTCACCTTCGAGGCCGACCATGTCTATGACCAGGGCGATGCCACGGGCTTTATCCGTCTGAACGCCCTCAGGCTGCGCATCCAGGCCCTGCAGCGCAACAAATGAACGATCCCGCGAAAGGAAGCCCTTCGGACAAGCTCTGGGGCGGCCGCTTCGCCGAACAGGCAGCGGCCAGTCTGGAGGACTTTACCACGTCCATCCACTATGACAGCCGGCTTTTCCACCACGACATCATGGGTTCCAAGGCCCATGCCCGCATGCTGGTCAGGCAGCAGCTGATCACCGCTGAGGAAGGCGAGGCCATTCTGCAGGGGCTGGACGACATTGAGGCCGACATCGAGGCGGGCCGCTTCCGGTTCCGGCCGGAGCTGGAAGATATTCACATGAATATCGAAAAGGCGCTGACCGATCGCATCGGCGAGGCCGGCGCGCGCCTGCACACGGCCCGGAGTCGCAACGACCAGATCAATCTGGACATGCGCCTCTACCTGCGCGACGAGTGCGAGACCCTGGACGGCCTCCTGACCGCCCTGCAGAGGCGCCTTGCCGCCCTGGCCCGGAAACATCTGGGGACGATCATGCCCGGCTACACCCACCTGCAAAGGGCGCAGCCGGTTTTACTGGCCCATCATCTTCTGGCCTATGCCACGATGTTCGGCCGCGATCGCGGGCGCCTGGCGGATTGCAAGAAGCGCATCAATGTGCTGCCCCTGGGCGCAGCGGCGATTGCAGGCACCGGCCTGCCCATAGATCGGGACCAGGTGGCAAGGGATCTGGGTTTTCCTGAAGTCAGCGTCAACTCCATGGACACGGTGGCGGACCGGGACTTTGTGCTGGAGACCCTCTTCTGCCTGAACCTCGTCCAACTGCACCTGAGCCGGCTCTCCGAAGAACTGGTGCTGTGGTCAACGAAAGAGTTCGCCTTTATCCGTATTGGCGACCGCTACTGCACCGGCTCCTCCCTGATGCCCCAGAAAAAGAACCCGGACATCCCCGAACTGGTGCGGGGCAAGAGCGGCCGGGTGACCGGCGCCCTGGTGTCGCTCCTCATGACCATGAAGGGCCTGCCGCTCAGCTACAACCGCGACATGCAGGAAGACAAGGAGCCCCTCTTCGACGCCCTGGATACGGTGAAGGCTTCCCTCGCCATCACCTGCGAAATGCTGGGCGACACGGTCTTCGATGCCGAAAAGATGCGGGCCGCCACAGAGGGCGGCTTCATGACCGCGACCGATCTGGCCGACTATCTGGTGAAGAAAAACCTGCCCTTCCGTCAGGCCCACGGCGTGGCCGGCCGCATTGTCGCCCGCTGCCAGGAACTGGGCTGCGAGCTGAGCGAGCTGCCGCTCGCGGAGATGCAGGCCGTTTCGCCGCTGATCGGGCCTGACATTGGCAGCAGCCTGAGTATCGAAGGCTCGGTGAACAGCCGGATCTCTGCCGGCGGCACGGCGCGGGCGCGGGTCGAAGAGGCGCTCGCCGCTCTCGAACAACAACTGGGAATACACTCATGAAAAGATCTTGCTTTCAGCACGGCGCCCCTGTTCTGCTCGCCGCCGCACTGGCCCTGCCCCTGGCGGCCTGCGGATATAAAAACAACCCGGTGCCGCCGCAGCGCCTTGTGCCCCAGGCCATCACCGATCTGAAATACCAGTTGGGCAAGGACGGCGCGACCCTCACCTGGAGCTACCCCCAGAAGACCGTAAGCGGCAAGGATCTGGGCCGCGTCCGCAATTTCCTGCTCTACCGGGCTGTGGTGCCGGTTGCCGACTACTGCGAAAAATGCCCCATTCCCTTTCTGGCTCCGGTCACCCTGGATGGCGGCGCCTTGCCGGACAAGGGGGGGCGCACAGGCAGCTACAACGAGCCCATACTCCGGCCCGGCAACATGTATTTTTACAAGATCCGCTGCAGCAACGGCTGGCTCTCCGAATCGGCTGATTCCAACGTCGTCTCCTTCCTCTGGGATACGCCTGCGGCCGCTCCCACGGGGCTGCTCGTGCGCAGCGTGCGCGGCAAAAACCAGCTGAACTGGACTGCGGTCAGTACAAACCAGGACGGCTCCGCAATCACTCATCCGGTGCGCTACCAGGTGCTGCGCAAGGTGGATGACGGCGCTTTCACCCGGCTGGGCGCCCCGGTCAGCGAGACCACGTACACGGACGGCAAGGTGCAGAGCGGCCAGAGCTACACCTATCAGGTGCAGTCTCTGAGCGTGCTCAAGCAGGGACTGGTCGAGGGCGGCCTGAGCGATACGGCCAGCGCCACATCGCAGGGCAGAGAAGCCCTGCGGCGGCCGGAACCGCCGCAGGCGGTGATCACCGACACCGGGGTCAAGGTCTTCTGGAACCATGCGCAGACCGGGAATCTGGCCGGTTACCGCATCTACCGCCGCGCAGCCGGCGAAACGAGCGCCCGGAAAATCGGCGAGGTCAAGCTGCCCTACAATATGTACATCGACAAGAGTGCCCCCAAAGGCGTGGCGCTCTACTATTCGGTTTCCAGTGTGGACAGCCAGAACCCGGCCAACGAAAGCTCCCGCACGGCCGAGGTGCAGGCTGAAGAGTAAGATGATGCCATGGCCCATGCCAAGGAATGCCTGAGCGCGCGCTGGCCCCTGCCCTTCTGGAAGATGAGCGGTGCGGGCAATGATTTTGTCCTGATCGATCACCGGGGCGCCTTTGTGGCGGCCAGGGACATGGCCGAGTTCGCGCGGCTGGTCTGCCGGCCGAAATTCGGGGTCGGGGCGGACGGGCTGATCTTCATCGAACGGAGCGAAGAGGCCGATTTCCAGTGGCGTTTTTTCAACGCGGATGGCTCGGAAGCGGAGATGTGCGGCAATGGCGCCCGCTGTGCCGCCCGCTTCGCCTTCATGCAGGGCATCGCCGCGGCGCACATGCGTTTCCTGACCAGGGCCGGCCTCATCGAGGCCAGTGTGGACGAGACGCTGGTGACCGTGTCCCTGACGCCGGCCACCGATCTGGTCCTGAACCGGCGGCTGCAGGTGACGGACCGGCCCCATGTCGTGCACAGCGTCAACACCGGCGTGCCCCATGCCGTGCTTTTTGTGGAGGATCTCGCCGGAACCGATGTCTGCAGCCTGGGGCGGGCCCTGCGTTTTCACGAGGCCTTTGGCCCGAAGGGCACGAATGTCAACTTCGTCGCCCTGGCTGACGATGGCCTGCACATCCGCAGCTACGAACGCGGGGTGGAAGACGAAACCTTTGCCTGCGGCACCGGCGCGGTGGCCGCAGCCCTGATCGCGGTGCAACTGGGCCTCAGCAGTCCACCGGTCAGGATCAGCACCACGGGCGGCGCCCAACTGGACATTCTGTTCACCGAAAAAGGCGGAGAGCGGCTGCCGGCCCTGCGGCTCAGAGGTTCGGCCCATGTGATTTACAGGGGCGAGCTGACGCCCGAAGCGCTCGCGTAACGAGCCCCATTCCTTTTCAGCAATCGCGTACCCATCATCCAGCGAGGCAAACGCTCATGAAACCCATTTTTGGCGCCATCACCGCTTTGGTCACCCCCATGCAGAACGGCCGGGTCGACGAAAAAAGCCTGATTGACCTGATTGAATTCCAGATCGCAAGCGGCATTCACGCTCTTCTGCCCTGCGGCACGACCGGCGAATCGGCCACTTTGAGCTTTGAGGAGCACAAAGGGGTCATTGACCTCTGCGTGCAGACTGTGGCCGGCCGCGTGCCGGTCATTGCAGGCACGGGCGCCAACAACACGCTCGAGGCCATCGAGCTGACCGAATCGGCGAAAAAAAGCGGGGCCGACGCGGTGCTCTCCGTCACGCCCTACTACAACAAGCCCAGTCAGGAAGGCCTGTACCAGCACTTTGCGGCCATTGCCCGGGCCGTGGATATTCCGATAGTGCTCTACAATGTGCCCGGCCGTACCGGCATCAACATGCTGCCCGCCACCGTGGCCCGGCTGGCCGAAATCCCGCAGGTCGTGGCCATCAAGGAAGCCTCGGGCAACCTGTCCCAGATCAGCGAGCTGCTCCTGTGCTGCCCCAGGGATTTCATCGTGCTCTCCGGCGACGACTTCACCGCCCTGCCCTCGGTTTATCTGGGCGCCAAAGGGGTCATTTCGGTGGTCTCCAATCTGGAGCCGGGCAAAATGGCGAAGCTCATGGATGCAGCGCTGAAGGGCAATATGCCCGAGGCCAACCGGCTGCACTTCGAACTGTTCCATCTCATGGGCGCCATGTTCTGCTATCCCAGCCCGGCCCCGGCGAAAAAAGGGCTGGAGCTGATGGGCAGAATCGCCTCTGCCGATCTGCGGCTGCCCATGACCACCATGGACGAGCCCGCACTCGCCCGGCTTGAGAAAGACATGCGCGAACTGGGTCTCATCTGAGGAGCTGCCATGGTCAGGGTATTGGTTGCCGGCGCGGCCGGCCGCATGGGACAGCAAATCGTCAGAACCGTGCACAGTATGCCGGAATTGGAACTGGCCGGCGCCTTTGAAGCGCCGGGTCACCCGGCCATTGGCCGGGACCTGGGCGAAGTCTGCGGTCTGGGACCGATTGGTGTGCCGCTGAGCGCGGGTCTGGAGTCGGTACTGGACAAGGGCGAGGTCCTGATCGACTTCACCTTTCACAGTGCAAGCATCGGCTTTGCGCGGCTGGCGGCCAGGCGTGGGCTCGCCATGGTGGTCGGCACCACGGGACTCTCGGCTGACGAGGAGGCGGAACTGGCGCGTCTTGCGCAGGAGAGCTTTCCCTGCGTGCACGCGGCCAACATGGCTGTCGGCGTCAACGTGCTCTTCAAACTGGTGGAAAAAACCGCCCGCATTCTGGGCAATGCCTATGACGTGGAGATTCTGGAGCTGCACCACCGCCTGAAAAAGGACGCGCCTTCGGGTACGGCCATTACCCTGGGCAGGATGGCGGCCCGGGGCCTGGAGCGCAATTTCGACGAAGTGGCGGTGCGGGAGCGCAACGGCATCATTGGCGCGCGCACCGATGCGGAAATCGGTATTCAGGCCATTCGCGGCGGCGACATCGTGGGCGAGCACACGGTGTACTTTGTCGGCCAGGGCGAGCGGCTGGAACTGACCCACAAGGCCTCAAGCCGTGACAACTTTGCCCGTGGCGCCGTCCGGGCTGCGGCCTGGGTCAAGGGCAGACCCAAGGGCATGTACAGCATGTTCGACGTGCTGGGTCTGAACGATTGACCGCTGCCAAACAGGGACTGCCGTCCGCTGCCTGTGGCGGCAGTCCCGCCCTTTCGCTGGCCGGCATCGGCATGGGCGCCAATCTGGGCCCAAAGGCCGCGACACTGCTGGCTGCCTGGCAGGAACTCGGCGCGATACCGGCTATCCAGCCGCTTGCCCTTTCTTCCCCCTGGCGTTCCAGGCCCCTGGACATGCAGTCCAAGGGCGAGTTTGTCAACGCCGTTGCCCTGATTGGATCAGGGCTGAATCCTTCCGAGCTCCTGCAACTGCTGCTGACGCTGGAGGCCCGCCACGGCCGCAGACGCGATCCCAAGGCCCCTGGTCATCAGGACCGGCCCCTGGATCTGGATCTGCTTTTTTTTGGCGGGCTTTGCCGGCAGACGGCCACTCTGACCCTCCCCCATCCCCGCCTGGCCGAACGACTCTTTGTGCTGGCGCCACTGGCCGAAATCCTGCCGGACTGGCAGCATCCACTCCTGCGGCAAAGCGCGCGCGAACTGCTGGAGCTCCTGGAAGGGGCCGGTCAGCAGGTGCAGAAAGACCGCTGGCCCGATCCCGTGCCCTGAACCCGACTGGCTGGCTGTAGTTCCAGCCCGCATTGATCGCCTCCATACCCAGAGCCGCGCCGGACCAGTCTGCTCAGATTGCCCTGGTCGACATGGCTGGAGCTGGTGATCCCCCCTTTGCCGTCCCTCACCCTGGCCGTCTGCTGCCGGCCGCCGTACTCGCAGGAAGAACCCGTTTCCTCGCCGCAGGCCGAACAGCCAGACCCCTGCTCCCGAACAACCCGTGCCACACCGCCCTGCACGCCCACCCCGCCCCCGCTGTAGCTGAAACGCAGCTCCCGCCCCAGACTGTCCTGATCAGGCTCAGCTCATTCCCGCTGTAGATGTAGACAAAACCCAGGCACCCTGCCTGGCTCGCCGCCACCAAAGGCCCCTGATCGTCATAGTCCCGCAGATCCCGGTTCGCCTTCTGCAGCCGAAACCCGCCATTGTTGCGCACGATCCGGTCTCCGGCCCCCAGAACCGCGGTGTAGCTGCCATCCGCGTTTGCCGCAAAGGCCACATGCCGGCCGTCGGCCCGCACCAGGGTCAGCTTACCCTCTGCCTCCACCACCTGCTCGCCCAGCACAGACAACCAGCCATAGCAGCCTGTTGAAAAAGTCGCAGCAGTGCGCAATGCGAGTAAAAAGTTTCGTCAGACAGAGCCACAACTCACTGATTCTACGTTACTTGAAAATTGAAATTCTGTAGCGTGGAACCTGAAATATAGTTTTTCAACAGCCTGATAGTCCAGAGGCCTGACTTCCGTAGAATCATTTATAATAATTCATATAGTTTTATTATTCCTTTTTGTAACAAAAGATTCCATATTTCCAGAAATGTACCGCGCACTTCCTTTATTTCACTCCGTGTCCATAAAGGATTATAAGATTTACCTTCTGGTGTAATTGATTGGAGATTATTGCCATGAAATATTTTTTCATAAACCTTATTTAAAGTAGGAGTTTTTAATTTTTTTATTTCGTCTACCATGTTAAATGTATGCAATATGTCTTCAATAAAATTCCAACCATTTAATAAGCGTATACATGTTGATTTTGATGAAGATTTATCAACTTTCAAAGTTTTTAATGAAATCAAAAACTTGTCGAAATCAATATATGATCCTTCATTCCAATGAACCTTGTTAAAATCAGTTCCAAGAATCTTACTAAAACCTTCTATATTACTTGATGTTACTAATTGTTTATCTTTATCAAGAAGAAAGGAATCCCTTTCATTATCATTTGTTATCCAAATTAGAATTGTTAAATTTCCCTTAAAACAGTATCCATAAGGATACATTTCATAAAAAACCGCATCTTTTTTATTCATAATACAATCCAGAATTCAATTTTATCAGCCCGTTGAAGAAACTTGTTTTTCCCGACCGGTTTGCAAAGAGGACGATTGTGCCCCTGCGTGTCAGTTGTGCCATCTCGAAATGACCATCATGACACAATCTGGACTATCAGCCGTATTCGGCAGCCAAATGACCAATATGAGCAGGCTCAGGTTGCCGATTCGGGCAAAAAGCAGTGCCGCAGGGGCATCGGCCCAACCCCTGGGGCTGCCAAAACCAAACAAGGCCCGTAGCAGGATACCCAAATTGAACCCCGCAACATGAATAATGTAACGCTTCTCCACATTGGCCAGCCCGCAAAGATGCACCCGCCGCATGCCGCCCCGGTCAAGGCAGTGGGCAAAGCTGCGTTCCACCCGCTCGCCCCGCGCCCGCAAAAGCGCCTTGCCCGTACCGGAACCGATCCGCTTCCTGTTCCCGTACACCGCTTCCCGGGCATCCATGTCGCCTTTCCAGCGCAATCGCCCCTTGTGCGCCGGCTCGCTGATCCGGCTGGTACAGGCATCCGGCAAATCCTTCAGCACCTTCCGGCTGTGACAGCCCTTGTCCGCCACCAGAGCAAAGGGCTCGTCAATGCCGGGCGCGTCTTCCTTGTCCCTGATCGCGCACAGCTTGGCCTGGGCGTCGTCAAGTGTGGTGGCAAGCGTTGTGGTGTCGCCCCGATCCGCAGGGTGTATCACCGCAGAAACTACCGCCCCGGATTCCAGATCAACCACATGCTCAGGTCTGTACGCCATATGCGTACGGCCATCCCTGAGTTTGGCTATGCGCGCATCCTCATCGGTGCCCGATTGCCAGTCCCTGTTGGCAGTCGTTTTCTCCTGGCGCTTGCGGTCAAAGGCGATCAACTCCGCCCTGGTCGGCGTCCTGATGCCGCTCTCTTCAGCCAGGCGTTCAAGCATTTCCTGGTAGGTCTCGCCTGTATCGCGGCGTACAATGCTCTTCATGGCCGCATTCGCCTCCATGCTAGAGGCGTCGATGCCCAGATATTTCCCGTTCAGCAGCTTGGCTTGCTCCAAAATCCGCAGCACAAAGACAAACATTTCGTGATGAACTTCCAGCGGCAGACGCCCCCGGATACGGCACAGGGAGGAGTGATCAGGCACGGATTCGGTGGGGCCGAGCTGGAGAAATTCGCGCAGAGAAAGGGAGTCGGCACAGCGCCAGCAGATGCCGCGCTCAGAGTCGATGCCCTCGAAGTAGCCGATCAAAAGCATGCGAAAATAGCGGCCCGGCGGGATGGACCTGCGGCCGGGTTTTTCGGCGTAGAAGGGCGCACAGAGCTTTTCGAGGAAGGCGTCAAATGCTTTCTGGTGCAGGAGCTTCTGCAGCCACTCGTAAAAGACATGCCCCTGACTTTGGGGCAGCTGATCATAGATCAGCCACATGCTCTTCTGCTCTGCCTGCCTCCGGCCAAGACTCATGACGCCTCCTCAACACAATTTGATCGCCTGTGCACTATTATGCCTTGCCTGAAGAGTTTTTCAAAGGGCTGTCAGGGGTATCGGTTTGCGCAAGGTCACGGAAAAAAAGCTCAGGAAAGCAGCAAAATGGTTGAATGTTCAGTCCAACAAATATTTAGAGTACCTTACTCCTGCTGATTTTTTTAATAGAGCTCTTACCGGCATTCTTGCAAATTGAATAAAAGCTTCAAACAATATTGTATTATCCTTTATCAAGCATTCATAGATTCAAGGAATTGAAAGGAATATAAGATAAGGTGAAACAACAAGAATCCAGCCAAATATTCAAAAAGATAACCCATATGTAAAAAATATATTTAATATATAAAACTAACGATTTTTCAAAAAAATTAAGGGGAAATGAGATTATATGCGCAATAATCCCAATAATAGTTATAGACATCAGCGAAAGCAAAAATGAAGGGTAAAAATAAATAGATAAAGAATTTTTTGATGAATATTTTAAAATAATAAAAAATATTATTGAGAAAATAAAAAATGATAAATATGTAATAATAACAATAGCCTGTGGAATTGCTAAAAAAGAAAATATTTTATCTAATATTTTATCTTCAAAAAATATTATATTGTTTCTGCTTATGAAAAAACTTTTTACTAGTACAATGATAAAATTAATAATAAATAAGAATATGATATATTTTCTCTTGTTCGTCAAATCTTTAAAAAAATTATTAGGAGAAATTATTATTTGCTTAAATATTTCACAAAACACATTAATTTCATTCCAAACGCGAGTTCGTGTCTGTTTTAGAATATTTTTGTATTTTTGCATGACTTATCTTTTTTCCAATGGAAATTTATCATTTTTTCATGGATTATTGGGATCGGATCTCCGTTCTTGTAATACATCATGTTCTCATCCTACCAACTCGTCTGGATCTGCTCCAGGAAAAGCTGAATCCATCTCTTTCCTTATCTGAGCCCCCAGCGATTCAAATACCATCTGCCCCAATTCTTCATGCCGTAGTAATTGTGGCCGGTTGTTACCTAAATTAATTCCTCCGGATCGCGCCAGTTCAGTGGATCATTTTCTACATAGGCATAGAGATTGAGCCCGCATTCAAGGCCAAAGGGATCGGGTACGAGATACCTTCCGGTTTCCAGAGTATAGCACATGTTTCAGTTGTAGTGGAGACCTGTTTCAGCGTCATAGTACTGGCCAGGAAAGCGCAGGGTGCTCTGCACCGTGCCGAGTTGGACCTGGTCCTCGCCAAAGGGCAGATAGCAGATATCACGGGCCAGCTCGTGTTCCCCAAAGTGAAGTCCGCTGATCCATCCCGCCGCATCACGGCTGCCAGCGCGGTACCGTGCCGGAGGGATAGGAGCTGCAGCTCAGCTCGCCTTGGCCTCTTCTCAGATGTCCACAGTCCGGCTCGTCCCGTCCCTGCTCACCTACCCCTGCTCACCCGGCCCAGACGTTGTAGCTGAAGCGCCATTCAAACTCCTCATCTGTTCTCCGTCAGACGCCCAACCGTACCCTGGTCCCAGCGCAGCTCCACCGGCCGCACAGCGCCTGACCACTGGATACGCACCGGACGGTTCAGCAGGCTGTTGAAAAACTATATTTCAGGTTCCACTCTACAGGAATTTCAATTTTCAACTAGCGTAGAATCAGTGAGTTGTGGCTCTGTCTGACGAAAATTTTTACTCGCATTGTGCACTGCTGCGACTTTTTCAACGGGCTGTCAGCGCATCCCAGAAGAACTCCGCCCGCTCGCACAGGGCATTGCGCTGGCTCACCAGATGCCTCGCTTCGTCATAGCCCGACTCGGCGAGAGAAAATTCTCGTTGTTGGCTAGTTTCTTTCAAATTTTTTATCGTTGGCTATTTGGTTATTGATGAGTTCAAGCAGTAATTTTTCATCATCATTCAATTTCTCTTCTGCATTATCTATAATTTGGGATCGTATATCTATTAATACGCCTTCAATTACTGCAAGTGCAGCTTCTTTTTTACCGTTTTTTATCTTAGTCGACAAGTCAATTAAAATTGAGACAAACATTTGTGTCTTGAAAAAATCTGTATTAACCTTAACAGTATTGTTAATTTTATCTAATTCTTTAGTAAAACTTTCTAAATCATTTATAGTTTCTTCATTTATTGGATTCATTCGATAGCCTGTGAAAATACCTAAAACAAGTGATATAAAAGAAAAACATATTATTAACAGAATAGTTTTATTCATTATTCTCCTCGTTAATGACAAGTGTACAAGCTCTGTTTCACTTTTCAATAAAATTATTCAACCTATCTTGCATATAATCATGATGTATAACATGCACTTTTTTATTTATACACATAATTTATTTCAAATTCTTTTTTAATTTTACTTCGTTCCTTTAATAAATTTATCATTATGCAATGCATCATATGTTGATCTATTCTCAAATTCTGCTTTGTATGCGGCCAGTATTGAGTCATAAGCATGGAAATCTAATATTGCATGATAAAATATGTTTTCCGGCTGTTATCGCCGTAGCCGGTTATCGTCTGCCCATTCCGGCTGACTGTCTTCAGTCGTCCCAAGGTATCCCAGGTGAAGTTGCACAGACCCTCCTACAACAAGCATCCTGCAGCATCGTAATTGTCAATCCTTACTCTCTTTTCTATTTTAATCTTGATAATATTTCAGGACAAATGGAAATATGGTTATACCAAGTCCAATAATAAGGTATTCAAAATATGATTCTATATATTCAATCAGCACATCTATATCAAAAAATAAAATAAGAAAAATAAATAGTAAAAATAAAATTATCACTGACAAGGTTAATAATACAAAGATTAATTTTATAATTCTATCTTTTTTGAAAATCGTTGGTAAAAAATTGGCGCAGTTATCATCATTTCTATATTTTTTTAAACCTAAAGTAAAAAATATCAATATAAGAAAAAATAGAAAACTTATTATTATAAATATGATATCCATACCAAAATTTATGAGAAAATATATTATCATTATATTAAATGATATTAATAATAAAATGCTTAAATAATATGCTCTTTTATTAATAATATAATACCAAGTATTATTGGCAACAATCTTCAGAAATAACATCAAAAATAGTCGATGACTAAATTATTATCTATTAAATATAAATTTTACAGTTCTGAAACTGAATATTTCATGAGCATATACACTTCTGATAGCACTTTAATATACTAACACCTACTCCTGCAGATGAACTACCGTACTATATTACATACAGGTCATTAACAATCCGTTGAAAAATTATATTTCTGGTCGATGCTACAGGAATTTCGAATTTAAACTAGCGCAGAATCAGTGAGTGGCTCTTCTGTCTTTCAAAGTTTTTACTCACAACGCGTACTGCGGCAAGTTTTTCAACGGCTGCAAGATGTTCCACTCCTTCTTTTCAAGCCCACCGGATCGCTCCAATTCACCGGATCATTTTCTACATAGGCATAGAGATTGAGTTCCCCTTCAAGGCCAATGGAGTCGAGTACGAGATAACTTCCGGGTTCCAGATCGTAGTAGCGTTCCAGTTGTAGTGCAGTCCGGTCTCGGCATCATAGTACTGGCCCGGGAACCTCAGGTTGTTCTGCACCGTGCCGAGTTGGACCTGGGTCTTGCCAAAGGGCAGATAGCGGATATCTCGGGCCAGCTCCTATTCCCCAAAGTGAAGCCCACTGATCCATCCCGCCGCGTCACGGCTGCCAGCTCGGCACCCTGCTGGAGGGATAGGTGATGGTGTTCAGCTCGCCTGCGGCTTCGTCATAACCATAGCAGCCCGTTGAAGAAAGGTTGATTTTCCGAAGGGGACACAAAGTGGCGATTGTGCCCTTGCGAGTCAGTTGTGCCATCTCGAAATGACCATCATGACACAATCTGGAGCATCAGCCACATTCGGCAGCCAAACGACCAATATGAGCAGGTTCAGCTCATCAATTCGGGCAAAAATCAGCCCGGCTCCAGCATCGGCCCAGCCCCTGGGGCTGCCAAAACCAAACAAGGCCCGCAGCAGGATCCCCAAATTGAACCCGGCAATGTGGATGATGTAACGCTTCTCCACATTGGCCAGCCCGCGAAGATGCACCCGCCGCATGCCGCCCCGGTCAGGACAGTGGGCAAAGCTGCGTTCCACCCGCTCGCCCCGCGCCCGCAAAAGCGCCTTGCCCGTACTGGAACTGATCCGCTTCCTGTTCCCGTACACCGCTTCCCGGGCCGCCCTATCCCCATGCCAGCGCAATCGCCCCTTGTGCGCAGGTTCACTAATCCGGCTTGTGCAAGAATCCGGCAAATCCTTCAGCACGTTCCGTCTGTGATAGCCCTTGTCCGCCACCAGAGCAAAGGGCTCGCCAATGCCGGGCGCTCCTTCCCTGTCCCTGACCGCGCACAGTTTGGCCTGGGCGTCGTCAAGTGTGGTGGCAAGCGTTGTGGTATCGCCCTGATCCGCAGGGTGTATCACCGCAGAAACTACCGCCCCGGATTCCAGATCAACCACATGCTCAGGTCTGTACGCCATGTGGGTGCGGCCATCCTTGAGTTTGCCTATGCGCGCATCCTCATCGGTACTCGATTGCCAGTCCTTGTTGGAGGTCTTTCTGCCCCGGCGCTTGCGGTCAAAGGCGATCAACTCCGCCCTAGTCGGCGTCTTGATGCCGCTCTCTTCGGCCAGGCGTTCAAGCATTTCCTGATAGGTTTCGCCTGTATCCCGGCGGACAATGCTCTTCATGGCCGCATTCGCCTCCATGCCAGAGGCGTCGATCCCCAGATATTTCCCGTCAAGCAGATTGGCCTGCTCCAAAATCCGCAGCACAAAGACAAACATTTCGTGATGCACTTCCAGCGGCAGACGCCCCCGGATGCGGCACAGGGAGGAGTGATCGGGCACGGATTCGGTGGGGCCAAGTTGCAGGAACTCCCGCAAAGACAGGGAATCGCTACAACGCCAGCAGATGCCGCGTTCAGAGTCGATGCCCTCGAAATAGCCGATCAGAAGCATGCGGAAATAGCGGCCCGGCGGGATGGACCTGCGGCCGGGTTTTTCGGCGTAGAAGGGCGCACAGCTTTTCGAGGAAGGCGTCAAATGCTTCCTCATGCAGGAGCTTCTGCAGCCGCTCGTAAAAGACATGCCCCTGACTCTGGGGCAGCTGATCATAGATCAGCCACATGCTCTTCTGCTCTGCCTGCCTCCGGCCAAGACTCATACTGCCTCCTCAACACAATTTGATCGCCTGTGCACTATTATGCCTTGCCTGAAGAGTTTTTCAAAGGGCTGTCAGGGCATCCCAGAAGAACTCCGCCCGCTCGCCCAGGGCATTGCGCTGGCTCACCAGATTCTTCTGCTGCCTCATAGCCTGACTCCCCTGCCCCCGCATTCGGTGACAGCACCTTCCGCTTGCGGCCGAAATCGTCATATTTGCTTGGATCACATGGCCCGCGCATCCGTCACCCGGGCAGTATGTCCTGACTTTCATAGTCAGCTTCTCCGTGAGCCGCAGCTCATCGTAGCTGTATTCGCTGACCACGCCCAGAGGATCCACCGAGCGTACCAGATGAGCCACAGGATCATAGGCAAACTCCTCCGCGCTCCCCCTCTTCCTGGGTCAGCCTGTGCAGGCTCCCGACCTGATCATTGGTCAGATGCAGGATGATTTGTTCAAACGGCGGGATTTGAGAGAGACTTTTGCCCGGACAAAGAGATGATATCCTTAAAAAATCAAACAGTTAGGAACAATCACTATTTAGTGGAACAGCAGTGCATTCACATTATAAAAGCAAACGATAAAAAAATAATAACACAAAAACAAAAAACTATATTTATGGAAAGAAGTAAAAACCTAAGATACTGGTCATTGATCTCTTTTTGTACTTTAGAGCACGAATGTAAAAACTTAAAAAGTTCAGGAAAAGGGTGTATCACTTTATATCCTTGACTGTTCGTGTATTTAAAAGTCTTGTAAATAAGAAAATAAAAAATAATTGCGTTAATAATAAATAGTGAGAAAGCAATTGTTTTCATAATCTCAAATATAATTTATGCGCGTAATCACATTTACATTTCTGATCAGATGGTATCTGTGTTAATAATTATATAATAAAAGCTTGTAGATTTTACACCAATACCAAGTTTACCACCACTTATACCAAATCCTCCGAATCGACCAGATTCACCGGATCAATGTCAACAAACTGGCAATTCACAATTTGAGGCCAGCGCCAAGTTCAGTCCGGAGGAAAAAAAATTTGAAAGAAATATTGAAAGGATTGACTTTAAAGCATAAACCTAAAAGGTGGTCAGCGGGAGCCTGACAGATAAGATGAATGCCAATCAGCCGTTACACCGGACGGAGCCGGTTACTCTTCATTCAAGCACTCCATCAAATTACGCCGTTCGTATAGCACCACAATTTTGAGGTGATATCCAGAAGAAATAGACGAGTCTTCCGGATATCATCGCAATTTGCATGATATACAGATCAGCTTAACTTATTATTGGTCCAAATGCCCATTTGTCAAGCCTTATTCCGTTTTGACCCTTTTTCAAAACCTTCCAGGATATCAATCGCTTCCTTGCGTGTATATTCAAACAAATTATTGCCTTGCAAGCACTTCTTTAGATAAAAAATAACTTTTTCCTGTTCTGCTTCACAAAGCATATGCAATTTAGCAAGATCTAAAGCAGCATCAAAATCACCAGCAGCAAGAGCTTTTTCAAACCAATGCTTAGCTTCTAGCACATTTCCTTTTGATCTGTAAGAAATTCCCAGATTGTACAGAGAAGTCACGCTTCCAGCTTCAATCGCTTTTTGATACCAATAAATTGCTTTATCAAAATCGTAATCTACACCTTCGCCAGCATCATACATTGAAGCAATACGATCCATCGCAGAATCATCACCGTTTTCAGCGGCTTTCAAAAAAAGCTCAAATGCTTTTTCAAAGTTGCCATTATTGTATTTTGAATCTGCTTGGTTAAACAATAGATCATCCATAGCAAAAATACTTTTCTCTTAACAGCCCGTTGAAAAAGTCGCAGCAGTGCACAATGCGAGTAAAAATCTTCGTCAGGCAGAGCCACAACTCACTGATTCTACGTTACTTGAAAATTGAAATTCCTGTAGCGTGGAACCTGAAATATAGCTTTTCAACAGTCTGTTAAGTGCCGGCTATCGTCTGCCCGTTCCGCTGAACTGTCTTCAGTCGCCCCAGGGCATTCCAGGTGAAACTGCGCAGGCCGTCCGACAGCAGGCGGCCTGCGCCATCGTAGGTATGGTTCCTGCCCCCACGCAGGGTCAGCTTGCACCGACCGGCCCAATGTGGAGGAGCGCTCCATCATCCACACTGCCGGGTTCAATTTGGGGATACCGCTGCAGGCCTTGTTTGGCTTCGGTACAATGGTCACAGGCTGCCTGTTGCCGGGCCGATTTTGCCCGAATTGACAATCTGAAGCTGCGCGCATTGGCCTTTTGGCTGTCAAACAAGGCTGATAACAGCTCAGATTTCGCCATGATTGCCTTTTCGGGATGACCCAGGTGCCATGCTTGCACAAAGGCTTCCCTTGGCATCCCCTTCGGAAAATCAACCTTTGTCCAAGCGGGCCGGCAGGGATTGTGAGGGCTGGGTTCGCCTGTTGTGCCATGCGCAATGCACAGCCCTCTCCATCCTGGCAAGCAATCAAAAATGCATGACTCAGGCCGATTCGATCTTGAAGGCATCCACCGCAGATCTGAGTTCACGCGCCGTGTTGTTCAGCACGGACATGAGGCTGTTGGTGGCCTGCGTACTGTTGGTTGTATTGGTGCTGGCCTCGCCAACCGACACCATACTCGCCACAACCTCCTCGGACCTTTCTTCCTGCTCGGCCGCAGACTGGGAAATGGACTGGATCAGATCGGCAAGCTGGTTGGAAACCGTCTCGATTTCCTGCAGCTTGGTGTAAGCGCCGTCTGCGAGCTGGGAGCCCTGAACCACCTTGCTGATGCTCTCGTCCATGCGGTTGCCGGCATCCTTGATTTCCGCCTGGATGCCCTTGATCAGGGTTTCGATCTGCTTGGTCGATTTGCTGGAACTCTCGGCCAGTCGCTGCACCTCCTCGGCGACGACTGCAAAACCATGGCCGGCCTCGCCTGCCATGGCGGCCTGAATGGAGGCGTTCAGGGCCAGGATGGAGGTACGGTCGGCAATACTGTTGATAATCTCAACAACATTGCCAATTTCCATGGAGCTTTCACCCAGGCGCTTGATCGAGCGGGCCGTTTCGTTGATCTGCTCGCGAATTTCGTCCATGGCGTGATGGGTCTGCTCGACCGCCTCCGCACCGGCCCGGGCGTTGGCGCGCGAGGTCTGCGAGACCTCGGCGGAAAGGGCGGCGTTCCGGGAAACCTGACGGATGGACTCCGCAATGGTGTGAATGGCCGCAATGGCGTTATTGACCTGCTTGTTCTGCTCCAGGCTGCGTACCGCAAGATCGCTGGTCAGTTTGGAAACGTTGGCAGCCGTCCTGTCAACAGCGTTGCTGGCATCCTTGACCTGACGGACAATGCCGCCGAACTGCTCGGCCATAGTGTTGACGGAGTCGGCCAGGGCGCCGGTGACATCTTCGGTGACTTCCGCACGCACGGTCAGATCGCCCTCGGTCAGCTCGTCGATTTCCATCATGAGCTTCATGAAGGCTTCCTGCAGTTTTTCCTGGTCGCCCTGCGACTGGATCATGGTCGTCATATTGTCCAGCATGGCGTTCAACGAGGAGGCCATGACGCCCAGCTCGTCCTGGGCGACCACTTCGGTACGGGCATTGAAGTTGCCGATGCCCAGCTCGCTCAGAAGGGCCATGATCTTGTCGATCTGGTTCGTCAGGCCGCGGGACAGAAACCAGGCCAGGAAAAGGCCCAGGCAGATGGCCAGAATGGTCGTCGTGAGAATGGCGTAACGGGAGGCGCTCTCCGAGTCCTGCAGGCGCTGGCCAGCCAGAGTCTGCCTGTTCAGCGCGTCGTCCTGCACACTTTTCAGGGCCGGATCGATCTGCCGGGCCGCTTCGTCCGCATCCGCAAACTGGGTGTCAATTTTCTCGCTGGCCTTGAGCAGCGCATCGAAATTGCCGGCAAACTGATCGCACAGCTTTTTCAATGCGGCCTGCTGGCTGTTCGGGGCCTGGGCCACAATGGCGGCCCTCAGGGCGGAGATGCCTTCCAGCACCACGGCAGAGCTTTCCGCATTGGCATGCAGCAGAAAGCGGTAATAGCCGAGTTCCAGATGATGGCAGCGCTGGACGAGTTCCGGAGACGTTGCCGCACTGCTCCTGATGGCTGCCGCCATTTGCTCCACAAGCTCGGTCTGCTTCGCCAGAAGACCGGTCCTGGCATTGTATTTCTGGTCCAGGCTCTCCACCGTTCGCTGGAAGCCGGTGGTATAACGGCTGACCGCATCGATCGCCGTCCGGGTGAGGGCCTTCTGCTCGCCCGAAACCAGATTCGTCATGGCATCGAGTTTGGCACGGGCCTCGGCCGCCGCGCGCTGAAACTGCTCGGCATACCGGCGGGCAGCGTCCAGCCCCTGCTCCGGCACGGTCTGACGAAACATGCTGGCCAGCCGCCGCATGCGATCCACATCGGCCTGGGCCTCATAGCTCAGCCGGGCCAGCCGCTTTTGCCCCTGACTCATCTCTTCATCTGCCTGGCCGGCGGAGCGCTGCCCGACTAGGGCAACAACCGCCACAATGACGGTCAGGGCAAGGATCACCAGAAAGCTCAAGAGCAGCTTGGCGCGAATGCCCAGATTGCCGGTCAGTCTGGCCAACAGGTCCTGCCCGCCGCCGATGATCGCCTGCTCTGCCGCCTGTTCACCGTTCTGTCCTTCCATTTTTCCTCCATACACTTGTCCGAATTTCCCAAATATATGATGGCAACAGGCAAAGAAAGGCGCGTCTGCCCGTTGTCTTCAACACATGCCTACTTCTTCTGCATGTAGGCTTCGATGCCTTCCTCGCGCCACACTTTGAGGGTTTTCTCATCCCTGGGATCGATCCGGAGCCCCAGGGCGTTCACCGGCACAGCGTGCTTCTGCTGAATGGCAATCCAGTTTTTCCTGATCCTTTCTTCCAATGGCATCCTTCTCTCCTCCACAATGACACCCTGGCAATTTCCCGCATCACTCAGCGGACACGCCCCGCACAGGCGGCGAGCCGCCCCGCATCCGCTGTCCTGCGGGGATATGGACAAGCCCCTGGGCAAGGGCGTCAAAATCCATCAGCACCACCCGGCGGCCGTGCACACGAAAGAAGCCCCTGGCCAGACCATGGCCGTCAAAACCCTCCGGCGCTTCCAGGGCTTCAACCGGCAGCCCTGCCTCCCGCTCACCCAGGGTGAAGGTCGATACATTGCCGGTGCAGGCTATGGCCAGTCGCGCAAATTCGCCGCCTGCCGCAGCGCTCTGTCCGGTGCGGATGACCAGCATCTGCCGCATACGGACATTCGAGGCCTTGACCCAGCCGCACAGCCGTTCCACGTCCACCACCGGGATCACGGTGTCCCACCGCAGGATATAACCCGGCAGACAGGCGGGGCTGAAGGGCACCGGATACACTTTTGTGGACCGCCCCACCACTTCGACCACCTGAGTCAGGGTAAACAGACAACTCCAATCCTCTCCATCCTGATGCCCGGTTTCAAGGGGCAGGAGAAAAAAACGTCCCCGCATTGCTCCTGTGCCACCGCTCATGATTGCATTCCGCTTTGCAGGCGGCTCTGTTGCCGCAGCTTTTTCCTGCGCAGATAGACAATTTTATCCATGGCCCGGATCAGCTCGTCCATGTTGATCTGCATGATGACTTCACACCCGTTCACCAGCAGCCTGGGCACCATCTGCCGGGAAAATTCGCCAAAGGCCGCAGGCAGGGGCCGCAGGGCCTGCTCCCTGAGCGAGCAGGCGCGACCCTCGCCGTGCATGGGCAGGGCAAAACGCCGGCCGCCATGGGACAGTACCACAAAATGATCATCTGCGGTCCCCGCAGGCTGGGGCCAGGAAAACAGGAGATGCAGCGGGCACAGTTCGGCGGCCTCGGCGCCCGGCACCTGCAGCCAGAGCTGCCCGCCCTTCCTGATCTCCGTACAGGGCGGGGCCAGGATCTGCTGCACGGCCTGCTGGGCAAAAAAATACCAATACCCACAAAGATTGACGAGATAGACTTCGCTCACAGTGCCTCTTCCCCCTGCCGACGCTGCCGAACCTGCTGTTCGCTTCTCTGATGACCAGTCAGCTTCAGGACAGCTTCAACGAACTCCTCATCCTTGGTCGGTTTGTTCAAAAAGATCGAAGCCCCCAGAGCCAGCGCCTTTTTCCGGTGCTTTTCGGAGCTGCGCGATGTCAGCATGATGACCGGGATGCTCCGGTGCTCCGGCAGATTGGCCTTCAGGGCCAGAAACTCGAAGCCATTCATTCTGGGCATTTCCACATCCAGAAGAATGCAATCCGGCCGCACCGCGTCCAGTTGTTCAAAGGCGGCCTGCCCATCCTTGGCCTCGACCGGTATCCAGCCGTTACTGGACACCAGGCGGCTCATGACCCGGCGGATGGAGATGGAATCATCCACGATCATGATGGTCAGGGCGTGGGTCCGCTCCTTTTTCCGGACGGGCTCCGGCCCGGCCTGGCGATGGTATGCGGCCAACAGCTCCGCCATGTTCAGCAGTGGAATGACCGTGCCGTCGCCCATGACCGCCGCGCCCGCAATGCCGGTCACCGAGCGCAGATGCCTGCCCAGCCCTTTGAGCACGACCTCTTTCTGGCCGCTGATGCGCGGGATGCGGATGCCAGTAGTCGTGCCATCCGCCTCTATGGTCAGAATCAGAGGGCGCGCCTCTTCTTCGGCGCCAGGCTGGCGTCCCAGCAGGAGGGGCAGATTGTACAGGGGCAGCGTTTTGCCATCGCGCTGGAAGCTGTTGCCATCGCCGGCAATATCGGCCCGCTCCACCCGGTGGATATCCTGAATCTCGTTCAGCGCAATGCCATAGGTCACATCATCGATCGCCACCAGCAGCGAACGGGTAATGCCCAGGGTGAGCGGCACCCGGATGGTGAACAGGGTGCCCTGGCCGGCCTGGGTGTCCACCGAAATGCTGCCCTGCAGATCGTGGATATTCTGCTGCACCACGTCCATGCCCACGCCACGGCCGGAAATCTGGCCAACAACCTTCTGGGTGCTGAAGCCCGACCTGAAGATCAAGTCAACCAGCGTGCGCTCGTCCATGGCGTCCACCGCATCGCCCATGGACTCGCGGGCCTTTTCACGAATGGCGTTCACATCGATCCCCCTGCCATCGTCGCTGTAGCGCACCACCACATGGTGGCCTTCCCGCTCACCGGCGATCGTGATGGTGGCAATGGCCGGCTTGCCGGTTCCGGCCCGCTCGTCCGGCGTCTCTATGCCATGGTCCACCGAATTGCGCATCAGGTGCATAAAGGGATCCGCGAGCTTTTCCCAAATCATGCGGTCCAGCTCCACCGTGTCGCCCTTCATGACCAGGCGTACGCGCTTCTTCAGTCTGGCGGCCACGTCGCGCATGGTGCGGCTGAGGCGCGGCGTCAAAAGGGACATCGGGCTCAGGCGGGCGCGCATCATCTGGGCCTGCAGCTCGCGCACCACACGGTGCTGGCGGTTGATGTCCATGCCCAGGCCGTTATGCACGCCCTCCATATTGGTGTGCAGCGCCGTCACATCGATGGCGCTCTCGTTGAGCGCCCGAATGATGAGGTTGAGCTGGGTATAATGATCCAGCTCCATGGCGTCGAATTCGGACAGATCGCCGTCATCCCGGATGGCCTGCCGGGCCTCCGCCAGCCGGTCGAAATGGAAAGAAAGCTGATCCAGGGCCCTGACCTCGAACTTGGTTTCCAGCTCGAGGGCGATATCCTTGAGCCGGCGGGCCGTCAGATCCAGTTCGTCAAGCGCACTCTGAAACAGGGCCATGTTCCGGTCAAAACCACTGACACCCACCAAAAGTTCGTTGGCCAGATTGATCAGCTTGTCAAGCTGGGTCTGGTGGATGCGGATGGTTTTGGCGGCATCGGCGGCGGCCGGCGGCGCGGTGCCGGGTCGAGGCCGGATCGGAGCGGGGCCCTTCCCGGCAGCGGCCGCGGAGCGGATGTCAGCCAGTTTGCCGAGTACGCCAGTGACCCTGTTCAGGTCAAGCGCCTCCGGCTTTTCCATAAGCTGGCCCAGCACATCAACCGCATCGCCCAGTGCATCCGTCAGCAGCGGAGTGGCCGGAGCGGCGCTGGCAAGCAGCCACTCAAGGAAGTCCACCAGCCGACCGGCATAGTCGCCGACATCATCCCGGCCCAGCAGCAGGGCGTCCCGGCGCAGAGCCCCGATGCGCTCCGACATGCGCGCCACTTCCCCGGCCGACTCTGCGGGCAGCCTGCTCTGACCCGCAGCAGCAGCCAGGGTTTGAACGGCATGGTGCAGGGCCTCCTGATGCAGATCCGCATTCTCCACAAAGCTCTGGCGCAAAAGGGCCAGTTCCTGCCCGGACAGTTCCTGGCCCTCCGCCTCAGCGGAGTCAAGGCCTTCCGGCGCAGCGCCAGCCTCATCTCCGGCTCCGGGGCTGGAGGCTGCCGCCGGCTGCTCGGCCGCCGCCGGCCCAGCGCCCCCGCTCACGGCGGCAAGCCGGGCGTACAGGTCCTGCTGCCGCTCTGTATCCACCGAAGCGGGATTTTCGACGATGCTGCCCAAAAGGTCCGCCGATTCGGCCAGAAGCCCCACGATATCCGGGTCGATGGCCGGCGCCTTGTCAAAGAGCCAGTCGAGAAAGTCCTCGATTTTATGGGCATATTCGGCAATCTCGCTGATGCCGATAACCGCGGACGCGCCCTTGATGGTGTGCACGTCCCGCCGGATGGTGCGCAGCTCTTCGCGCAGGGCCTCGTCCACCGGGGTCGTCTGCACAACCCGGGCCTCCAGGGCCTGCATGGCCTGGCCAAGCTCCTGCAGATGCCCGTCCGCCTCTTCCATGAAGCCCTCACGGAGCATCTGCAGATCTTCCGCGCTGAACATCGCGGTGGACGCCGATCCGCTGGCGCCGGCCGCAGGCCGGACAGCCGCTGCAGGCTCGACCGTTTCGGGTTCGGGCTCCGGGGCCGGCGCCCTGCCGGGCGCGCTCCGCATCTGCGAGTGCAAGAATTTCAGGCACTCGTCCAGCATTTCGGCATCATAGGCATCCGGCCGGCGCACCAGATGTTCCAGCTGATCCAGGGCCTGCGCCAGAACCGCCACCTGTTCCGGATCGATCCGCGCAGCCGACTCGTAGAACCAGTCGAGCACATCCTCTATCCGGTGCCCCGCATCCGCAATCTGCTGCAAACCCAGAACCGCAGACGCCCCCTTGATTGTATGCACCGAACGCCTGATGCCCCGCAGCACCTCGCCGAGTTCGCCACTGACCGCAAGCGGCTCCGTCACCGCACTTTCCAGCCTGTACAGCGCATTGCCGATGTCGTCAAAGTGCTCCTTCACCTCCTCGGTGAAGGAGGCCAGCAGCTCCTCATCCAGCTCGATGCCTGCCGGCGTCATCCGCCCCAGGGCCCCTGCCAGGGCATCCGCATGCGGCGCCTGATCCTGCCCCGCTTCGCCTAGGAACGGGCCTTCATCTCCAGGCACTGCGCTGTCCGCAAGGGACAGCGCGCCCTCGCTCAGGCTCCTATCCGCGGGATCGTCCCCCAGCAGGCTGTCAGCCTCGGCCTGCCCAAGCGTGTCTTCGGCGAACACATCGCCTTCGCCATCCAAAAGCGCCGTGGTCTCGTCCGCCGGGGCCCCGGCACGAGCCGGCCGCAGCGCCGCCCCATCCATCTGCGAGTGCAAGAATTTCAGGCACTCGTCCAGCATTTCGGCATCATAGGCATCCGGCCGGCGCACCAGATGTTCCAGCTGATCCAGGGCCTGCGCCAGAACCGCCACCTGTTCCGGATCGATCCGCGCAGCCGACTCGTAGAACCAGTCGAGCACATCCTCTATCCGGTGCCCCGCATCCGCAATCTGCTGCAAACCCAGAACCGCAGACGCCCCCTTGATTGTATGCACCGAACGCCTGATGCCCCGCAGCACCTCGCCGAGTTCGCCACTGACCGCAAGCGGCTCCGTCACCGCACTTTCCAGCCTGTACAGCGCATTGCCGATGTCGTCAAAGTGCTCCTTCACCTCCTCGGTGAAGGAGGCCAGCAGCTCCTCATCCAGCTCGATGCCGGCCGGCGTCATCCGCCCCAGGGCCCCTGCACCAAAAAGGGCCGCCGCATCCGCAGCGCCGGCCTCCGGCTCTGTCCCAGGCTCCGCTGGCGCCGTTCTGGCCGCCATGAGCGCATCCGAGGGCAGCGCGTCGATCTGCAGGCATATCTGTTCCACCAGAGCCTTCAGGTCGGCATCGTCCGGCGCCCCGCTCGACCTGAGATGCTCCGCATAGCGGGCAAACAGTTCCGCCGTGCTTTGCAGGGCATTCAGCAGATCCCCGCTTACGGCCGCCCTGCCCTCCCGCACATGCTCGATCGCCAGCTCCATGCCGCGGGCCGCCTGCGAGAGCGGGGCAAGATCCAGCATGGCTGCCGCTCCCCTGACGATGTGCACCAGGCGGCGCATTTCATCCAGCACCGGCCTGTTGTCGGGATCGGCCTGCAAGGCCGCTATGCCATCCCCGATAAGCGGGACATAGCCCTCCATCTCTTCGACAAAACCCAGCAGTATCTCGTCAAGCCCCTGAGCCATCAGTGCATTCTCCGCTCCATTCTCGCCGTGTCGCCCATACATTCGTCCCCTTTTTCCTCAGCGCCACTTTCTGATGATGTCGGCATGCCCCAGGGCATTGCTGTCCAATAGGAAAATCCGGCGCTGATCCCGCACCAGCACGCCCCTGATGAAGGCCATCATCTTCGCGCATTCCGCCTGCTCGTCCGGAGAGCAGGGCGCCAGGCGCTCCATCTCTTCGTCAAGATTCAGAATGCCGGTGATCCGGTTGACCAGGAGGCAAAATTCCAGATCCTCATGCTGAAACTGGATAAAAGACAGTTTGTGGAGATTGCGGCGCTCCTTCCGCAACTGAAACAGCCTCTGAAAATCCACCACCGAGAAGATCTCGCTCCGGATCTGGACAATGCCCCGGATCCAGGGAGGCAGGTACGGCAGCGGGGTGATGACCGGCATGGCGCCCAGCCCCTGCATGGCGGCAACCGGCAGGGCCATTTCGTGCCAGCCCACCACGAAAGAAATGTGGAGGACCCGGTCCGCGCTCCGCCCGGCACGACTGTGCAGCCGCTCCAGATCCTGCTGCAGCGCGGGCGCCGTTTTCCGGTCAATTGCATCCAGAAGCGACTTGAGATTGCCGTCTTGCATGCCAGCGGCGGGCTGGCCGGTCGGAAGGGCCATACGTCTTGCTCCCCGGGGAATCCGCTCAGCTTCGTGACATGAGTTTGACAGCGTTGGCAAACAGTTCCTCGCTGTCAAAGGGCTTGGTCATATACAGATCTGCGCCCTGATGCTTGCCCCAAAAGGCGTCGCTCTCCTGATCCTTGGTGGACAAAAGAATGATCGGCAGTTCCCGCCGTACCTTCTTGATCTTTTTGCAGGCCTGAAAACCGTTCATGTTCGGCATCACCACGTCCAGCACGGCCAGAGCGAGCTGACTGCCCTTTTCCACCGCGGCCAGCGCTTCGCAGCCGTCTTTGGCGCAAATCACCTCATACCCGTTTGCCTGAAAGGGAGCGCAGATCAGTTTCTGCTGGGTAGGACTGTCATCCGCCACAAGTATTGTCCCCTTGGACATGTCTCATCTCCTGCATTCCGCTGCTGATTGACGATCCGTTATGGATCACCAGATATGTTTTCTGATTTCCTGAAGCATCTGTTCCGGGTCAAAGGGCTTGGTCAGGTAGGCCGACGAGCCGGCCATCCTGCCTTTCACCTTGTTGAGGAAGCCGTCCTTGCTGGTCAGCATGATGACCGGAATATCCTTGAACTCGGCATTGCCCTTGATGATGGCAAGAATCTTGTAACCATCCATCTTGGGCAGAATGACATCCAGCATGATCAGGTCGGGCCGTTCCTCGCTGATCTTGCTCAGGGCCTCCAGGCCGTCGCCCGCCTCGATCACCTTGTAGCCGTTCCTGGTCAGGGTGATGGCAATGACCTTTCTCGTCGTGGCACTGTCTTCCACCACCAGAATGACCCGTTGCGGGGTCACCGGACGATTGAGCGGCGCTGCATCCTCCACCTCTATGGGCGGGGGCGCCACAGCCTCCGTGGCTTCCGCGCTCCCATCCGCGCCCATGTCCTGGGACTGACTCGCCAGATGTTCCAGCAGCAGCTTGAGCTGGCTCGTGAAAACGGCCCGTTCCGGCGCCATCTTGCTCGCCTTGTCGAGATAGACCAGAGCCTCTTTCAGGCGCCCCAGATTCATCTGGATCAGGGCCAGGCAGTACACGGCGGTCAGGCTGCGCGGATGCCTGCGCAGGATACGCAGATAGCGGTCCTGCGCCTCACCGGCCACCTTGGCATCCATCTCGCCGACATGCTGCAGCGCTTCGGCATTGATGATCAGGCTGCCCTGGCAGTTGGGACAGGCGGTCGCGCTTCTGTTCAGGGGCGTCCAGCAGAAGTAGCACTTTCTGGCCACCCCGCCGCGCAGGCTGGGCAGGCCCAGGGCAAACTTGCGCTGCTCCTCCTTGAGCAGGCTGTCGTTCGGATCAATGCTGGCCGCCACGTTCAGGGACTTGCGGATCAGATCCGGGTTGCCCTGGATGCGTGCGAACCAGATCCAGCCGATGAGGCTGTCCCTCTTCTTTTTCAGAAAGGCGACCAGTTCATCGTGGGCCAGCTTGTACTGCTGCATTTCCGCCTTTTCAATGGCATCCTGCAGCAGGTCCTCGCCCGATTCCTCCCGGGCGCTTCTGCGGTCGTCCTTGAGCTTGGACACCTCGAGCAGGATATTGATGAGCGAACTCTGGATGGTCCGCTGAACCTTCCTGAGGGGCAGGACTTCCGTCTTCGCCTCATCCCAGACCATGATTTCCATAGCCGCTTCCATGCCGCTCAGGCTGCCCAGGCTCGCATGGATCAGCTCGCCCTGCTCCACATCCAGATACCCGGTCTGGTCCTCTCTGGTCACCTGCAGGGTCTGCGATTTGCTCTCCATGTTGAATATCTGGAGGATATTTTCCAGGGAAAAGCCATCAATTGTCTGCTTTGCTGTTGTCATAGTCTTTTCAATGGGGGCAGGGGCGAAGCTGAAGAACCGCTCTTGCCCGAGACCGAGCCAATGCCCTGTTCAATGCCGCGCCCAAAGGCTGCCCCATGTTTTACCATTCAACCGAAACGCGCACGCCCTGCCGCTGTGCGCGGACCATGTTCCCCTCCCGGGGGAAGACGTTTTATCGCCTAAGCTCCTTCAATCATCCAGAAAAAAAGAAAAAAATCAAAGAAAAAGCACCGTGGGCCCTCCTTTTGCCGCTACCGGCGCTCCTGGCCATGCCCCGGCTAGTCCCGACCTTGCACGGCGCTCGCCTCCTCCGCCTCGGCCAGCAGCGCCCGAATCAGCTCCAGCCCGCCCTGCCAGAAGGCCGGATCATCCAGATCAATGCCAAAAGGCGCGAGCAGGGCATAGGGGTCACGGCTGCCACCCGCGGCCAAAAGCCGCAGATAGGCCGGCACAAAGGCCCAGCCCTCCTGCTCGTAGCGGGCGTACAGCGCCAGCACCAGCAGCTCGCCAAAGGCATAGGCGTAGACATAGCCCGGCGTGGCCAGAAAATGGGGGATATAGGCCCACCAAAGGCGATAATTGTCGGTCAGGGTCACCGAATCCGCAAACATGGCCCCTTGCGTGTCCAGCCAGAGGGCGGAGAGCCGCTCCGCGGACAGCTCGCCCCGACTCCGGCCCTCGTGCATGGCCGCCTCGAAACGGTTCATGGCCACCTGCCGGAACACCGTGGCAAAGATGGATTCCAGCTTGCCTGCGACAAGCGCACAGCGCCGGGTCGCCGACCGCTCCCGCTTCAGCATGGCCCTGAAGACCAGCATTTCCGCAAAAACCGAAGCGGTCTCGGCCAGTACCAGCGGGGTGTCGCTGTTGTACAGGCCCTGCCGCGCGGCCAGCGTCTGATGCACGCCGTGGCCCAGCTCGTGCGCCAGGGTAAAGACATCCTCCCGCCTGCCGGTGTAGTTCAGGAGCACATAGGGTCTGGCCGAAGGCACGGTCGGGTGGGCGAAGGCGCCGCTGGCCTTGCCCGGCAGAACCGGGGCATGCAGGCGCCGCTCCCTGAAAAAGCCATCCGCCATCTCCGCCATTTCGGGCGAAAAGGCGGCAAAGGCCTCCAGCACCACGCTCCGGCATTCCGGCCAGGACAGGGCTTTTTCTCCCTCCGCTCCGGGCAGGGGAGCATAACGGTCATAGTCGAACAGCTCGTCCAGACCCAGCAGTTCCCGCTTCATCCTGTAGTAGCGCTGCACGATGCCATAGCCAGAGGTCACGGTGTCGAGCAGGGTGCTCACGGTCTCCGGCTTCAGTTCATTGTGCAGGTTGATGGCGCTGTCCCAGTGGGGGTAGCGCCGGAGCCGGTCCATGATGGCCTTTTCCTGCGCAAGCGTATTGAAGATATGGGTCAGGATGTGCAGGTTGTCCTGCAGTCCCCGGGTCAGTTCCAGGGCCGCCTGTTGCCGCAGCGGGCGCTCTGGGCGATAGAGCCCGGCCAGCACCTCTTCCTCGGTGCGCTGGTCCGGGCCGAAGCGCAACTGGCTCATCAGCTTGTCGAAGAGGGTATTCCAGGCACTCCGGCCCACGGGCGCAAGCGCCTGCAGGAGCTGCTCTTCCTGCAGGCCAAGCTGGTGGGGCGCCCTGTTCCTGAGCACCGTCAGATAGTGCCTGTACACTGCGAGTTCCGGAGCGGCCAGCAGCCGCTCGGCCGTCTCGGCCGGCAACTGGTTCCACTCGACCCGAAAGAACACGGTCTGCCGGCCCAGTTCCGCAGTGAGGGCCTCGATCTGCTGCATGAGCGCCGAGGCAGGCGCGTCCTCGGTCTGGGTGATGAAATTCAGATAGGCATAGGATTCCAGCCGGCCCAGCCGTTCTTCCAGGGCCTCCAGCCCACGCACAAGGTCCAGCAATCCGGCGGCCGTAAGCCTGGCCACCCGGCCGGCATAGCGATCGGCCAGGGCCTGCGACGCCTCCCGGCAGCGGGCCATATCCGCCTCCAGCGCCGGGCCGGCGTTTTCATAGAGAAAGCGCAGATTCCAGCGCACGCTGTCCACGCCCAGGGCCATGTTGCTGTTTTGTGTCGACACCGTTTGCCTCCCTCAGACACCAACCAGCGGAGCTCGCAGCAGCGCCTCGTCCGCGCCGAAAAAGGCCTGCATGGCCTGCAGAAAAGAGGCGCCGTCCCGCCACGCCGCCATTTCCCGCACCGAGTGCATGGCCAGTTGCGCCACGCCCACATCCACCACCGGCACCCCCAGGCCCGAGGCCACCAGGGGCCCGATGGTGGAGCCGCAGCTCATGTCGTTTCGCATCACAAAGTCCTGACAGGGGACGCCGGCCCTGCGGCAGAGCAGGACGAACTGCGCGGCAGTCGCGGCGCTGGTGGCGTAGCGCTGGCCCGCATTGGTTTTGATGACCGGCCCGGCCTGCATGCGGGGACTGTGCTCCGGCTCGTAGCTGGCCATGAAGTTCGGATGCAGCGCGTGGGCGTTGTCGGCCGACACAAAGAGCGAAGCGGCCAAAATCCGCCGCATCTGTGCGGGCGGAAAGAGCCGGGCCAACACGTCCTGCAGAAAAGTGCCCCCTGCACCCGCGACTGTGGCGCTGCCCACCTCCTCGTGGTCGTTCAGCACGATCAGGCTGTCGCGCGTGGCGGCGCCGGCCAGAGCCCGCGCCAGCGCATGGCAGGACAGGAGATTGTCGAGCCTGGCCGAACACACGAACTCGCCGTTCAGACCGATCTGGTCCGGCGGCTGGGCATCGTAGAGAAAAAGATCAAAGGCCAGCACCTCGCCAGAGGCCACCTGCCTCCTGGCAGCGCCACGCTGCCGGGCCAACTGCTCCAGAAGCAGGGTGGCAAAATCCGGCTCCTCGCCCAGCATCAGGATGGGCGCCAAATCGGTCTGGCGGTTGATCGCATGCCGCCCCCTGGCTTCCGGATCCAGGTGCACGGCCAGACTGGGCATCACCACCAGGGGCCGCTGAAAATCCACAAGACCTGCCTGCGCCCGGCCCTCCCCATCCTGCCAGACGACCCGGCCGGCCAGCGAGCAGTCCCGGTCAAACCAGGTGGACAGCATCGCGCCGCCGTACACCTCCACGCCAAGCTGCACATAGCCGCCGGTCGAGTGCAGGGCATGGGGCTTGACCCGGAAGCCCGGACTGTCGGTATGGGCGCCCGCCATGCGCAGGCTGCGGCAGCCAGACGTGCCGTGCTCCAGCACAAAGGCGATGAGGCTCGAATCGTTTCTGCTGACATAGTAGGAGCCGGGGCCGAGTTCGCCCCAGTCATCCGGCTCGAAAAGCCTCGTGAAACCGTGCTCGGCAAGGATCCCCTGCACAGTTGCCGTGGCATGAAAGGCGGTGGGCGACGCCTCCAGAAAACGGAGCAATTCCTGCAGATACTGTTCCTGACTCATCGTATGGCTCAAAGGAAAAGGGCGCTTATTTCCGGTCAACAGGGGGTATTATACAACCTCAGGCCCAGCAAATGATAGGCATGAGGCCATCTTTTCGGTATGCTGGAGACGATTTGTCGGAAAATGCACTCTGCAATGCGGGCAGGGATGCGCTCATCCTGATTCCCGGGGCGCAAAGCCCGGCGGTCAAAATGGCCGCCTTTGCCCGGCGCTTTGCCCCGTTGGCAAAGAGGCCCGGGAAGCGGTGCCCCGCTATCATTGCGGCGCACGCGGCAGGCCCCGCCAGAATGCGGCGCTGCCCGGCGCCGGACAGCGCGGCAGAGGACTTCGTGGCCCGCTTTGCCGGGCCTTTACCCCAGAGACAAGGAACCTTGCCATGACGAAAACATACGTGCGCGCGCTCACCATTGCCGGTTCGGACAGTTGCGGCGGAGCGGGCATTCAGGCTGACCTCAAAACCTTTGCCGCCCTTGGCTGCTACGGCATGAGCGCCATCACCGCGGTCACGGCGCAAAACACCCTGGGTGTGCAGGCCATCGCCGCTGTGCCCCCCGACGTGGTGAGAGCCCAAATCGAAGCCGTGCTTGCCGATCCGGGTGTGGATGTCATCAAAATCGGCATGCTCTTCTCTTCGTCCCTGATCCGCACCGTGGCCCAATGTCTGCAAAAATGTGTGGGCGGCACGCCGCTCGTGCTCGACCCGGTCATGGTGGCGCAGAGCGGCGATTCCCTGTTGGAAAATGACGCGGTGACCGCGCTCAGGGAGGCGCTCATACCGCTGGCCACCCTGATGACGCCCAACCTGCCGGAGGCGGAAAAACTGCTGGCCCGTCCGATAGGGGCGGAGGACATGGCGGGTGCGGCCCAGGAACTGGCTGCTCTGGGCTGCCCAAATGTGCTCCTGAAGGGCGGTCACCTCGAGGGGGCGGATTGCGACGACGTTCTGTTTCTGGGCGAGACCAAAAGGACACTGCGCTTTCCGGGCAGGCGCATTGCCACCAAAAACGATCATGGCACCGGCTGCACCCTGTCCTCCGCCATTGCCTCCGGCCTGGCCAGAGGGCTGCCGCTGGAGGATGCGGTGCGGCAGGGCAAGGCCTATCTCAGCGCCGCCCTGAGCGCCGGGGCTGCATACCGGCTTGGCCAGGGGCACGGCCCGGTCCATCACTTCTACGCCTTTTTTCCCGACAGTCCCGGGAAGGAGCGGGCATGAGCATCGTCAAGATTGTGGTCGCGGATGTGGTTTACACCGGCGCCCCCCTCGGCAAGGCCACGAGTCCGGAGGAACTGGAACGGCAGGCCGAAGCGCTGGCCGGTCTGAAGGGCAGCATCATCTCGGCATGGGTGTCGGCACAGTACCCGGATGCCGAACTCTACGCCGATGTGGCGATTTACACCGGCAGCGGCCCGGAGCGGCCGCGACCGCTCGAAGTCTTTGCCTACGACGAAAACGGCGCGCTCAACGAGGCAGCGAGCCAGACCCTGCAGACTGCGCTGACAGAGGCGCTGAGCAAGGCTCTGGCCTGAGCGGCAGGGGTCGGAGGGCCTCAAACGGCACAGACAGAGCACGCCTGATGCCAAAGGGCTCCAGCTGTAAGCGCCGCTCCGAGGCAGGCGGCCAATCCGCCCCGTATTGCCCGGCCATTCGTGGCTATCACCGTTTCTGTTCTCCCTGTCCCCGCCTCCTGTACAAAGACCATGCGTAAAAATCGGAGCATCGATCGATGAGCACTCTGGTCTGGATTCTGGCCCTGGGCGCGGGTCTGGCGCTTGGCGCCCATCTCGTCTTTTCCCATCCGCGCTTTGGCGTGCGGCCCGGAGGCGCGCGGCTGGAGCGCGTCCAGGCCTCGGCCCACTACCGGCATGGTCAGTTTCAGAATCAACTGCCGACCCCGCAGTTCTCCCCGACCGTCAACCCGCTGCCGGTGCTCTGGGATTTTTATTTCGGCCGCCACGAGAGGCTGCGGCCCGCCGGGCCCCTGCCGGTCATCAAAACCGATCTGCGCGCCCTGCCCCCCCATGACCTCATCCTCTGGCTGGGGCACAGTTCCTGGTATGTGCAGCTTGGGGGCAGGCGCCTGCTGATCGATCCGGTCCTGAGCGACCATGCCGCGCCTTTCGCCTTCCTGGAAAAGGCCTTTGCCGGCACCGGCATATGCCGGCCTGAAGACCTGCCGGAGCTGGATATGCTGCTCATTTCCCATGACCACTGGGATCATCTGGATTACGCGACAGTCATGGCCCTGAAAGACAAAATCCGGCTTGTGGCCTGCCCGCTGGGCCTGGGCGCCTCTTTCGAATCCTGGGGTTTCGATCCGGCACTTGTCCGCGAGCTGGACTGGGGCGACAGGGTCCGGCTCGACGCGTTGACCCTGTACCTGCTGCCGGCCAGGCACTATTCCCGGCGCTTCCTTTTCGAGAGGCAAAGCTTCTGGGGCAGCTTTGCCCTGACAGCGGGCGACAGACGCCTCTTCTACAGCGGCGATTCCGGCTATGGTCCGCACTTTGCCGAAATCGGCAGGCAATTCGGCGCATTCGATGCGGCCATTCTGGAGTGCGGCCAGTACGACAAAAACTGGCCCTATATCCACATGATGCCGGAGGAGAGCGCGCTCGCGGCCCTGGATCTCAAAGCCAGGGTGCTGATTCCCAGCCACATGGGCCGCTTCTGCATTGCCAACCACGCCTGGGACGAGCCCCTGATCCGGCTGAGCGCGGCCAGCAAAAATGCGCCGTATCAACTGGCAACGCCCAGAATCGGCGAGCCGGTCGTTTTGAACCGCCCCCTGCCCACGACACAGTGGTGGACAGGCATTCGATAGCACGAAAGAGCAACGTCGCCCGGTACTGTGCAGGCAAAGGCAGGGGCATCGACTTTTTCAAACCATCATGCTGCACCTGAACCCAGCCCATTGAAAACCTCATGACAAAGCCAGGTCAGGCCTCATTAATCGAGATAGAATATGACGGAAGCCGCGAGGCACAGAGCTGAAAGCTACACTCGTTTTCGTTGGCACCGCGGTGCCAAGGCGAATGCGGCCTGCAAAAGTACGTGAACAGTCCAGTTGCCTGCTCCAATTTTTTGAATTGGGCCATTTCCGAACCGTTATCAAGGGTCAAAGTCTGCCGCAGGCCTGGTGGCATCTCGCACAAACGCGGAACAAGCGCCTCGCCCGAGGCGGCGGCCGTCTTGCTTTGGGCCTTGGCCAGCAGCAGAAAGCGGCCTTTGCGTTCGTTGCAACTGAGCAGCGTTGCCTTGCCCCTGGAGGCACAAACCAGATTCGACTCACTCCCCCAAAGCGATACCTCTCGGCAGCAGGCTGCGGTCGCTTGCCGATGTCTCTAAGCCCGGGAAACAGGTGGCTGCCCCGGGGTCATACCCGCTTTGTCGTCTGCTGCGCCGATCGCCGATGAGCGCAACGCAACTGGCGGCATATGGTCTCCATGCTGATGTGCATGCTTTCATCCTCAGGCCAGTCCAGGCGCATACGGCGTGCAATCTGTTCGGGCGAGCAGTGGCCGCACGGTTGCTCATCTACCCAGGCAACCTGTTCGGGCTGGCTCATGCAGCGGAAATGGCGCGGCATTGCTCGTCTTTTCCGGGTACTGTGATCAGCAGTCCGGGTACGATAGCCGGATTTGGAGTTGTTGCGGTGCATTCCCGGGATCATACCCATGGACACAAATACTTCGCGATACTGATGCGTTCTTCCAGAGTAAGATGGCTGTGGGACATGGCGGCCTCCTTCTGGCTGCTTGGCTGTTGCTACTGCCAAGTCCGCCAGAATCCCGCCCTGGCCCTTTACCTCTTCATGCCCCTACCATGTGGTGCGTTTGGAATGAGAATCTCCCCCCCTCAAGATGGAACACTGACACGCGCGGGCACAATGGCTCTTTGCAGCCCCTTCGGAAATTAACCTTTCCTTAACGGGCTGATAACCTTTTTTTGCCCTTATAAACAGGCAGTTACAATGAGGATCTCCCGCAAAGAAAAATTTATTTTGAATAGTTTTCAAAAATTTGTTGACATGTTAAACGAAATTTTGAATTATTGATTCAACAAAAGTGAGGGATAAAAAATAAACCATGCAAGAACAAGAAGCTGTCTTCAAAACGTTAGAGGATGTCGCTGAAGCGCTATGCGCCATGTTTCCCAAAAATCTGGAGGTTGTTCTCCACGACCTGGCAGAGCCATCACAATCCATACGGCATATAAGTGGCAATGTTACCGGGCGCAAAGTTGGGGATGCTGTGACAGATCTTGTGATAAAGGCACTGCATAAGGAGGGTAAAAACGTCAAAAATCGTTATAACTATAAAACAATTAGCCGTGATGGAAGAACGTTAAAATCGAGTACAGTTTTTTTAAGGGATAAAGAAGATAAAATTATTGGAGTCCTTTGTATAAATTTTGATACCACAGATTATAAAAATGCTTCCCATGCATTAGAAATATTTACAAATGTATATAAAGATACAGATTCCCAAGAAAAAAATGAAACATTTGTAGAATTAATAACAGAATCTATCGAATCAATATTTAAACAAGCAGAATCAAAAATAGGAAAAGAATCTGCAACTATGAATCGCATTGAAAAAATAAAACTGGTTAAGGAGCTTGAAAAAAATGGAGTATTTAAAATAAAAGGAGGTATTGACCATATAGCATCACTTATGGGTATATCTAAATATACTATTTATAATTATTTAAAAATAATACAAACAGAGGAAGATATACAGCGTATATAGTGTATAAACTTTAGTTATTATATAAACCAATTTATAGAATTTTGATTATACAGTAATTTTAGACTTTTTATATATTAATATTTACGGCTTAATCATCAATAGGTAACATGACTTCTGAATATCTGGTCGAAAAAGAAGATTTATCGTTGTCCTCCAGCTCTTGTAAAGTAAATCATGGTGTTGTTGCGAATATATTTTACTGTTTAAATCTTGTGAGACAACAATGCGTATAAACATAAAATTTAATAAAAATAAGGAGAAAGAATGCCCAAATTGATTTCTACCGATACAGCGCCGCTTGCGATTGGTCCATATGCTCAAGCGGTATGTACTGAATCCCTCCTCTTTATTTCAGGCCAGCTACCAGTGGATCCTGGCACAGGAACTCTTATTCCCGGAGATGTTTCGGCTCAAACCCATCAGTGCCTAAAAAATCTTTCGGCCATCGCCTCCGCTGCCGGGCTTAGCCTAAAGCAGGCGGTAAAAGTCACCGTTTTTCTGACCGATATGGCGGATTTTCCCAGTATGAATGCCGTATATTCACATTACTTCGGCGCGACCCTACCTGCAAGGTCCACAGTGCAAGTGGCAGGTCTTCCTAAAAATGCAGCCTTGGAGATCGAGGCAATACTCGCATATTAATTCAATCACTGGAGGTATCCATGAATCTCGCAAAATTTCCCCGTCGCCGTTACACCATTGGTCCAACTCCTTTGGAATTTCTCCCCCGCTTCACTGAGGCTGTGGGAGGGCCGCAAATTTACATCAAACGTGACGACCTATTAGGTTTGACCTCGGGAGGGAATAAAACCAGAAAACTGGAATTTCTCGTGGCCGATGCACTGGCACAGAAGGCCGATACCCTTATCACTTGCGGAGCGGTGCAATCCAATCACTGTCGGCTCACATTGTCCGCTGCAGTCAAAGAAGGATTGAAATGTCGGCTGGTACTGGAAGAACGCGTGCCGGGTTCCTACAATCCCGAGGCATCGGGAAACAACTTTCTCTTTCAGCTTCTGGGTGTTGAAAAAATTATAGTAGTACCTGCAGGCAGTGACATGATGGCCGCCATGAATTCCGTTGCGAAGGAACTTGAGACTGAAGGACGAAAAGGCTATGTCATTCCCGGCGGAGGCTCCAACGCCATTGGTGCTACGGGTTATGTGGCCTGCGCCCAGGAAATCCAAGACCAGCTTTTTCAGATGGGTATAGAAATCCATCGGGTCTGCGTCGCATCCGGTTCCGCCGGAACCCATGCCGGTTTGCTGACAGGTTTTCTCGGATGCAACATGAACATTCCCATTGTAGGTATTGGGGTCAGTCGCGATCCTCAAGATCAGGATCCACTGGTGCATAGGGTAGCAGTGGAAACAGCCAAACGTCTCGGTATTCGTCAGGAGATTGAGAAAGATTCTGTGGTCACCTTCGGCGATTACTGGCGACCGCAGTATTCTGTCCCCAACGCGAAAATGGTGGAAGCAGTGAACCTCATGGCTAAGACCGAAGGCATTCTGCTTGATCCGGTGTACACGGGCAAGGCGATGGCAGGGCTCATTGATTTGTGCCGGAATGGCTATTTTAAAAAGGAAGAGAATCTGCTGTTTGTCCATACCGGCGGTTCTCCAGCTCTTTATGCATACCAGAAAGTTCTTTTGGGGCAGGAGAATCTCCCTGGATAAAAATGCAATCCCGAAATGCCATATGGCATTTCGGGATTTTTTTAAGGAGTTGCCAATGAAAAAGAAAATAGTTGGCATTCTTGGTGGCATGGGGCCAGAGGCCACCGTAGATTTGATGCAACGTGTCCTCCGTGCCACTCCTGCGCAGGACGACCAAGATCATATTCACATGCTTGTGGACAACAACCCGCAAGTTCCCTCGCGCATCCGGGCTCTCCTCGAAAAAACGGGGGAAAGCCCTGGTCCCTGCCTAAAAAATATGGCCCGTAAACTCGAGTTCTGGGGAGCAGATTTCTTGGCCATGCCCTGCAATACGGCTCACTACTATCACAAGGAGATACAATCGGCGGTATCCATTCCGGTTCTCAACATTCTCTCTCTTTCAGTAGAAGAGAGCATGCGCCGAAAGCCGCATCTGCGGCGGGTAGGCCTGCTTGCCGCTACGGCAGTTTTAAATTTGAATCTTTATGGGCAAATATTTTCAGCTCATGGAGTGGAAGCTCTTGCACCCCCCGCTCTCATACAAAAACGCGTCATGTCAACCATCCGGACGATCAAGACCGGACAATACGATGAGGAGGTATTCACAGTACTGCGAGAAGCGATAAACAGCCTCATGGAAGCAGGCGCTGAAATTATTCTTGTGGCCTGTACGGAACTATCTGTTGTTTCTGGGCGATTGGAGGCATCGGTTCCCATCTTGGACGCTGCCCAAATCCTGGCAGAGCACATCGTTCGTGAGGCTCAACAGACCATCTGACATCCATACCTGCAACTCCAAATAAAGGAGATTGACATGAAAGCTCATGCACTCGGTCTTCCGGCACAAATGGGAATCGGCTTTGCTCTGGGCGCGATTCTGGGATTGATTTTTCAATTCGGCGGCTGGGACATTTCCTGGATTAAGCCACTGGGTGATGCCTTTATCCGTTTGATCCGCATGATTGTCGTCCCTCTTGTCTTTATTTCTCTGGTTGCTGGTGCCGCCAGCATGGGTGACTTGAGCAGACTGGGGCGTATCTCCATAAAGATAGCTTGCTATTATCTGGGAACTACCGCCATTGCGGTAGGCATTGGGCTTGTCTTTGCCAATATTTTCCACCCAGGTATGGATCTCAACCTGAGCACCGAAGCTCTTCAGGCCAAGGA
The DNA here is from genome assembly GCF_002952055.1 of Desulfobulbus oralis. NCBI lineage: Bacteria > Pseudomonadati > Thermodesulfobacteriota > Desulfobulbia > Desulfobulbales > Desulfobulbaceae > Desulfobulbus > Desulfobulbus oralis. The sequence continues at coordinate 1,769,087 of NZ_CP021255.1, read as the reverse complement.
AGTCAGCCCGCCCGGAATCGTCCAGACGTTCCTGAACATCATTCCACTCAACCCCGTCCAGGCATTAGCGGAAGGCAATTTGCTGCAACTCATCTTTTTTGCTATTTTTTTCGGGTTCGCTCTTTCCAGTATGGGAGAAGCGGGAAAGCCCCTGCTCAATATTTTTCAGACAGGCAACGAGGTCATGATTCGCATTACTGCGGCAGTCATGCGTTTGGCCCCGTATGGCGTTTGCGCACTCATCGCCTACACTGTTGGAAAAAGCGGACTGCAGGTCCTTCTCCCTCTGATCAAGCTGATTGGGATTATGTACCTTGCCGCACTGACCCATGTCTGCATCGTGTATTTTCCAGTACTGAAATACGTGGGGCGCATCTCTTTTGTTTCATATCTTAAAATTATGACCCAGCCTCTTCTGATCGCCTTTTCCACCTGCTCCAGCGCTGCAGCCTTGCCTGCCAATATGGCTGCGACAGAAAAACTAGGTGTGCCTCGGGAAATATCAAGCTTCACCATTCCTCTTGGGACGACCGTAAATATGGACGGAGCAGCCATTTACCTTGGTCTGGCAACAGTTTTTGTCGCTCAGATATATGGCATTGACCTTAGCTTCTCCGCGCAATTGACCGTTCTGCTTATCGCCTTGCTCGCCTCCATCGGCTCCGTAGGCGTGCCTGCAGCGGCCCTGGTTGTCATATCCATGGTTTTTGCCCAGGTGCATCTTCCCATGGAAGGAATCGCTCTTGTCGCCGGTGTAGACAGAATTTTGGATATGGCCAGAACCACTTTGAACGTCATGGGCGACGCTGTTGGTGCGGTTGTCGTCACCAAGTTGGAGAATGAAAATGCAAAAAGATAGCGCGTCAGGAAGAATGCAGAGCATACATAAAACACCAGACGGCATCATGATTTATGGACCGCACGCCCAGACAGCCGAAGAAAACAAAGGAGAAAATACCATTTCCTCCATATACATAATAGAGAAGGATAAAAATATATGCATAATAGATACAGGGAGGTTTGAATCAAGATATAGAATATTGAAAAATATAATAGAAAAGAACAATTATCAGTTAAAATATATCATATTAACACACGACCATTACGATCATATAGGAAATGCCGACATACTAAAGAGAGAGTTTGGCGGAACTATATATGCTCATAAAATGGATAAACTATTAATAGAAAATCCGCTGAATATATATGATAATGAAAAAATTAAAAAAGTATATGGATATTCAATATATGAATCATGGAGAGAAATAGGTTTGGGAAAGGGCGACATAATCAATATGAAAAAATATGTAAATAATTATTTTTATGAATCAGCAAATGTAGATATATACATAGATGAAGAAATAGAAATAGATTTATCAGGAGTAAAAATACGCCTATTACATACCCCAGGGCATTCTCCAGGAAGCATAAGCGTCTATATAGGAGAAACTAATAGTATTTATACTGGAGATTTGACTTTTTGGATAAACCCTTGTCGCCCTTATCCTATAGGAAATATGGATAACTGTCTGCAAAGTTTGTCTCGAATACAGAAAATGGATATAAAATATTGCGGACCTGGGCATTACTTTGGAATTTCCTCTCCTAAAGATTGGATCAAAAATCTTCTTCACAAGTACAAAAAAATGGAAAATGATATACTTGAATGCACATATAAAAAAAAGAATATAAGAGAAATTAGAAACATCATATTTAAAAAAAATCCTCCTGATTCCTTTTTTCCCATACCTGAAAATTCTATCCAGGCAAATCTTTTCAGCCTTATGCAAAGAGGTAAAATTTATCATATCTCAGAGGATGGCATTATATATTGGATTAATACAAATAATGCAGGAGGCAGGTATGTCGAAAAATAAAAATTATCCACAGAAAGACAAAAAATGGTATGAAGAAATAAATCGCAATCAATGGAAAACTGTTATTGCAGGTGGACTGGGTTGGGCATTGGATTCAATGGACGTCATGCTATATGCTATGGTCGTCGTCCATATCATGTCTGAACTGCAACTTGGAACAACGCAAGGAGGGCTGCTCACGACAATAACACTTGTAGCATCTGGGATTGGGGGAATGCTTTTTGGGCTCATAGCGGACAAATGGGGAAGAAAATTTTCCCTCACCTTGAGCATAGTTACGTATTCTCTGTTTACCGCTGCGTGTGGATTCTCCCAAACTTTGACTCAACTTATAGTATTTCGATTCATTCTCGGCCTGGGCATGGGAGGCGAATGGACTGCCGGTGCCGCGCTGGTTACGGAATCTTGGCCAGCCAAACATCGAGGAAAGGCAATGGGCCTGATGCAAAGCTGCTGGGCTCTTGGATATGCAATTGCCGCACTGATTACGGCAATCATATTGCCCAAATACGGATGGCGAGCCGTCTTTTTTGCAGGAATTCTACCTGCTCTTTTTACCCTCTGGATTCGGGGTCATGTTGAGGAATCTAACATCTGGACAACTGACCGTGAAAAGAGAGGACGTGTAAATCGTAATATTATGAATAATATCCTCGAATTATTTTCTCCGGAATATAAAAAATTCACACTGTTGGCCTTTGGTCTCAGCCTGATGCACCTTTTTACCTACTGGGGGTTATTCAGCTGGATTCCTGGGTATTTATCCTTACCGCCAGAAAAAGGAGGCGCGGGATTGGATATATTCAAAAGTGCAACATGGGTTATCGTGATGCAGGCAGGAGGATGGTTTGGATATGTCCTTTTTGGATTCATTGCCGACTCAATAGGTAGAAAAAAAGCGTTTACTATATTTTTTACCGTGGCAACTGTTCTTGTTCCTGTATATGCAGTAACCAGAAACGAAATAGCACTGCTTCTTCTCGGTCCATTCCTCGTATTTTTCGGGGCAGGGTTCGCTTCCGGATTCGGGCCGCTGATTGCCGAGCTGTTCCCCACTCACATGAGAGCCACAGCTCAGGGGATCATCTATAATTCTGCCAGGGCGGTAAGTGCTTTCGCGCCACTCGTTATCGGAAGTCTCGCTGAAGTATACGGTCTCGGTCCCGCGTTTCTCCTCATTGGAGCATGCTTTTTTCTAGGTCTGATACTTCTGCTGTTTCTGCCGGAAACAACGGGAAAAGAGCTTGAATCCGTCTGATTCACAAAATTCAGAGGTGCGGTTGTTCAGTAACCTGAAAATCTATCTACACCGGAAGTCAGTCCAGGAGACTGGCATAATATTCCGCGAAATGTTCTGCAAAGTCCTGAGCCCAAGATTCGGAGGCGGCTATGGATACTCCTCTCCTCAAGGCATTGGTCTGAATCTGAAAGTGCAACTTTATTGGGGGGCATGGTGAGGTTACATTCCGTTATCAGCCCGTTGAAAAGCTATATTTCAGATTTCATGCTACAGAAATTTCAAATTCCACGTAACGCAGAATCAGCGAGTCGCTCCTCAGCCTTATGATTTTTTTTACTCGCAATGCGCATTGCTGCGGCTTTTTCAATGGGCTGACAACCCCTGTTTTGGCTTGTGCTGCGCAAAGGTGAAAACAGAATATTGTCCGCAGTCCTGCACGGCCTTGGGGACAACACCGGGATAGTCATTATTGCGGCATGGCTTTTCGCGGGAGTCTTCGGCAAGCTTATGGCTGCAATCTTGTGACTACACTGTCTGGAGAGCAGGACAAAAACCATCTGAAAAGCTCCTTGAAAAAATCACGCAAATTCCTTGTATTTCACGGTCAGAATGGTATGCTAAGGTCACAGGTCGTTCCATGTGGGTTCTGTGGCGAAACGTTTTTCTCCCCCGCGCTCCATGGCTTATTTTCAGGTCTTCAGAAGGAGAACACGGTAGTTATGCTCAAAGGTACAGTGAAATGGTTCAACGAATCCAAGGGCTTCGGCTTCATTGAACAAGAAGAGGGGAAAGACGTCTTCGTCCACTATTCCGCCATCACCGGCAGCGGCTTCAAAACACTGAACGAAGGAGACAAGGTTCAGTTTGAAATCGTTGACGGCCCCAAAGGTCCGGCAGCAGCGAACGTCAGCAAGCTGTAAAACTCTTCGCGCACCTGCACAACCCGACGGCCCTCCGGCTGTCGGGTTGTTTTTTTTGACAGCCACACGTTGTTCCCGTTTTTCGCCTTTGGCCTCCCGACCCGTTTTGCCAGACAGTTCCCATGAAGATCGCCCTCGTTCAGACCAACCCGCTCGTCGGTGATTTCGCAGCCGCACTCCGCGCCATGCGCCACGCAATGGAGCGGGCCCATGCTGCAGCCTGCCGGCTTGTCATCTTTCCGGAACTTGCCCTCTGCGGCGCACCGCCGGCCGATCTGCTGGCCTGCCCCGCCTTTCTGGCGGCACATGACCGGGCACTGCAGGAGCTGTTGACAGATACCCTGAAATTTCCCGATCTCAGTTGCGTGGTGGGTGGACTGGAGCACAGGGGCGAAGCTGCGGCCATGGCGCTCTTCAACACGGCCTTTGTGCTGGAAAACGGCAGCATCCAGGCACGGGCCCACAAACGGCTGCTGCTCAACGGGGATGTGAGCAACGAGCCTAGGCATTTCACCGCAGGCAGCAGGGCAACAATTTTCCCCTGCTCCCGCTTCTTCTGCGCCCTGACCATTGGCAGCGAGCTCGGGACCATCCTGGACGAGAAAGCCGGCAGGAATCCCGTGGAAAATTTCACGCTGGGCGCAGTGATGCCGGACCTTTTGATCAATATCGCGGCCACCCCGTATGCCATGGGCCTCAGGCAGGAGCGACGCCGGCAATTCCAGACGATCTGCACGACCTGCGGGCTGCCGCTTGTCCATGTGGGTCAGGCCGGAGGTCAGGGCCATCTGGTCTATGACGGCGATTCCCTCTTCATGGACGAGCGCGGCGCCATCCGGGCGCATGCCCGGGACTTTGCCGCAGATTTTGTGACCGTCGATTTCCCGGAAAGGCCGGGAGCGGCCCTTGAGCTGCCGGACGATCCGACCGAAGAGCTGGTCCATGCCCTGTGCCAGGGCCTTGCCGATTTTCTGCGCAAAAGCGGCTTTGACAGGGTGGTGCTGGGGCTCTCCGGCGGCATTGACTCGGCCCTGACCGCGGCTCTGGCCTGCCGGGCGCTGGGGCCTGACAGGGTGCTGGGCGTGGCCCTGCCCTCGCCCTACACTGCCCGGGAATCCATCGATGACGCCAAAAAGCTGGCGGAGAATCTGGGTTGCGCCTTTGCCTGCATGCCCATCCAGCCGGCCATGGATGCCATGACCGCCACGCTGGCCCCGCGCTGCGAGGGGCTGGGGCTGCCGGAAAGCCTCACCGGGCAGAACCTGCAGGCACGCATCCGGGGCAATCTCCTGATGGCGCTGGCCAACCAGGAACGCCGGCTTCTGCTCTGCACCAGCAACAAGTCGGAGACTGCAGTCGGCTACAGCACCCTGTACGGCGACTCCTGCGGCGCGCTGGCCGTTCTGGGCGATGTCTTCAAAACAGAGGTGTATGCGCTTGCCCGCTGGCTGAACCGGGAGCGGGAGATCATCCCGCAGAACACCATTGACCGGCCGCCCACTGCGGAGCTGAAACCCGGGCAGCGGGACGAGGACGATCTGCCGCCCTACGCGCTGCTGGACCAGATTCTGCGCGCCTACGTGGAAGAGCGGCAGGACATTGCAGACATTGCCGCGAGACTGCGGCTCGATCCTGCGCTGGTGCAGGACGTGGCGCGGCGCATACGGCAGAGCGAATACAAACGCATCCAGGCCGCGCCCTGCATCCGGGTGAGCCGGAAAGCCTTTGGCCCCGGCCGCAGCATGCCCCTCATCAATGGCTTTGCCGGATAGCACCCAAGAGCGCCGCTCCTGACCCTTGCCGGGAAACGGGCTGCCGGTTCCTTCCGCCCCGCCTGCCCCCGAGACGCCTTTGCCGGCCGCCTGCCCCCCTCGCGCGGGGGGTTCCACTCAGGCAGAAGAACTGCCCCGCTTTGCGCGCGGAAAGATATGCGGCAGGTGCGGTCGTCATATGTTTTTCATTGTCAAAAAAAACAAAATCCGTTTGAGTAAAACGTTTTTTCCCTACCGGCCCAGCCGGCATTCATCGTCCTTTCCGGAGTACTCTCATGTCAGCAGGAATTGCCCTTGCCCAGCGCGTTGCCCAAATCGCCCCCTCCCCCACCCTGGCCATCAATGCGAAAGCCAAGCAACTCAAGGCCCAGGGCGTGGATGTCCTCAATTTCAGTGTCGGCGAGCCCGACTTTCCCTCCCCGCCGCATGTCTGCGCTGCCGGCAAACAGGCCATAGACCAGGGCCACACCCGCTACACCCCATCCAACGGCATTCCGGAGCTGCGGCAGGCCGTATGCGACCGCTATCGCCAACGTCATGGCTGGGAATATGATCCCGAACAGATCGAGATCAGTTGCGGCGGCAAGCAGGGCCTCTACAATATTTTTCAGGCGGTCATCAACCCGGGCGACGAAGTGCTGATTCCCGCGCCGTACTGGGTTTCCTATCCGCCCATGACCCAACTGGCCAGCGGCGTGCCGGTCATAGTGCCGCTGGATGAAAAGAACCGCTTCGATCTGGACGTGGAGCTGCTCAGGCAGCATGCCACAAACAAAACCAGAGTGGTCGTCCTGAACAGCCCTTCCAACCCGACCGGCTCGGTCTTTTCGGAAAAGGCGCTTTCGGAGCTGGCCAGGCTGGTGCAGGAGCGGGGCTGGCTCGTCATTTCCGACGACATCTACGAGGAGATCAGCTACACCAAAGGCCCGCTCGCCCATATTCTGAACGTCGCCCCGGAACTGAAAGAGCAGGTCATTCTGGCGAACGGGGTTTCAAAGACCTACGCCATGACCGGATGGCGCATTGGCTGGTGTGCCGGGCCGCTTGCCATCATCAGGGCCATGAACAAAATCCAGAGCCAGTCCATCTCGAACCCGGTCGCCATTTCCCAGTATGCGGCCCTGAGCGCCCTGACCGGCCCGCAGGACGCGCCCAAAGAAATGCTCAGGGCCTTTTTCCCGCGCCGGGACTTCTTTGTGCAGAGCCTGAACCGGCTCCCGGGTGTGAGCTGTGTGGAACCGGAAGGCGCTTTCTACGTGTTCCCGAATTTCTCCTCCTACTACGGCAAAAGCTTCCAGGGCAAAAAAATCGACGGTTCCGTCGCTCTGGCCGACTACTTTCTGGACGAAGCCCGGGTGGCCACCGTGCCCGGTCTGGCTTTCGGCGCAGACGCCTTCATCCGCTTCTCCTTTGCGACTGCTCTGGACGCCATCAAAGAAGCCATGCAGCGCATCGAAAAAGCCCTGGCAGCGCTCCAATAGACACGCGCCCCCATCCACTTTCCGCCCTGCCGCCCACACAAGAGCGGCAGGGCTTTTTTTATAATGACCGAGGGCATGGCCATCTGTTTCCTGCATGGCGCAAGCTGCATTTCCGCCCTGCCGCCCTTACTCCAATACGGGGGATTTCTCACTTGACAGTTTTCGTGCAGCATTGGTAATTAACAGACGTTCAGTGGTTGTAAGAGCCGTTTTTATCCATCACCTCAGCAAGGGGGGAAAACAGCCATGTCTTGGTTCGTGCAAACTTTCAAGTCATCCCTGGGCAAGAAGTACATCATGGCGATCACCGGCTTTATGCTGGGCGCATTTCTCACTGTCCATGCCATTGGCAACAGCACCATCTTCTGGGGCGGAGCGGCGTTCAACAGCTATGCCCACCACCTCCACTCCCTGGGGCCTCTGGTACCCCTGTTCGAACTGGGCCTGCTCACGATTTTCTGTCTGCACGTCATTACGGCTGTCAACATCTTTTTTATCAACCGCGCGGCGCGCGGCGGCAAATACGCGGTGCAAAGCCAGGCCGGCGGCCGCACCTGGGGCTCCCGCACCATGCCCTACACCGGGCTCATCATCCTGCTGTTCATCCTGCTGCACCTGATCAACTTCCATTTTCCGGAAAAAACCCTGGAAAAGCCTATCTCCGTTTTTGTCACCAATGTCCTGCACGGTCCGCAGGCCATTCTGTATCTGATCGGTCTGGGCGCACTGCTCCTGCATATCAGCCACGGCTTCTGGTCGCTGCTGCAAACCCTGGGTATCAGCCATCCCAAATACGACCAGCCCCTGCGGATCATGGCCTGGATACTGGTTTTCCTGCAGGGAGCGGTGTTTGTCTTCGTCACCTTGCTGCTCCTGTTCTACAGCGGGCAACTGGCTCTCTGAGCAATCCGGTTTTTGCGTGGCAAAGCGGGCTCCAAAAGCCCAATTTTTATCAACCTCTAGTCAAGAGATACGACTATGCAGCTTGATGCCAAAATTCCTGAAGGACCGCTGGCCGAAAAATGGAATGCATGCCGTTTTTCGAGCAAACTCATCAACCCTGCCAACAAGAGAAAATACGAAATCATTATTGTCGGCAGCGGTCTTGCCGGCGCTTCCGCCGCCGCCGCTCTGGCCGAACTGGGCTATCAGGTCAAGTGTTTCTGCATCCAGGACAGCCCGCGCCGTGCGCATTCCATCGCCGCCCAGGGCGGCATCAATGCGGCCAAGAACTATCAGGGTGACGGCGACTCCATCTTCCGCCTGTTCTATGACACCATCAAGGGCGGCGATTTCCGCGCCCGCGAGGCCAATGTCTACCGTCTGGCCGAGGTGGCCAACAACATCATCGACCAGTGTGTCGGTCAGGGCGTGCCCTTTGCCCGCGAATACGGCGGCACCCTGGCCAACCGCTCTTTCGGCGGTGCCCAGGTATCCCGGACCTTTTACGCCCGCGGCCAGACGGGGCAGCAACTGCTTCTGGGCGCCTACTCCGCCATGATGCGGCAGGTGGCGGCTGGCAAGGTCAAGATGTACAACCGCCGCGAAATGCTGGATGTCGTGCTGGTGGACGGCGCGGCCCGCGGCATTGTCTGCCGCAATCTGATCACCGGCGAACTGGAGCAGTACTCGGCCCACGCCGTCGTGCTGGCCACAGGCGGCTATGGCAACGTGTACTTTCTGTCCACCAACGCCATGGCCTCCAATGTCACGGCCGCTTTCCGCGCCTACAAGCGGGGCGCGGGCTTTGCCAATCCCTGCTTTGTCCAGATTCACCCGACCTGCATCCCGGTACACGGCGAGTACCAGTCCAAGCTGACCCTGATGAGCGAAAGCCTACGCAACGACGGCCGGGTCTGGGTACCCAAAAAGGCGGGCGACAAGCGCAAGGCCAGCGAAATTCCCGAGGATGAGCGCGACTACTATCTGGAGCGCAAGTACCCCTCCTTCGGCAATCTGGTGCCGCGTGACGTGGCCTCCCGCAATGCCAAGGAGGTCTGCGACGCCGGTCATGGGGTCAACGACACCGGCAACGGCGTGTATCTCGACTTTGCCGATGCCATCAAGCGCGACGGCATCGACGTGATCCGCCGCAAGTACGGCAACCTCTTTGACATGTACCAGCGGATTGTGGATGTGGATCCCTCCAGGGAGCCGATGATGATCTACCCGGCCACCCACTACACCATGGGCGGTCTCTGGGTTGACTATCATCTGATGACCACCATCCCCGGCCTCTATGCGACGGGCGAGTGCAACTTCTCGGACCACGGCGCGAACCGCCTGGGCGCCTCCGCCCTCATGCAGGGCCTGGCCGACGGCTATTTCGTCCTGCCCTACACCATCGCCAACTACCTCTCCAAGGTGCCCTGGGGCGCCACCGACACCAAGGACCCTGCCTTCAAGGCTTCGCTCGATATGGTCAGGGAGCGGACCGCCAGACTCATGGCAAGTACCAGAAGCGGCAAGGGCAAGGAAACGGTGGACTACTATCACCGCGAGCTGGGCAAGGTCATGTGGGAAAAATGCGGCATGTCCCGCGACGAAAAGGGCCTGAAAGAGGCGCTGGAGAAAATTCCGGAAATCCGCGCCGAATTCTGGGAGCACGTCATCATTCCCGGCAAGGAGCAGGAACTGAACCAGTCCCTGGAGCGCGCCGCCCGCGTGGCTGACTTCCTGGAATTTGCCGAGCTGATGGTCAAGGACGCCCTGGAACGAAAGGAGTCCTGCGGCTGCCACTTCCGGGAGGAAAGCCAGACGGAAGAACACGAAGCCAAACGCGACGATGCAAACTACAGCCACGTCTCCGTATGGGAGTACAAAGGCGATGATGCGGAACCCGAACTGAGCAAGGAAGCATTGATCTTCGAGAACGTGACGCCCTCGCAGCGGAGCTACAAGTAATCCTCACCCACGACGAGGCTTGACTGCTGAACTTCAACCATAATACGGAAGCATCCCATGGCATCGAAAACGATCAATATTCTGGTGAAAATCTGGCGTCAGAACGATACCACGGCTGAGGGCGCCTTTGAAGAATATCCACTGCGGGACATCAGCACCGACATGTCCTTTCTGGAGATGATGGACGTGCTCAACGAGTGGCTGACCCGCAAGGGCTCGGAGCCGATTGCCTTTGACAGCGACTGCCGTGAGGGCATCTGCGGCATGTGCGGCGTAGTCGTCAACGGCACGGCCCACGGCCCGCAAAAGGAAACCACCCTGTGCCAGTTGCACATGCGCCAGTTCCATGATGGCGACACCATTGTCATCGAGCCCTTCCGTTCCCGCGGCTTCCCGGTTGTGAAAGACCTGATCGTGGACCGCTCCGCCCTGGATCGCATCATTCAGGCTGGTGGCTATATTTCGGTCAATACCGGTTCTCCGCGTGACGCCAACACCATTCTGGTGCCGCAGCACGTGGCCGAAACCGCCATGGACGCGGCCTCCTGCATCGGTTGCGGCGCCTGCGCGGCCGCCTGCCCGAACGGCACGCCCATGCTCTTTCTGGGCGCCAAGGTCTCCCATCTGGCGCTGCTGCCGCAGGGCAAGCTGGAGGCCAAAAAACGGGCCATCGAGATGGTCTTGCAGATGGACAGGGACGGCTTCGGCAACTGCAGCAACGAGCGGGAATGCGAGAATGTGTGCCCAAAGGGTATCAAGATCAGCAACATCGCCCGTCTGAACCGGGAATTCCTGAAGGCCTCCTTCACGCTTGCCGAGTGATTGCCCCGGCGCCTTGCCGCTGTCTGTTTTGTGCACGAGATCGTCACCGCCGCCCTGCGGTGACGATCTTTTTTATGCGCTGATTTCCACTCCCCTCTTTGTGCGTTACCCATGAGCATTCCCGCTTCCGCCCTGATCACCCGACCTGAGGAGCTGGCCAGCCTGGCCCATGTCGATCCCGAAATCCTGGCCAAAATCCACGCTGTCTATCCGCTCCGGGTCAGCCGCTACTTTCTGGAACTGGCCCTGCAGCACGGAGCGCCGCTGCTCAGACAGGTCGTTCCCGATCTCCTGGAGCTGGCCGATACGGCCACGCCGGCCGACCCCCTGAACGAGGAAAACCTGAGTCCGCTGCCCTGTCTGATCCACCGCTACCCCGATCGGGTAGTGCTGCTGGTGAGCCGGGACTGCCCGACTTTCTGCCGTTTCTGCACCAGAAAACGCAAAATCGGCACTGCCGGCATGCAACTCACGCAGGAGATGTTCAAAGCGGCACTGGAGTATATCCGAAAAAGACCGGCCATTGTGGACGTGCTCATTTCCGGCGGCGACCCGCTCATGCTGGCAGACGAAGCCCTGGAGCAGATTCTTGCCCAGGTACGGGCCATTCCAGGCGTACGTTTCATTCGTATCGGCTCCCGCATGCCCTGCATGATGCCCCAGCGCATCACGGAAAAACTGGTCGCCATGCTGAAGCGCTTCCACCCGCTCTACATGAATCTGCACTTCAACCACCCAGACGAGCTCAGCCCCGAGGCGACGGCAGCCTGCGAACGTCTGGCCAATGCAGGCATCCCCCTGGGTTCGCAGACCGTCCTGCTCAGGGGCGTCAACGATTCGGCGGCGATTCTACAGGAGCTGTTCTACCGGCTGCTGGCCGCGCGGGTCAAACCCTACTACCTCTTCCAGATCGACCAGGTGCGGGGCACCAGCCATTTCCGCACCACCATTCAGAGCGGCCAGGCCATTATGCGCCGGCTGATCGGGCATGTATCCGGCATGGCCCAGCCCCACTATGCGCTGGACACCCCCGGCGGCGGCGGCAAGATTCCGCTCTGTCCCGGCTATCTGGACAGCCTGCATGAACACTGCACCTTCACGACCTATGCCGGCAAAACCGGCAGCTATCCCAATACGCTCTGGCCAAAATCCAGATAGCAGCGGCCCGGCTGGCCGGGTTCAGGGAACTGGAGTCGGCAACTGGCCAGTGCACGTGCTTTTGCAGATTCCCTTCGCCCTGATAACAACGGAGCGAGAACGAGGGTGGACTTTTGCGGCAGTATGTTCCAATGGGTAGCGGCTTTCACCGGAAACACCCTGTATTTCCATTTCTAAAACAACAGTGAATTTATAATCCATGACCAGGCGACGATGGATTTGACGCGGGGCTGATCGAGTTCCATACTGCGCAAGGCTGTTTCCAGGTGATCTTCCAGAGCATCAGGACTGTCGAAAACCAGGTTGCCAAAGTATTTCTCACGCACTTCATCCCATATATGCTCAACAGGATTCAACTCGGGCGAATAAGGAGGCAGCGAAACAAGCCGCATGTTGGCGGGAATGTTCAGGCACGACTCCCTGTGCCAGCCAGCGCCATCCAGAATCATGAGCAGTCTTTCTTCAGGATAACGGGAAGCCACTTCATCCAGGAATATCTGCATGCACACGCTGTTGACATGCGGCATGATCAACGTGTCCAGGCGACCATCACTCACCGATACCGTGGCATAGGCGTAAACAGATTCCTGCGTTACCGTGCTCCGGCATACGGGGCGATGCGGCCGTGGACACCAGCACCGCCCTGACAGCGAAATCCGGCCAAAGCGGGCCTCATCCTGAAACAGCACGCGCAAGGGTCCCGTTCCAGGCCAATGGCTGTCTACGGTGGCGAGCAATTCCGGGAATTTTTTTTCCACTCTGCCTGTATCCCGGCATCGGCCCTGACGTGCCGTTTGTCCGGAGCGAGCTTGAATCTCTTAACAGCCCGTTGAAAAAGTCTTCAGGCAAGGCATAATGGAGTAGAGGCGATCAAAGTTGTCGAGGAGGCAGTATGAGTCCTGGCCGGAAGCAGGCAGAGCAGAAGAGCATGTGGCTGATCCATGATCAGCTGCCCCGGAGTCAGGGGCATGTCTTTTACGAGCGGCTGCAGAAGCTCCTGCACCAGGAAGCATTTGACGCCTTCCTCGAAAAGCTGTGCGCTCCCTTCTACGCCGAAAAACCCGGCCGCAGGTCCATCCCGCCGGGCCGCGCCGGAACCGCCGGCCGGGCCCTGGTGGCAGGGCTGGGAGGGGCGTGCGGCTGCCGCACCCCCTGGAGAGACGCTTTTTGACACCATGCTGGGCATGAGCCTGGGTCAGTCCGCGAGCGGGCGTCAGGTCAGCGCCCGGGCCTGGCAGGCCCTGCACGACGAGCCCCCTGCCCCTCTGCCTCCGGAGGTGGAACAGGGGGCTTTTTTTATTGCCCCGCAGGATTCCAGTCTGCGCTTTTTGGAGTCGCAGCTTGCGCACGAGGCCGGCTTTGGGCTGGAGGCGGAGGGACTGCGCTTTGTGGGTCTGGGTGCGGCGGAGCATGGCCGGGTGTACAGGGATGTCAACGGGGATCTCCGTTTTGAGGCGGAGGCCGGCTTCAGCGGTCAGGCCTCCTTTCTGTACCAGCTTGCGGACAGTGCGGGCCGGATCATCACCCGGCGGGCCCTGGTGGATGTGTACGACGTCAACGAAGCGCCGGTGCTTGCAGACGATGCCTTTACCCTGGCCATGGGCAGTTTTCGGGAAAGAAAATGTTCAGGAACTGACAGTTATTTTACGGCTGCTCACATAAGCTGAACAAATACTCGGGAATCTGTTCCGCACTGTTTCTGGAGGTTGGACGAAGCCCTGTGCCAGGCTTGGCCGGACTTTCAGGCCATTGCCAACATTGAAAAGGCAGGGTAAGTTGGAAGCAACAGAGAATTTCCAGGAGCCCGGAGACTTTTGTGGCAGAGCAGAAAGCCGGTATTTTATGAATTCTTTTCCAGGGAGATGGAGGAGTCCGTCAGCGTTTGGGAATGAGCCGCCACGAAAAGGGTTCAGCTTTGACGAATGGTCGCGTGGTGACTTTTAATGGCAAGCCAAAGAGGTCAGCGCTGCTTGAGCTTTAAGGAGCATGGTCATGCATAGGCACCTGTTCATAGATGGCTGGCGGCATGCTGTAGCGCTGCCCATAGTGCGCGGGATAAAGGCGGGCGTCGTTGCGCTGGCCCTGCTGTTTGTTTTGCCGGTATCAGCCTCTGCGGCCGCTAATGTGGCTGCCCTGCGGCAGAAGGCGGAACAGGGGGATGCGGCAGCGCAGTATGGCCTGTGCGTGGCATACGACAAGGGCAAGGGCCTTGCTCAGGATGACAGGCAAGCCTTTGAGTGGTGCCATAAGGCGGCGAAACAGGGATATGCCAGGGCACAGTTCAGACTTGGGGCTTTTCTCTCTTTGGGCAAAGGAGCGCGTACCTCTCAAACTGAAGCTGCGCATTGGTTTCAAAAGGCAGCCGAGCAGGGATATCCAGCAGGGCAAAGTGCGCTGGGTACGTGTTACAAAGACGGCATTGGAATCGCTCAGGACAAGGCCAAGGCGGCGTACTGGTATCGGAAGGCGGTGGAACAGGGCTGGGCACCGGCGGAGTACCATTTGGGAGCACTTTATTACAGCGGCGAGGGGCTTGAACAGGACAAGCAAAAGGCTTTTTACTGGTATCGAAAGGCGGCGGAGCAGGGACATGACCTGGCCCAGTACAACTTGGGAGTAATGTACCACAATGGCGAGGCTGTTCCCAAGGACGATGTCCGCGCGCTGGAGTGGTTTCAAAAGGCAGCCGGGCAGGGACTGGCCGAAGCGGAGTATACTCTGGGAATGATGTATTACGAGGCCCAAGGTGCAGCCCGGGATTATGCTCAGGCCGCACAGTGGCTGCACAAAGCGGCCGAGCAGGGTCTGGCAGAATCCCAGTTCAATATGGGCATGATGTACTTCTACGGCCGGGGTGTAGACAAGGACTATGCCCAGGCGGCGCAATGGTGGCGCAAGGCGGCGGAGCAGGGAAATGCAACTGCCCAGCGTGGCTTGGGAGCCCTGTATGCTCTTGGTCAGGGGCTTGAGCGCGATTACGGGCAGGCCGCCACCTGGTGGGGCAAGGCCGCGGGGCAAGGCGAGGCCAAAGCCCAGTATGGTTTGGGCATGCTGTACGCGCTGGGCAAGGGGGTAGCGCAAGACAGCCGGCTTGCGGCAGAATGGCTTGGCAGGGCAGCGGCCCAGGGTGATGAAGATGCTGCAAAGGCCCTGCAGCTTCTGCAACAAGAGGGAATCGAGGCGCTTGTTCAAAAGTACAACACGGTAACTGTCACGCTGTTTGAAGGGGATATCATATTTGACAAGGGGATCAGGATTATAACGCCTAAATAGAACTCGTGCGATTAGCTGTTGTCTTTTCCCGGCAATGAAACCTTTTCCGTATGTGAGGAAAAAATGTCTTGGTCTTCAGTATTTGGGTCTAGTTCAAAGATTAAATTACCTGGTGATATTACACTTGTAGCAAAACCTGATGGCTCTGTCAAAGTATCGGGAAAAGATTGGTCATTGGAACGGGATAAAGATGGTCACTTTTCGGGAAAAGCTAATGGTGTCAAAATAAGTTCAGAAGGGGGTTCAATTTCTCTCGGAGGAGTTACACTCGGTCAACATGGTGAAACAACAAGTCTTGAATATGGAATAAAATGTTTCAATATAAAAGCAGATGTATCACCATTACAGCATCCTGGAAAGACATATCTAGATTCGGCAGGTGTACACTTTAAGGCTGATATTTCTGCAAAAGGGGAGGCATCAGTAACAGACCTGCTTGCAGATTATGGTTTTGACACGAAGACCCTTGAGAAATTTGGTATTAATGCAAAAGTTGGATTCAGTAAAACTATAACACTTGTTGATAAAGATATTTCGAGTAGTCTATTTTTCCAGGAAGCTATTCCAAATGCTCTGCTCAACTTTGCCCGTAAGTTGAATATTGACAATAATGAGTACTTACAAAGAGAGCTTTACTTTAATGATCATGGAAAATATCCTGAAGATGGGAACAGCAATAGCCCTCTTGGTTTAAATAGTGGTAGTGTTAAGGAAAATCGTTCGGAATTCATTGATGTCAAGGATGATTTCGCTGTTGTTGCAGCAATTAACCGGCTGAATCCGTTTGCGCCTACTGCAGCATATGCTAACGAACTGCCGCCAGCGGGGAATTCTGGCAATGCGGACTACAGTGGCTCCCCTGCGGCAGGTTTTGTTGCGCTTGCCGAAGCAGGCGGGGCAGCGTCTGCGTTTTTGTCTGCCGTGCTTCCGGCGGCAGCCCTGTATGGCAGGGAAGCGGCGGCAAAGCTGCTGGATGCGCTTGTGGACGCTGCTGGTTCTCCCGGCGTCATTGCCCTGACGGATCAATCGAAGATTCCTGTTCTGAGCGACCAGTCAAAGTTCCCGGCAGGGGGAGAGGGGCCCGGGCCTGAGGGGCTCGATCCCGGGGACTACATGGCGGATCTGGAGTGGCTCTGGCAGCGTGGGCTGTTGGATGAGCACGGGGCATATACCCAGGCAGGGGCAGAGTGGCTGGCCGGGATTATGGCCCAGACCGAGGCGGTGAATCAGGAAGGCGCTGAAGCCGGCGGCCAGTCCGGCCCGGAGTCTGGCGGTGAGGGGGAGCTGGCTGCGGCCTATGCCGCCTGGGCGGCGTCCGAGGAGGCGCGGCAGGAGCGGGAGAGCAGTCTGGCTGCGGCTGAAGGGCTGCTGCGTCTGACCACGGCGATAGAGAGCAGGGACGGGGTTGCGATTGCCAGGGAACTGGTGAACAGCATCAACACGGTGGACATCGCGGCCATGCAGCGGGACAAAGGGAGCCTCTTCGGCGGGCAGGCGGATGCCGCCCATGCGGGGCTCTCCGCGACGGGCGACGCGCTTGATCTGGCGCAGGCCCTGCACCATGGCGAGGGCTGGAACGCGGTATCGAGCACAGCGGCCCTGGTGCGGGATATCGACAGTTTTGTGCAGGCCAATGGTGGGGGCAGTTTTCTGGGTGAGCAGGGCGGGATCACGCTGTCCGCCCTGGGCTCGGCCCTGCACTTCGGGGCGGCGCTGGACGGGGGCGACGGCTTTTCGATAGCCGCCTCCGGCCTCCATCTGGCCAGCGACATCGGCAACTACCTGGATTCGGGGGGCACCAGCCTCAGTCCGGGTCCGGAAGCGGGCAGCGGGCTGACGGGCCTGTCCGGGGCGGCCTCCGCGGCCTCGCTGGCGCTGGACCTCAGGAACCTGAGCGAGGCGCTGGAGTCCGGCAATGTGAAGGATATGGCGGTCAGCGGGGGGCATACGGCGGTATCGGCGCTGGGGACCTATGACGCGCTGTCGAAACTGGCCGGGGGCACGGGCACGACGCTGGCGGCGGATCTGGTGCCTGTTGTGGGCTATGCGACCTCTGTCGTGCAGCTTCTGGACGGGGACACGCAGGGCGCGGGTCTGAGCGCGGCCACGACCACCGGGGCGGTGGCGCTCAGCAATGCGACTGCGGCGAGCGCCGCAGCCACAGCAGCCAGCACCACAGCGGGTACCACAGCCGGGGCAACGGCCGGGGCAGGGGCCACGGCGGGTTCGGGCATGAGCACGGCAGCAGCGGGCAATGTGGGCGCTGCGGTGGAAGCGGCGGTTGCGGTGGTGGAACTCTGCGAGGGCGAGTATGCGGACGCTGCGGTGGACGCGGCGTGCGCGGCGCTGATGTATTTTGGCGGTGGATATGGCATAGCGGCGGCGGTGGCGATTCAGGTGGTGCGGGCGGTGTTCTTTGGTCATCATTCTGCGCCGTCGGCGAGCGGCAGCTTTATGATCGACGCGGACGGCCATGTGCAGGTGGAGGGGGTGTACGGCGGGGACTCGGGCATGCGGGATCAGGCGCTGGAGTTTGGCGAGTCCCTGCTGCCGGTGATCCAGAGCTATGTGAACGGCGGCGGCAGGGCCCGGATTGACGGCAGTCTGCCGCACTTCGTGCTGAAGCAGGGCGAGCCGGTGCAGTTCGAGTATCCGAGCACGGACGGCGTGGGGAAGGTGAGTGTTCTGGTGGAGGACAGCAGCCAGGCGGGGCGGGAGCTCCTGGGGGTTTTGTACGCGCGCGACCGTGGGGCCAGTGTGGAGGCGGCCATGAAATCGGCGACCGATGTCCATGGCTTTGTGGACGAGGCCCGGATGGGCGCGATTCTGGCGGGCCAGGGCTTTGTGAAAGACGGGCTGACCTGGAAGTACGGGGAGACGAGGAGCCGGGACTGCGGGAGCTGGGGCACGGGGGTATTCCGGGGCGGTGGCCAGCAGGGCCCGGTGGGTCGATGTTTTGTGGCCAGGGACGAGCAGGTGCTGTCCCTGCCGCTGCGCGAGGAGGCGAGGTCTGGCCGGCAGGTGGGGGCGATTCTCGGGGCGCGGAGCCTGGGCGGGGCCTTTGTGGACTATGGGAGCGAGCTGTTCCTGCTGGGTCTGGGCGGGCTCTTGGGGCCTGCGGGCACAGCCGTGGCGGCGTCTGGAGCGGGGTCTCGCGGCGCTACGGCGGGCCAGGCCCCGGGCCCCGGGTATGTGCGGCCCCTGGACGGGCTGGAGCATGGGCTCTACGAACGGCTGCTGGCATCCGGGCTGCCCGGGGCGCAGGGCTCGGCTGAGGCGGAGCCTGCCGCGGCCGGCGGGATCTCCGGGAAGGTTTTGGAGGGCTATGCGGGGCTCTCCGGTCTTTCCGGGGCGGAGCTGGAGTCCTTTGTGGCTGCGGAGTGGGCGGGTCTGCAGCGGCAGGGCAATGTGTTTTCGGAGCTGCCGCGGACTTCGTCCTACTACCACCGGGGCGGGGTTGCGGGCACGGTGCTGCACGAGGACGGGAGCCGGGCCGCGCCGGAACCGCCGGCCGGGCCCTGGTGGCACGGCTGGGAGGGCCGTGCGGCTGCCGCGCCCCCTGGAGAGACGCTTTTTGACACCATGCTGGGCATGAGCCTGGGTCAGTCCGCGAGCGGACGCCAGGTCGGCGCCCGGGCTTGGCAGGCCCTGCACGACGAGCCCCCTGCCCCTCTGCCTCCGGAGGTGGAACAGGGGGCTTTTTTTATCGCCCCGCAGGATTCCAGTCTGCGCTTTGTGGAGTCGCAGCTTGCGCACGAGGCCGGCTTTGGGCTGGAGGCGGAGGGCCTGCGCTTTGTGGGTCTGGGTGGGGCGGAGCATGGCCGGGTGTACAGGGATGTCAACGGGGATCTCCGTTTTGAGGCGGAGGCCGGCTTCAGCGGTCAGGCCTCCTTTCTGTACCAGCTTGCGGACAGTGCGGGCCGGATCATCACCCGGCGGGCCCTGGTGGATGTGTACGACGTCAACGAAGCGCCGGAGCTTGCAGACGACGCCTTTACCCTGGCCATGGGCGCTTTTCGGGAAAGAAAATGTTCAGGAGCTGACAGTTATTTTACGGCTGCCCACATAAGCTGAACAAAAACTCGGGAATCTGTTCCGCACTGTTTCTGGAGACGGGACGAAGCCCTGAGCAGGGCTGGGCCGGATTTTCAGGCCATTGCCAAAGCGGAAGCAGCGGGGTAATCTGGCGGAGCAAAAAACAGGAAAGTCTGAACCCCGGAGATGTTTGTGGCAAAGCCTCCTGCGCACACTGCCACAGGCACTGCGGCAAAGGCTGACGCTTGTTAATGGTTCAGGAACAGCCGGATTTAGGGATCTGGAGCCAGCAAGCTGGTCAGGCAGCAGTTTTCAGATAATCACGGAAGAAAGGAAGGCTGCAAATAGCAACTCGTCGATTGAATAATGGCCACACTAATGTTTAGAGTGCCAAAGTTCCATTGAGATTTTTAACCACTTGCTCAATGGTATGTTTGCAATTTACAGGACAAAAAATGGAAGCTGAACATAAGAGCTATTTAGTTGAAAAAATTAGCTTGCATTCTGCCTTATTATTTATATCAGTTTTAATTAATGGTATACCTGTTATCTCTATTTTTACATTTATGTGGCTACTACATTATAGCGTAGAGATACCGAGTTTATTAGGAGAAATATCAGTTGATATACTTGTTATGCTACCAATGTCATCTTTATGTACTGTTTTTTTTATTGCAAAAACGGTAGTTATGCATGATAGAAAATTGATAAAAATTAGGTTCCTGTATTTTATGAAATTGTTTTTAACTTATTATATAAGTATAATTATATTTACGGAATTAACGACATTTATTATAATAAAAAGTAGTATATCCCAAAAATTGACTATTCTAACAAAGTTATTATTATATTATGGCATTAATTACTTTTCAGTTTTAATATTTATAATTATATATTATTTAAGAAATAAAGAGTATTTTAGAATACAAAATTTTCTCATTGAATAATCTAATATGAGCATGGAGGATAAAATGAAAAAGAATAAAATTTATACTTCCAAAGATTTTGTAAATGACAACAAAATACCGTCGAATTTTGATTTCTCAACTTCAATACCAATACCTCCTGCTTTAGGGGGCATAATAGCAGTTACAGGTGTATCACCAGTCCCCGTAAATACTGGTGGCATTCCAACAGTGACCAACTTTTTATATGGTACCAAGAAAAAAGCATCTGTAAAAGACAATATTATAGAGGCACTAACATATAAAGAAAATCATAGCAGAGAAGAGACATTGATATGGTTTTACAACAAGGTTAGAAATGGAGGAGAATGGGACTATAAACAGCTTGATAAAAGTGAGCGTATAGAATTTAAGAAAAAATATGGTATAGATGTACAATCACAATATGAAGATTTTGGAAATTATAACTATGGAGCTGTAGCGAAAGCGATAGGACTTTCAGAAGAACTCACAGAAGCTGCAGCAGGTTATGCACAAGGAGTATCTGAAACCGGCAGCTCTATCATTGCTGTATGGAGAATGGTAAAAGACAAAGGAAATGGAGGCGCTTTTTCATATGGTGATGATATAGAAGACAATGAAATGATCAAAAAAGGCATTAATGCTGTAAAAGCATACATTGCTGAAAATGATCCAGGTATGGATGATGCTGTAGAAGATATGGCAATAAAAAAGTTTCTTAAAATGCCAACTCGAGAGATATTCGATGGTGATGGCCTGTCAGAAATGCCAGATAGCCTGATGAATTTTATAAAAATAGTTGCAATCCATGGTACGCTTAATCACTTGCGAGATAAAACGCCAAATCAGAACATTAATGATGATGACCTGGTGAATATTTCAGATTTTGACCCACCACTGTGGCATGGAACAGCCGAGGGCCTGGGCACTGCGCTCAAATCCATCTGGGACGCCATCAAAAGCGGCCCGCCAACCGCCCCGGCAGGGGAGTATACCTATCCCCATGCGCTTCCCTACTGGTGGCAGCTCGGTCCCCCCACCAGCATGACCAAGCCTGGTGATGCGGCAGGAGATCATGCCGCGGGAACTGATGCCAGAGGCTATGAACAGGAGTACCTCACGAAAGCGGAGTATGAGGCGCACTTGCGCGGGCAGTTGGGGCTGCCGGAAGGAGCGCCGCTCATCCTGACTGCCTCTGTGGATGAACTCTGGAATCTCCCCGCCAGACTTCGCCCCGAGGCTGCGCAATCCGGCGATGCCTCCGGGATTGTCCACCTGAGCGACCAGTCGAAGGTCCCGGCAGAAGGCGAGGGGCCCGGGCCGGAGGGGCTCGATCCCGGGGACTACATGGCGGATCTGGAACTGCTCTGGCAGCAGGGCTTTTTGGATGAGCACGGGGCATATACCCAGGCAGGGGCAGAGTGGCTGGCCGGGATTATGGCCCAGGCCGGGGCGGATGGGCAGGAAGGGGCTGAGGCTGCTGGCTCCGGTCAACCCGGTCTTGCAGGAGAGGCGGCTGGCGGTGAGGGGGAGCTGGCTGCGGCCTATGCCGCATGGGCGGCGTCCGAGGAGGCGCGGCAGGAGCGGGAGAGCAGTCTGGCTGCGGCCGAGGGGCGGCTGCGGCTGACCACGGCGATAGAGAGCAGAGACGGGGTTGCGATTGCCAGGGAACTGGTGAACAGCATCAACACGGTGGACATCGCGGCCATGCAGCGGGACAAAGGGAGCCTCTTCGGCGGGCAGGCGGATGCGGCCCATGTGGGGCTCTCCAGCGTGGGCGATGCGCTCGATCTGGCGCAGGCCCTGCACCATGGCGAGGGCTGGAACGCGGTATCGAGCACAGCGGCCCTGGTGCGGGATATCGACAGCTTTGTGCAGGCCAATGGTGGGGGCAGTTTTCTGGGCGAGCAGGGCGGGATCACGCTGTCCGCCCTGGGCTCGGCCCTGCACTTCGGGGCGGCGCTGGACGGGGGCGACGGCTTTTCGATAGCCGCCTCCGGCCTCCATCTGGCCAGCGACATCGGCAACTACCTGGATTCGGGGAGCACCAGCCTCAGTCCGGGTCCGGAAGCGGGCAGCGGGCTGACGGCCCTGTCCGGGGCGGCCTCCGCGGCCTCGCTGGCGCTGGACCTCAGGAACCTGAGCGAGGCGCTGGAGTCCGGCAATGTGAAGGATATGGCGGTCAGCGGGGGGCATACGGCGGTGTCGGCGCTGGGGACCTATGACGCGCTGTCGAAACTGGCCGGGGGCACGGGCACGACGCTGGCGGCGGATCTGGTGCCTGTTGTGGGCTATGCGACCTCTGTCGTGCAGCTTCTGGACGGGGACACGCAGGGCGCGGGTCTGAGCGCGGCCACGACCACCGGGGCGGTGGCGCTCGGCAATGCGACTGCGGCGAGCGCCGCAGCGGGTACCACAGCCGGGGCAACGGCCGGGGCAGGGGCCACGGCGGGTTCGGGCATGAGCACGGCAGCAGCGGGCAATGCGGGCGCTGCGGTCACGGCCGCGGTGGCGGTGGTGGAACTCTGCGAGGGCGAGTATGCGGACGCTGCGGTGGACGCGGCGTGCGCGGCGCTGATGTATTTTGGCGGTGGATATGGCATAGCGGCGGCGGTGGCGATTCAGGTGGTGCGGGCGCTGTTCTTTGGTCATCATTCTGCGCCGTCGGCGAGCGGCAGCTTTATGATCGACGCGGACGGCCATGTGCAGGTGGAGGGGGTGTACGGCGGGGACTCGGGCATGCGGGATCAGGCGCTGGAGTTTGGCGAGTCCCTGCTGCCGGTGATCCAGAGCTATGTGAACGGCGGCGGCAGGGCCCGGATTGACGGCAGTCTGCCGCACTTTGTGCTGAAGCAGGGCGAGCCGGTGCAGTTCGAGTATCCGAGCACGGACGGCGTGGGGAAGGTGAGTGTTCTGGTGGAGGACAGCAGCCAGGCGGGGCGGGAGCTCTTGGGGGTTTTGTACGCGCGCGACCGTGGGGCCAGTGTGGAAGCGGCCATGAAATCGGCGACCGATGTTCATGGCTTTGTGGACGAGGCCCGGATGGGCGCGATTCTGGCAGGCCAGGGCTTTGTGAAAGACGGGCTGACCTGGAAGTACGGGGAGACGAGGAGCCGGGACTGCGGGAGCTGGGGCACGGGGGTATTCCAGGGCGGTGGCCAGCAGGGCCCGGTGGGTCGATGCTTTGTGGCCAGGGACGAGCAGGTGCTGTCCCTGCCGCTGCGCGAGGAGGCGAGGTCTGGCCGGCAGGTGGGGGCGATTCTCGGGGCGCGGAGCCTGGGCGGGGCCTTTGTGGACTATGGGAGCGAGCTGTTCCTGCTGGGTCTGGGCGGGCTCTTGGGGCCTGCGGGCACAGCCGTGGCGGCCTCTGGAGCGGGGTCTCGCGGCGCTGCGGCGGGCCAGGCCCCGGGCCCCGGGTATGTGCGGCCCCTGGACGGGCTGGAGCATGGGCTCTACGAACGGCTGCTGGCATCCGGGCTGCCCGGGGCGCAGGGCCCGGCGGAGGCGGAGCCTGCCGCGGTCGGCGGGATCTCCGGGAAGCTTTTGGCGGGCTATGCGGGGCTCTCCGGTCTTTCCGGGGCGGAGCTGGAGTCCTTTGTGGCTGCGGAGTGGGCGGGTTTGCAGCGGCAGGGCAATGTGTTTTCGGAGCTGCCGCGGACTTCGTCCTACTACCACCGGGGCGGGGTTGCGGGCACGGTGCTGCACGAGGACGGGAGCCGGGCCGCGCCGGAACCGCCGGCCGGGCCCTGGTGGCACGGCTGGGAGGGCCGTGCGGCTGCCGCGCCCCCTGGAGAGACGCTTTTTGACACCATGCTGGGCATGAGCCTGGGTCAGTCCGCGAGCGGGCGTCAGGTCAGTGCCCGGGCCTGGCAGGCCCTGCACGACGAGCCCCCTGCCCCTCTGCCTCCGGAGGTGGAACAGGGGGCTTTTTTTATCGCCCCGCAGGATTCCAGTCTGCGCTTTGTGGAGTCGCAGCTTGCGCACGAGGCCGGCTTTGGGCTGGAGGCGGAGGGTCTGCGCTTTGTGGGTCTGGGTGGGGCGGAGCATGGCCGGGTGTACAGGGATGTCAACGGGGATCTTCGTTTTGAGGCGGAGGCCGGCTTCAGCGGTCAGGCCTCCTTTCTGTACCAGCTTGCGGACAGTGCGGGCCGGATCATCACCCGGCGGGCCCTGGTGGATGTGTACGACGTCAACGAAGCGCCGGAGCTTGCAGACGACGCCTTTACCCTGGCCATGGGCACGCCCTTTCAGCTCTCGCAACTGCTGGCCAACGACCGGGATGGGGACGGGGACACCCTGCATCTGGATCACTTCCGGGGCATCAGCCACGGCCGGGTCACGGAGCGGGGCGGCGAGCTGGTGTTTGAACCCGAGCCCGGTTTTACCGGCGATATCGATTTCAGCTATTTCGCCTGTGACCGGCCTGGAGCCTATCCGGAGATGGGGCATGCGCGGCTGAGCTATGTGAATGCGAACGGCGCGCCGGCTTTGCAGAACGACCGCTTTCTGATGCTGGAGGACGGGGAGCTGAGGCTTTCGGCAGGGCAGCTGCTGGCGGGCGACCTGGGTGAGGGGCTGGAGCTGCTCTCGGTACAGGGCGCCGCGCACGGCCGGGTGCGCCTGAACGCGGACGGGAGCATCGGCTTCCGGCCTGATGCGGACTACTTTGGCAGGGAGGCGGGCTTTTCGTATACGGCCAGGAGCGCCAGCGGGGCGGAGGCTTCGGCCTGGGTCAGTGTCGGGGTGCTGAACGTGCAGGACGCGCCTGTGGTCGCGGCCACGAGCATCGCTCCGGTCTCCGGAGCGGGCTTCGCCCTGACGCCCGGGGCGGTGGCGGCCTTTGTGCATGACGCGGACGGGGACAGCCTGCGTTTGAGCAGTGTCACCAACGTTTCAGGCGGGCATGTGGAGCAGCGGGGTGGGGTCTGGACCTTTGTGGCGGACGCGGGCGCGGACCGTGCCTCCTTTGACTATGAGGCGGACGACGGGCACATGGGCAGGGTGAGTGGTCATCTGGAGTTTGGGGTGAGCGCCTCTGCCCCGGCTGCGGCCGGCAGCCCGACAGCCAGTCCGGTCGGGAGCGGGACGCCCTCCCCTGCCCCGCCTGCCGGGCCGTCGGGCCATGGCTCCGGGGCTGCGGTGAACCGGGCGCCGGAGGCCATTGCCGAAAGTCTCGCCCTGCCCTGGGAAACGGATCTGCGCTTTGATGCCAGGACCCTGAGCCGTTTTGTGCGGGATGCGGACGGGGATCAGCTCTCCCTCTCCGCGCTGCAGGTGCAGAGCGGGAAGGGTCGGGTGCTTTCGGAGCAGGGCTGTTTTGTCTTCCGGCCGGAGGCGGGCTTTACCGGCCCGGTGACGCTTTCCTATGTGGCGACAGACGGCCGGGCGGAGCACAGCGGCCTGCTGCAGGTCGGGGTGGAGCTGGCGGACCGGCCCACGGTCTTTGGCGAAGACCGCTATACGACAAGGGAGGAAGAGGCGATACGGATCGATCCGGCAGCGCTTCTGGCAAACGATACGGATAAAGACGGGGCGCTCGCCTTTGTGGCTGCCCACGGGGCGGTGCACGGGACGCTTGCCGAAGACGGGGCGGGGCAGATCGTTTTCACGCCGGCTGCGGACTACTTCGGGGCAGATGCGGGCTTTCGCTACACGGTGCGGGATGCGGCGGGGCACGAGGCCTCGTCCTGGGTGAGCGTCGGGGTGGCAAACGTCAACGACGCGCCGGTGCTGCGCTATGACCGGGTCAGTCTGCCCGAGGATCAGCCCTGGGTTCTGGACAGCCGGGCCCTGAGCCGTTTCGTGCATGACGCGGACGGCGACAGCCTGAGCCTGAGCGCGGTGAGCCATGCCAGCGGCGGGACGCTGAGCCTGAAGAACGGGCTGTACACCTTTGTCCCGGATGCCGATTACTACGGGCCCGCGGGCTTTGACTACGTGGTCACGGACGGTCATGGGGCCGCCCTGTCCGGGCATATGGCCATGGACATCCTGCCGGTGAACGATCTGCCCCGTGTGGCGCTGCAGAGTGCGGGCACAGAGGAAGACGGGATCGTGTCCTTTTCGGTGGCCGCGCTTCTTGCAGGCGCCCATGACGTGGAAGACGGGAAGGAACTGCGCTTTGGCGGCATTGACAGTACGCTTTCGGGCGATGCCTGGGTGCGGGGCGACACGCTCTTCTTCCAGCCGGACGAGAACTTCAACGGCCAGGCCTTTGTACGCTACCGGGTGCTGGATACGGAAGGCGGCGTGGGCTTCGGCCATGTCAGGGTCCAGGTGAGCGGCACGCCGGATGCGCCTGTGGCCGAGGATGACAACGACCTTGTGGCCTGGAGCAACGGGCGCTATGACAACGTGTACAGCGGGGCCGCCCTTCTGGCCAACGACCATGACGCGGACGGGGATCCGCTGACCCTGTTGAGCGTGGGGCCGGCAGAGCATGGCAGCGTGTCGGTGGACAGTCTGGGCGGGATCCACTATCGGGCGCCTGCAGACAACTGGGTGGGCTTCGACAGCTTCAGCTACCGGATCACGGACGGCAGGGGCGGTTTCTCGGAGGCAAGGGCCACGCTCGAGGTCAGGCCCAATACTTCGCCCGATGTGTACGACGAGGTGCTGACCACGAAGGAAGATACGGTTTCGGCGCTGCCCCAGCGCCTGCTGCTGAAAAACGACCAGGATCCGGACGGCGACCATCTCTTCATCAGTTCTGTGGGCGAGGCCAGCCACTGCCAGGTGCAGCTCCTGGCGGACGGCAGCGTGCTCTTTGTGCCGGAACAGAACTTTAACGATTGCTATCCGGGCCAGGCGAGCTTTGCCTACACGGTGACGGACGGGATCAGCCAGGGCACCGTGGGGCGTGCGTATTTCGAGATCGAGCCGGTGAACGACGCGCCCCTTGTCCAGTCGGAAGTGCTGTTCGGCGCGGTGGAAGACAATCAGTTCCTCTTCAACGTGGGCCAGCTCATGAAGGGCGTCACGGATGTGGAAATGGCCTCGCCCTATGAGCAGGACAGCGTCCACTTTGCAGGCGGGCTGTCGGCGGAGCACGGCAGCCTCGTTTGGGACAGGGCCACGGACAATATCCTGTACACGCCGAACCGGGACTTCAGCGGGCTGGAGCGCTTCAGCTACCAGGTGGCTGACGCCCAGGGCGCGGTGACGACCGGCGTCTCCGGCATCTACGTGCAGCCGGTGAACGACGCGCCGCTGACCCAGTCCGACTACGGCGAGGCTGCGGAAGAGGTGGTGTGGAACAACTACAGGATCAGCGCGCTTCTGGGCAACGACTATGACGCGGACGGGGACCAGCTTTCGCTTGTGAACCCGCAGGTGAGCCAGGGGCGGGCCCAGGTGCGGATCAGCAATGGCAATCTCTCCGTGCGGCCGGCGGAAGGCATGGCCGGCAGGCGGATAGTGGTGGACTATACGGTGAGCGACGGGCATGGCGGCGAGACGCCCAGCCAGCTGATCATCAACCGGGTGCTGGACCACAACTACGCGCCCAGCTTCACCGGCCTGTACCGCATCACCAACCAGGACATCCACGGGAGCCATGGAGATGAAGACGGCTGGCAGACCTTCAGCTTCCATGTGGAGGACAAAAACGGGGGCAACAGCTGGAGCTACGACTGGGGCGACATCATGGCGATCCACGGCGCCCTGGGTTCATCGACCAGCTACGGCAAGCACGAACTGTTCGATTACGGCAACGGTCACTTCAAGTTTGGTTTTGACCGGATGCCCGGCTCACGCGCGAATATGCACATAACAGCGGTTGATTACCAGGGCGCGACCGGGACGATAACGGTCAACCTGACGAAGCTGGCCGGGGCTGTGGGCATCCACCGCTACTCGCCGGTGGTGTTCGATCTGGAGGGGGACGGGCTGGAGCTTCTGGCCCTGGACTCCGGGCCGGCTTTTGACTGGAACCGGGACGGGGTGGATGAAAAGACGGGGTGGATAAGCGGCAGGGACGCCTTTCTGGCCTATGATTACAATGGGGACCGGATGATCGACCGTGCGGACGAACTCATGCTGAGCGAGTACACGCCCGGCGCCATGAGCGACCTGGAGGGGCTGCGCAGTTTTGATACCAACAAGGATCAGGTCTTTGACAGCCAGGACGGGAAGTGGTCATCCTTTGGCCTCTGGCAGGACAAAAACAGCAACGGCGTGACGGACACAGGCGAGTTCCGGACCCTGGACGAGGCGGGGATCGCGGCCATCGATCTGCGGGGCGAAGAGGGCGGCGGCGAGCAGGCAGGCGGCAGCATCCTGGGCACGGTGAGCTTCACGCGGACGGACGGAAGCACCGGCACAGCGGCCGATGTGGCCCTGTATGGGGAGGAGTTCGCGCTGGAACAGGCGGGGCCTGAGGACGGGGCCGCAGGAAGCGCCGGCCGGCCAGACCCCTCCGGAGGCTCTGCCGCCTCTTCCGCCGGGAGCGACAGCGGCGTCCGGGAAAGTCTGGCCGGCGCGGGCCAGAGTGCCGGCGGGGGCAGCCAGACTGACAGCGGAGCGGAGCAGAGCCTGAGCGCTGAATCCGGAGGCCTTGAAGCGGCCGCCGGCGCTGCCACCGCAGACGACAGCAGCGGCCAGGAAAGCCTGGCCGGCTCGGACCAGAGTGCCGGCGGGGCGGATGCATCGGAAGAACCCGCCGCTGCCGGGAGCGACAGCAGCGCCCAGGAGAGCCTGGCCGACGCCGGCCAGACAAATGGGGGAGAGGGCGAGGCGGCAGACATTGCAGTGCCTGCCTGCTGCTCCGAGGCCCAGCTCAATACCCTCTCGGCCCAGATCGCCTCAGACCTGGCCATGGCCCCGGAAGACAGCACAGCCCAGGCAGATGCCGTCAGCCTCGTCAGCCCGGCGGACGTCACCAGCGACATCCACCAGCAACTCGACGACTTCCAGGACAACACCTCGCCTTTCGGATGAACAACCCGTATTTATCAGCCCGTTGAAAAAGTCTTCAGGTAAGGCATAATGGAGTACAGGCGATCAAATTGTGTCGAGGAGGCAGTATGAGTCCTGGTCGGAGACAGGCAGAGCAGAAGAGCATGTGGCTGATCTATGATCAGCTGCCCCAGAGTCAGGGGCATGTCTTTTACGAGCG
The DNA here is from genome assembly GCF_002952055.1 of Desulfobulbus oralis. Classification (NCBI taxonomy): domain Bacteria; kingdom Pseudomonadati; phylum Thermodesulfobacteriota; class Desulfobulbia; order Desulfobulbales; family Desulfobulbaceae; genus Desulfobulbus; species Desulfobulbus oralis. The sequence continues at coordinate 1,739,564 of NZ_CP021255.1, read as the reverse complement.
GCTGCAGAAGCTCCTGCACCAGAAAGCATTTGACGCCTTCCTCGAAAAGCTCTGTGCGCCCTTCTACGCCGAAAGACTCGGCCGCAAATCCATCCCGCCGGGCCGCTCTTTCCGCATGCTTTTGATCGGCTACTTCGAGGGCATCGACTCTGAACGCGGCATCTGCTGGCGTTGTAGCGATTCCCTATCTCTGCGCGAATTCCTCGGGCTCGGCCCCACCGAATCCGTGCCTGATCATTCCTCCCTGTGCCGCATCCGGGGGCGCCTGCCGCTGGAGGTGCATCACGAAGTCTTTGTGTTTGTCTTGGGGCTTTTGGAAAAGGCCAGTTTGCTCAAAGGGAAATATCTGGGCATCGACGCCTCTAGCATGGAGGCGAATGCTGCCATGAAGAGCATTGTCCGTCGGGATACGGGCGAGACGTATCAGGAAATGCTTGAACGCCTGCCGAAGAGAGCGGCATCAGGACGCCGAGCAGGGCGGAATTGATCGCCTTTGACCGCAAGCGCCAGGAAAGAAAGACCTCCAACAAGGATTGGCAATCGAGCACCGATGAGGACGCACGCACAGCCAAACTCAAGGATGGCCGCACCCACATGGCGTACAAGCCCGAGCATGTGGTTGATCTGGAGTCTGGAGCCATTGTTTCGGCTGTGGTGCATCCTGCGGATCGGGGTGATACCACAACGCTTGCCACCACACTTGACGACGCCCAGGCCAAGCTGTGCGCGGTCAGGGACAAGGAAGGAGCGCCCGGCATTGACGAGCCCTTTGCTCTGGTGGCGGACAAGGGCTATCACAGCCGGAACGTACTGAAGGATTTGCCGGATTCCTGCACAAGCCGGATCAGTGAAGCGGCGCACAAGGGGCGATTGCGCTGGAAAGGCGACATGGATGCCCGGGATGCGGTGTACGGGAACAGGAAGCGGATCAGTTCCAGTACGGGCAAGGCGCTGATGCGGGCGCGGGGCGAGCGGGTGGAACGCAGTTTTGCCCACTGTCCTGACCGGGGGCGGCATGCGGCGGGTGCATCTTCGCGGGCTGGCCAATGTGGAGAAGCGCTACATCATCCATGTTGCCGGGTTCAATTTGGGGATCCTGCTGCGGGCCCTGTTTGGTGTTGGCAGCCCCAGGGGCTGGGCCGATGCCCCTGCAGCACTGCTTTTTGCTCAAATCGGCAACCTGAGCCTGCTCATATTGGTCATTTGGCTGCCGAATACGGCTGATGCTTCGGATTGTGTTATGGATTCCACCCATAAGCGCTTTTGTTCCGGTCCGCCCCGGTAGCCCGGTGCCTGGGGACAAGCCCCGGCACCCGCCCGGGCTGCCGCTGCTCAGACCTTCTGCTCAACCTTGGCAAAACAGGGAATGCAGAGGGTCTGCCCGCCAAAACGCCTGGTTCTCGATTCCATGGTGTTTTCACCGCAATGCTCACAGCGAAGGCTCGCCAGAATCCGGGGCGGCTTGGGCAGCCCCTGCGTTTGCGGCGTCATCAGAAACATTTCCCGCAGAGGCAGATGCATAAGCCTTTCCTGCAGGGAGTGGCGCAGTTCACCCAGCCGCTGTTTGTCTTGGTCGCTGGCCTGGCCTGTACGGATTTTCTCCGCCAGTTGCCTCATCTCCTCTTCCAGACCGCCTCGCGCCTCCGGATTCAGCACCGCCCTGAATCCCTTACCCGTATCGCGGCAAAAAAAGGAAAAGGCCATCTTGCCGTAATCGCGGTGGATGAGATTGCCCTTGCCCAGGGTCGCGCCGGTGAGAAACTGAATGGCATCCACTCCGCACATGTCTGTTTCCACAACGGCAACGATCTCGTCGTCGCTCGGATTATCCAGTTCGCATTGGGCCAACTCGGCCGCGCGTATACCAATGGCCAAGCCAGGGCACAGATGCCCGTGAAAGGCAATGGCTGCCTCGATTTGCTGTTTGGAAAAATAGCTCATAACCCTGCTCCTTCTCATGTGCGGGGCAGCACCACGGGCTGTCCCTCAAGCTGGTGAATACAGACCGGCAGGCCATAGACCTGCTCGATAACCGCCGGAGAAACCTCATCCGGTGCTGCTATGGCGTGGATGACGCCGTCTTTCAAAAAAAGGGTTTGGTCCACATAGCGCAGAGCCATATTGAGGTCATGCATGGTCATGACCGCCGCGATGCGCTGTTCTTTCACGATGCGGCGGATCAGGGCCATGATCTCGACCTGATTTTTCAAGTCCAGTGCACTGGTCGGTTCATCCAGCAGCAGCAGGGATGGCTCCTGCACCAGGGCCCGGGCAATGCAAACCTTTTGCAGCTCCCCTCCGCTCAGGGTATCCACATAGCGCATGGACAGGGGCTCGAGTCCCATCGCGTGGATCACAGTTTCAGCCCTGTTCCGGTCCGCTTCCTTCATGTGCCAACGGATATGCGGGGTGCGCCCCATCAGCACGGCATCGAACACCTTCAATCGCGAGGTCTCGTTCTTCTGGGAGACATAGGCTATGTCACGGGCAATGACTGCTGAACGCAGGCTCAGAATATCACGTTCCTCCACCAGCACCGCTCCTTTGGCGGGCCGGTGCATGGCGTTGATACACTTGAGCAGCGTTGTCTTACCCACCCCATTGGGCCCAAGAATCGCCAGCAGCTGTCCCCGCTCCAGGGAAAAATCGATGCCGCGCAGCAGCAACTGCCTGTTGTAGCTAAAGTGCAGGCCATTGACCCTCAGCATCATGCCCGCTGCCCCCGGATGATGAGCCACAGGAATGCCGGCGCGCCAAGAAAAGCGGTGAGCACGGAGACCGGCAGCAGATGGGGCATGAGCAGGAGGCGAGCGGTCGTATCGGCGAGCAGAAGGAGCAGTGCGCCGCCCACAAACGAGGCAGGCAGCAGAAAACGGTGATCCGCACCAATGAGGCGCCGGAACATATGGGGAACGATCAGCCCCACAAAACCGATAATCCCCAGAAAGGCGATGAAGACGGCGGTCAGCAGGCTGGCCAGGAACATGCCCCGTACGCGCAGCTGCCCCACCCGGATCCCCAAACTGCGGGCCGTTTCCTCACCCGCATCAATGGCGTTGTAGTTCCAGCTGTTCAGCCAGAAATAGAGAAAACAGGCCAGGGTCACGGCGCTCATCAGGTACAGTTCCCGCCAGGAGGCCCGGGCCGCATCGCCAAAAGTCCAGAAGACCATGGCCGCCAACTGTACATCTGAGGCGAAATACTGCAGAAACATGGTCGCAGCCGTAAACAGCGAACCCAGGGCGACCCCGGTCAGCACCATGGTTTCCGGCTTGGCGCCACGCAGGCGAGAAATGGCCACAATAACGGCCGAGGCGGCCAGACTGAGCAGAAAAGCAGACACCGCGGTAGCGTATGGATGGGTAAGGCTGACCGCTGTGCGTCCTGATGTGGTAAAACCGGAACCCAGCATGACCGCCAGCGCGGCGCCAAAGGCCGCGGCATGGGATATGCCCAGTGTAAAGGGCGAACCAAGGGGATTGCGCAGAATGGCCTGCATCACCACGCCGGCCACGGAGAGCCCGGCTCCCGCAACCACCGCTGTCAATGCCTGCGGCAAACGGATGCCCCGCACAATAGCATTCACCCGCTGTTCCGAAGACAAACCCAGCAGGCTCTGGAAGACATCCGAGACCGGCACTCTGGCCGAGCCCAATCCCAGGGAAAGGAGCATGGCCAGGGCGAGTGCCAGCGCCGTCAGTGTAATGACGGTGCTTTTCCAGCCCAGGTAACGGGAATATTCCCCGGACACCTGGCCTTGGCCTGCCTGCATCAGGGCACCGCCAGACGAACGAAGGCCTGATTGGCAAAAAGAGCGTTCATCCGAGCAAACACAGGCTTGCCAACGACGAATTCATAGATCTGGTCGGCTTTGGCAGCCGGATCGATGTCCTGAAAGCGTTCGGGATACAGCACCTTGCCGATGAAATAGGCATTGGCGAGAATGGATTCAAAATTCTGGGAATACCAGTTGTAGGGCAGCACACCGTAGACCCGCCCCTCCCGCACGCTTTTCAGGATCGCATAGGCGGGGTCTGTGCGCAACTCGTGTAGGGCGCTCTTCTCTTCGCCCAGTTGCAGGGTGGAGAGATCGACAAAGAGATAGTCCGGGTTCCAGGCAAGAATCTGTTCCTTGGCCACCTCGGAATTGGTCATCTTTTTGCCCGCACCGGTGTGGGCAAGGTTATGGGCACCCAAAAAAACAAAGGGCGGATAGTTGGCCTCCGTGGACTGAAAGCCGTGCGGTCCTTTGAAGGCCACCCCGCCCAGGTACACGGAAGGGCCCTGGTCTTCGGGAATGTCGGCGGTGCGGGACTGCAGGTCTTCAATAGCCTGTTCAAAAAAAGCGACCACCGCATCGGCCCGCTCCTTTTTGCCGATGATTTCTCCCATCAGCCGCAGGGAGCGCTGAAAGTGCTGACGCCGCTGAACCAGATCGCCACCGCCCACGACGACTACCGGAATCCCGGTTTTGGTCTGCAGCTCGTCAGGATCATAGCCTGTGCCGCCGAAGACCTTGAAGATGAGCTGGGGTTGGGGCGAAAGGCTCAGGATCTGCTCCGGATTGTCCTGACCACGGAATTGACCGAATACCGGCATGGTCTTGAATTGCGGATTGGCCAGCGCATAGGGGCGGCCGTCCAGTTCGTTGCGTCTGGTTTCGATGTCATCGACCGCCACAATCATGTGCTGGCCCTGCAGGTAGCTGAGCAGACGCAGGCAGCCCGAGCCGGAACAGATCACATGCTCCACCCTGTCCGGAATGACGACCTTGCGGCCCATGAGATCTGTCACCGTACGTGAGAAACACTGGCCCGCGGAAAACAACACCAGCAAAACTGCGCAGACAAAACGGATCATGACGGCTCACTCGTTGGTAGAAGTTCGTATTTGCTCAAGGTCTTTCAGAAAGCTGCTGAAAAAGGCGTGAAAAACAGCTTGAATGTAGTAGTTCTAGGAGTATGATGTCAAGGGATTTGTAATACAAAATACCAAAAGATATTATCAGTGACAGCCCCATGAACCTGTGCTTCCGCAGCCGCGCGGCCACATGTATACCAATGACCGGGGCACAGATGACTGTGAAAGGCCAAGGCAGCCTCGAACTGCCCTTGGGCCACGCAGCTCAATAGCCCGTTGAAAAAGTCGCAGCAGCGCACAATGCGAGTAAAAATTTTCGTCAGACAGAGCCACAACTCACTGATTCTACGTTACTTGAAAATTGAAATTCCTGTAGCGTGGAACGCTGAAATATAGTTTTTCAACAGCCTGTTATGGAGCCAAGGTAAAATCGTCATCGTGGGCTCGCTCCTCCAAGTCCTGCTCTGCAATATATTGCATGATGACATCGTCTGTGACATTGCCTGAACTGGTGGCAAAATATCCGCGGCCCCACAGATGACGGCCCCAAAATTGCCCGGACAAACGTCGGTTTTCTGCAAGCAACTTGCGTGAGCTTTTCCCTTTTATGCGGCCAACCAATTTACTCACAGAAATCTGTGGAGGAAGCGAAACAAACAGATGCACATGAAGTCTTCGCCTCAAGGCGAGGTATTTTCTCCCATTCCCAGAAAGAGACATTAATCAGGCAAGAAGTTGAGTTCGTCTTCTTTATGTATCCTGGTCCACAGCTGTCGCGCAAATTTCAACAAAAAACCAGGAAATACCATATTGATATTGGCGGTTTAATCAGCAATGGGCCAGCACGGCTCTATACTGCCTCGCGAAAAGGAGGATTGATCGGCACCCCCCGACCTTGCTAAGCGTATCACAGCGTTTTTTTCATATATATTTTGTTGTTTAACTCTATAAGACAGCAGAGTTCCTCGTCAAACCAGCGCTTACGAAGCCTGCCCATGGTGCCGTCGTTTTCCATTTCAGCTATGGCCCTGTCAAATTGGTCGCGCAGCGCGGCCTCGCTTTTACGCAGAGCAAAGGCTGATCTGTCTTTGGCAAAACTCCCCGGCAGTATGCGAAAAACCCCGGGATTATGTTTGACATAATAATATGCTGTCACCTTGTCAACCACAGTGGCGTCCACCTCGCCCCCCATCATACTGATCAGGCAGGATTCATTCGTGTCAGTTTGAATTGCGGCAACCGGACCGGATTTGCCCCTGAATTTCTCAACTATGGGAATAATGAAAGAACCCTCAAGGACGCAGACCGTCTTGGTGCCCAGATCATCCTGTTCTTTGACAGGCGAATCTGCGAGAACGACGGTTACCTGTGCGTTGTTGATGATAGGTTGCGTAATGGAGTAACTGACTTTACGCTTATCTGTGATGCTCAGGGCAGAGGCGATGACATCAATGGTGCCGCTGTTGAGAATCTCGGTTTTCCGAGGCCAATCTATTGCTGTAAATTCCATATCCTTACCAATTCGCCTGCCTATTTCGCGCAAGACGTCAACCTCAAAGCCAATCAAAACAGACTGGGCATCCTTGAAGTAAACGGGCGGCGTGTCTCCCGTACCGCCCACTTTCAACCTGCCTTCAGCACTGGCAGTGCCCCCCCCCCCCCCACACACACACACACACACAGCGGCGAGCAGAGCAACGACAATGGATTTCTGCAACAAGAAACCTGATTTTTTGTACAACATCGCTTTTTTCCCCTTTCCCATCATTTTTCTGAGTTTGCCAAAAGTACGGTCATGAACAGTCTTCATCGTCCCCCGGAATCCGCCTGCCCTAACAAATTCCAAGTCTGAAACTTCTTAAGGCTGGTTGAAAATAACAGCTTCAAAAGGACGAGGTCAAGCAGTTTGTAAAAGAAAATATTATAAATTACGGATTTGTGACTGAGAAGCTCCCCCCTCAGCCGCCCTGCCCCACCAAGCATCATGGGCAGTTGCCCTGTTCCACGAAACGGGTCTGATCCGTTGAACGCGACCATCCGCGTTTCTGCTGTGGTGCGAAAGATTCCGCCCCTGCCGGAAAACTGCCTGGCAGGCACGTGTGGAGGTGCTGCGCATCGCTGCATAATTGTACTTGATGTTCCACCAAAAACCTGACACCTTAGGTGCAGGAGTGCTGGCACTGGGCCGGCGCCGTACACCGCGCCAGCGGAAAGCGAGGCACTATGACAACCTGTATTGGAGTTCTGACAGCTGGTGGCGACAGCCCGGGTCTCAACGCCGCCATCCGGGCCATCGGCAAAAACGGCGCAGGCCGCGGCATGCACATCATCGGCTTCCGCGACGGCTTCCGAGGCCTCATGGAGAACCGCACCGTTGCCCTGGAGGGCGACATTCTCTCCGGCATTCTCACCCAGGGCGGCACCATCCTGGGCACAAGCCGCGACAAACCCCACAAGATGCCCATGGGCGGGCAGTTGCAGGACATGACCGGGGTGATGCTCCACAACTATCAGCGCCACAATCTGGAGGCCCTGATCTGCATCGGCGGCGGCGGCACCCAGAAAAACGCCTTCCGCCTCTCCAGGCTGGGCATGAACATCATTACCCTGCCCAAGACCATCGACAACGACGTGGCAGCCACCGACATCACCTTTGGCTTCGATACCGCGCTGTCCGTGGCCACCAGCGCCATCGACCGGCTGCATTCCACAGCCCACAGCCACCACCGCATCATCGTGGTGGAAATCATGGGCCACAATACCGGCTGGCTGGGCCTGGGCGCCGGGCTGGCCGGCGGGGCCGACGTGATCCTCATCCCCGAGATTCCCTACGACGTCAACACCGTGGCCCAGGCCGTGCGGCGGCGCCAGCATCACGGCAAGAACTTCAGCATTGTGGCCAGCTCCGAGGGAGCGCTTTCGATAGACGATGCGGCCAGACTGGCAAGGCTCAGGGCAGCCAGGGACGCGGCCAGGGCGGCCAAAGACGCGGAACGGAAAAAGGCGGCGGAAGCGGCACTGGCAGATTTTGCCCGCGAACACGAGGCCCATTCCATCAAGCTCTCACGCGAGCTGGAGACCCTGACCGGCCTGGAAAGCCGGGTCACGATTCTGGGATATCTGCAGCGGGGCGGCACCCCCAGCGCAGCAGACCGCATTCTGGCTACCCGGCTGGGGACCGCCTGTGTCGAAGCTGTTGCGGCGGGGCAATATGGCAAGATGGTTGCGGTGGCGGGCGAAGGCACCAAACTGGTGGAACTGGCCGATGTGGTGGGTAGGCTGAAATATGTGCCCAAAGACCATCCCTGGGTCAGGGCCGCCCTGCAGACCGGCGTCTCCTTGGGCAATCCGGATTTTGCCGACCTGCAGGGCAGGAAGCTGAAAATGGACACGGCAAACGGAGAGTAAAAGCCATCGCACCATCAACAGCGCCGAGATCCCCGATCAGGCTGTGTGACGACAGGCATTTGCCCAGGGGAAAACGAAAAAAACAGCGTTCCTGCGACAAGGACCTGGCCGTGCGCGTCGCGTGGCGGACTTTTTCACCCGAAACGCTGGCGGACAGAGCAACAGCAACAAAGGCTTTCGACCTTCGTTGCTGCCGTCCAAATTCGCGGTACCGCCTCTGGCTGAAATTTTGCTGTAACTCGTGCAGGAACAACAAAAAAGCCGGCAGGCACCCATGGACAAGGGAATTGAAGAGACAGGGTTGGGTGCCCGCCGGCAGAAGCCTGGCAGCCTTTACAGACAAGTGCCCGGCCAGACTGATTTACTTTGTTCAGAACGCATACGACAGCCGGGTCGTGAAGCCGTGACCGTCTTCGCCGGTGCCGCCGTCGGCCTCGTCATAGTCCCTGTCAAAGAAATACTCCAGGGTCAAAGTCGTGCCTTCGAAGATGCCCAGCGCAACTGCTGCGGAATAACGGAATTCCGGCACTTCCAGCGCCAGCGCCTCCCAGGTTTTCTGGAAGCCCAGTGCGAACTCGGTGTCCAGCCCGGCGATTTCCGTGCCGTAGGCCAGCTCGGTATTCAGAGCCGCAGGCTGCGCACCGTCGCCTCTGTACTCCAAGTCAGCGGCCTCGAAGTTGTCCAGCGCGGTCGTGTACTCAGCTAGTGCGGAGAAGCCGGCATACCCGATGCTGCCGTGCACATTCAGGCCGGCCACGGTGTCGGTCATGACAGCCTTGTCATCCGCATTGCGCGGCAACACGTCCTTGATGCCGCCCGCAGTGGCCAGGTTGCTGACCAGGCCCAGACCTGCGCTGAAGCTCAGGCCGTCCTCTTCCTCACGGTCATAGCGCAGGGCCGCACCCACACCGTTGATCTCGTGCTCGTCGTCATGCTCGTCCACGCCATTGTAGGCAAAGACCGTGCCGGTAAAGCCGTTTTTGCTGAAGCCAATGGTGGCTGCTCCGTCGTTGATTTCGCCCAGGGTCTGGGTAAAAGGATCATCCACCATGTGGGTGGTGTAGTCGCCGAAAGGCGTCACGTACTTGCCCAGCTTGAAGAAGGCCGGAAAGCTCTCCGTGCCGCCCAGAACAATATAGCCCTCATCCAGAAAGATATTGTCCTCTCCGTCCTCGTACTTGAGAAGCGCCACGGCCCGGGCCCACTCGCTGAGTTTGGCCTCGAATTCCAGTTCGACCGCGTCGATATTGATGTCGCTGCTGTTGTTGTGGGCGAAATCCCGGTAAAAATCGATGTCCGCATCCACCGAGCCGTGCAGGCTGATATACTTGCCGATGTTACCGATCAGGTCGCTGCCCTCTTCGGCGGACTCTTTGGCCTTTTGCTCCTCCAGCTTCGTTTCCTGGGCCTGCAGGCGCTCGTTCTGACCAGCCATGCCCTGCTCCATCTGCTCGAGGCGCCGGCTCAGGGCCTCATTCTGCTGCTTCAGGGCCTCGATCTCCGCCTTCATGGCCTGAATGTCTCTGCTGGACGGAGCGGCCAGAACGTTGGTGGCGCCACCCAGAAAAAAGGCCCCTGTCAAAACGGCCAGAGCGGCGCTGTTCAAAAATTTACGGCACATTATTTTTGTCTCCTTTTCCTCATGGTTCTGCCTCTGTCGGTGCGGGGCTCAGTCCATAGCCCGCGCACAGGCATTTATCCGGCGCGGCGGTCCTGCACAAGCCGCGCCTGTTGCACTGCGCCTTCCCGGGGCTCTGTCATCCGGTCAGCGGCCTGCCGCAACGCCTGCCCCGGGTTACAGGGGCAGGTCCCGGCTCCGGCCTGCACGGAGTTCCCCTTTTTTCCAAAGAAACCTGCATGCCGAAGCGGCAAAACGGCTGTTAGCTGCCACTGTCAGGGCTTCTCCCCCTCTCCTTCGATGCTCGCGCCGATCCACTCGTAGACTTCCAGGGTATCCGGGTCGCACTGGCAGCAGCCCTTGCCGCAGGACTTGCCCACGACGCGTTTGACCTTGCCCTTGCCCACCCAGGTATCCAGCAACGGCCGTACGGTGTCGGCATTCTGATTGAAATGAGTGGACACGTCCTTCAGGGTGACCGCCCGCCGTTCCTGCAAATATTTCTTGACCTGAATCAAATCCATAAAGCGCCTCACGAAACAGGGACCGCCCGCGCCAGTTCCGCCGCATCCTGCGCGGTCTTGCTGCCCCGGATATACATGGCCAGAAGCACACAGAAAAAGAGGCCCCAGGCTGACAGCAGCACAGTGGTGGAATAGCCCGGATGTTGCCGGAAGGTCATGATCTGATAGAAGGAGGAGGCCACCACAAAGGCCAGCATGGTGTTCCAGAAGGCCACAAAAAGCGTCCAGCAGAGGGTGGTCTCCCGGTACACTGCCGAGAGGGCGGCCACGCAGGGCGCATACATGAGCACAAAAAGCATGTAGGCAAAAGCCCCGGCCTTGCCGTCAAACAGGCTCCGCATGACCGTGAAGACGCTGGCATCCACCTCCAGCTTCTCGGCCGCGTCTTTCTCATTCGTGTCCACTGCAATGCCCAGCGGATCCAGGAAGGTGCCGCCCAGCTCCCGGGCTTTCTCCGGAATGGTGGCCAGGGCGCCCCGGATGCCGCCCCAGAAGGAGAAGGGTTCCTCTTCCTCTGCCGCTTCGCCCCCGGCGGCTCCGTCGCTTTCGGCCATGCCGGCATAGAGCGAGTTGATGGTGCCGATGACCGCTTCCTTGGCAAAAATGCCGGTAAACAGGCCGACCACACCCGGCCAGTTCTCCTCGGTCACGCCAATGGGGCGCACCGCGGGCACAATTTTCTGGCTGATTTCAGACAGCACGGAGTTTTTGGTATCCTCGTTGCCGAAACTGCCGTCCGTACCCAGCGAATTGAGAAAGGCGAGGACAAGGATGATCGGAATGATGATCTTGCCAGCCCGCTTGATGAAGGCCATGACCCGCTCGTAGGTGCGCAGGCCCACCGCCTTCCAGGAGGGCAGATGGTAGGGCGGCAGCTCCATGACAAAGGGCGTGGCCTCTCCACGCAGCAGCGTGTGCTTCAGAACAAGGCCGGTCAAAACCGCCATGGCCACACCGATCAGATAGATCAGAAACACGATGTTCTGGCCGCCTCTCGGGAAAAAGGCCGCGGCAAACAGCGCGTAGACCGGCAGTCGCGCGCCGCAGGACATGAAGGGGTTCATGCTGATGGTCATGAAGCGGTCGCGCTGGCTCTCCAGTGTGCGGGTGGCCATGATGGCCGGCACGTTGCAGCCAAAACCCACCAGCATGGGCACGAAGGCCTTGCCCGGCAGACCGATCACCCGCATGAAGCGGTCCATGACAAAGGCCGCGCGGGCCATGTAACCGGAATCTTCCAGAAAGGACAGGCACAGAAACATGAAGAAAATGGGCGGCACAAAGGTGGATATCGTCTGGATGCCACCGCCAACGCCATTCGCCAGGACAACCTGCAGCCACGCCGGCGCATGGAGGGTGGCGAGCAGTTCCTTGAAGCCGTTCACGAATACTGTGGCGAAGAGCTGGTCGAAGAAATCGATGAAGACATTGCCCACATTGATGGTGATCATGAAGGTGAGGTACATGGCCACCAGAAAGAGGGGAATACCCCAGATGCGGCTGAGCGCGAACCTGTCGATTTTTTCGGTGAGCGAGGCATTGGCCTCGCCGCGTCGCTTTATCACGCCTTCCGTGAGCCTGGAGATGAATGCGTAGCGTGCCGAGGCGATGACAATGTCGCAGTCCTCCTCTTCCCGGGTCTCGATATACTGCCGCTGCGCTGCCACCACCGGGGCGAGCCGGCTGTTCAGCGTGAAGCCGGGGACCGGCGCGGCTTCGCCCTCCAGGAGCTTGAGCGCCACCCAGTCCAGCGGCATACGGCCCAGACTTTGCTCGGCGGCGAGCTCACCGGCAAGCAGGCGCTGCGCCTCCTGCACAGAGCCCGGATATTCGGCCGGGACCGGCGAAAAGGCCAAGGCATTGTCGGCAAAACTGGCGACCGCCGCCCGCAGGTCGTCAATGCCCTTGCCCTGGCTGGCCGACATGGGCACAACCGGGCAGCCCAGCCGCCTGGACAGCTCTTCCACGTCAATGTCAAGCCCGCGCAAGGCGGCCATATCCATCATGTTGAGGGCCACCAGCACCTTTGCCTGCATTTCCAGAAGCTGCGCAGTCAGGTACAGGTTGCGCTCGATGTTGGAGGCATCCACGATGTTGACGATGAGGGCAGCTTCGCGGGACAGCACGAAATTGCGCGTCACCTCTTCGTCCAGGGACGAGGCGGACAGCGAATAGATGCCCGGCGTGTCCACCAGCTCCACGTCGACACCTTGCCATGAATAGTGGCCGACCTTGCGGTCAACCGTGACGCCTGGCCAGTTGCCAACCTGCTGGCGCGCGCCGGTCAGTGCATTGAACAGTGTGGTTTTGCCGCAGTTGGGGTTGCCCACCACGCCTACAGTCAAGCGCGTCATAGCCGCCCCCCCTGCTCCACCAGGAGCGCTCTCGCCTCATCCTTACGGAGGGCAAGACTGTAACCTTTCACGATGATTTCCACCGGATCCCCCATGGGCGCGATGCGCTTGATCTCGAATCCGGTGCCCTTGGTCAGTCCCATGGACAACAGGCGGCCCCGGTAACTGCCACCCTCTTTGCTGTAACCCTGAATCACGCCTTTTGTCCCGACTGCCAAATCCGCAAGTGTCGTCGACATACTACTCCCTTGTCACGTAGATTTTGTTTGCCATGCCGCCGCCCAGGACATAGCGTCCTCCCGCAGCGGTTTCAATGAGCAGCGACCCGCCCTGATTCTGAACCACTTTCACTACATCGCCCTGCTGGATACCCATGCTGGCCAGACGCTCTGCAGCGCCCTGGCCTGCGGGGATCCGGACGACGCAGACCTTTTCGTCCGATGCGCCCATCGTCAGGGGAAACATCGCGCCAGAACGCCCGGCGCACTGGGGGGGCTCTGCACTGCCGCCCGCCGGCAACGTATGCAGGTTATTGTCGTCTTTCATGGTTGGTGTCCGATATGTTTTGATTGGAATAGAAAATTAGTTTGAGCAAATTCTATACCGCGCATCTATTTCAAGTCAATTTATTTTTGCATGGGGGAGCAACTCGTATGCTTCCTTTTGCCTTCCCGCCTGAAGAAGCGCTTGCGCTTAGGGAGCGCATACGATAGATAGAAAGGTTTCAATTTTCCGTTCACAAGGGGCAACCACCATGTACACTGCTTCCGATTTGCGCAAGGGACTGAAGATTCAGATTGACGGCGAACCCTATATCGTCACCGAGTTCGATTTTTCCAAGCCGGGCAAGGGCCAGGCCCTGTACCGCACCAAAATGCGCAACATGATCACCGGCATCCAGTTCACCCAGACCTACCGTTCCAACGACAAGTTCGAAGAGGCGCATCTGGATGAACGCAGCATGCAGTTCCTCTACGGCCAGGGCGACGACTTTCACTTCATGGACACAGCCAACTACGAGCAGGTCACCCTCACCCGCGAGCAACTGGGCGACAACCTGAACTACCTGATCGACAACATGGAGGTGCAGGTGCTCTTTTTCGGCGACCGGCCGATTGACATCACCCTGCCCACCTTCGTGGTTTTGGAAGTGACCGTGGCCGACCCATGGGCCAAGGGCGACACCACGGGCACCGATACCAAGCCCGTCACGGTGCAGACCGGCTTTCAACTGCAGGTGCCGCCCTACATCGAGCAGGGCGAGAAAATCCAGATCGACACCCGCACCGGCGAGTTCATCAAGCGCGTGAAAGAGTGATGCCAGGCCTGGGCCCCGGGGGCTGACGCGGCGCTCCGCCTGTTTCGGAGCGCTGCGCTCGTTTTTTCTGGAAAACGGCTACATCGAGGTTGACACTCCCCTGCGCCTGCCACTGCTTTTGCCGGAGGCGCATCTGGTTCCCTACGCTTCCGAGGGCTTCTGGCTGCACTGCTCGCCGGAAGCCTGCATGAAGCGCCTGCTCGCCCGCGGCTGCCCGCGCCTCTTTCAGCTCTGTCATTGTTTCCGCAAAGAAGAAAACGGCCGCCTGCACCAGGGCGAATTCGCCATGCTGGAGTGGTACCGGGCCCATGCCGACTACCACGATCTGATGAGCGAATGCGAAAGGCTGTTCTCCTGTCTTGCGGCCGAGCTGGCCGGATTCCCGGGCCTGCAGAAGCCAGGCTGCATCACCTGGCAGGGGCGGGAAATCGACCTCAGCGCACCCTGGGAGCGACTGACGATTCAAGACGCCTTTCAACGCTATGCCGGCAGCACGCCGGAAGCGGCAATCAGGGAGGACCGCTTCGAGGAGGTGCTGGTCGAGCGCATTGAGCCGCATCTGGGCCAGGGTCGGCCGACCTTTCTTTGCGACTATCCGGTGGCCCTGGGTTCACTCGCCAGAAAAAGTCCGGAGAACCGGGAAATTGCCGAACGCTTCGAACTCTATGTGGCTGGCATCGAGCTGGCAAACGGCTTTTCCGAACTCAACGATGCGGCCGAGCAAAGGGAACGCTTTGCCGCCGCAATCACGACGATCGAGGCAGCAGGCCGGAAGGCCGCCATGCCGGAACGCTTTCTGGAAGACCTGGAAAGGATGCCGGAGGCCGCGGGCATTGCCCTGGGATTTGACCGACTCTTCATGCTGCTGGCCGATCTGAACGACATCCGGGACGCCGTGCCCTTTTCCGCAGAAGACCTGTAGGGTTCCAATCATGACATTTCCGATAGACGAGGCTGTTTCCAGGCTGGAAAAAACCGTCGCCGCGCTGCACACGCCGATCGTTGACCTGATCGCGGTGCAGACCAGAGATCCCTTCAAGGTTCTGGTGGCCACCATCCTTTCCGCCCGCACCAAGGATGATGTCACCGCCGCCGCGGCCGGCCGGCTCTTCGCGCAGGCAACGACTCCGGAGCAACTGGCCAGGCTGGATGCATCCGCCATAGAGCAGCTCATCTTTCCGGTGGGATTCTTCCGCAACAAGGCCAGACACCTGAGCCTGCTCCCCGCCGCACTGGCCGGAAAATTCGAGGGTCAGGTGCCCAGCGCGATCGACGATCTGCTCACCCTGCCGGGTGTGGGCCGCAAGACGGCCAATCTGGTGCGCAGCGTGGCCTTCGGCCTGCCCGCCATCTGCGTTGACACCCACGTGCACCGCATCATGAACATCTGGGCCTATGTGGCGACCGACACGCCTTTGGCCACGGAAATGGCGCTCAGGGAAAAACTGCCGGAAAAGTACTGGATTCGCATCAACGGGCTTCTGGTGGCCTTTGGCCAGTCCATCTGTCGACCCGTGGCGCCGCACTGCGACGCCTGTCCTCTGGCCGATCTGTGTCCCCGGCTGGGCGTCAGCCCCCGCAGGCCGGGCCGGGCAAGGTCCGGAACAACAGGCGAAATGCCGGTCGGCAATGTGGGCCAGCTTTTTCTGTCGTGGAATGTCAATGGCCTGCGCGCCGCCCTCGGCAAGGGGCTGATCGAGGTCCTGAAGACCGTGAATGCCGATATCGTGGCCCTGCAGGAAATCAAGGCCCAGCCCGAACAGTTGCCGGAGGAGATCCGCAACCTGCCCGGTTATCACAGCTTCTGGCACGCTGCGGAGAAAAAGGGCTATTCCGGCACCGCGGTCCTGAGCAGGAGAGAACCGCTCAGGGTGCGCTACGGCATCGACCAGCCGGAATTCGACCGGGAAGGCCGTATTTTGACCCTTGAATTTTCGGATTTCTTTTTCATCAACGCCTATTTCCCAAACGCCCAGGAGGAGCTGAAACGCCTGGACTACAAACTGGCCTTTGACGAGGCCATGCTGGCCTATGCGAACCGCCTGAAGGCGGAAAAAAGCGTGGTGCTCTGCGGCGACTTCAACGTGGCCCATCAGGAGATCGATCTGGCCCGGCCCAGGGAGAACCGGGGCAATGCCGGCTTTTCCGACGAGGAGCGCGCCTGGATGGACAGTTTCCTGGCCGCCGGCTACCTGGACACCTTTCGCAAATTCTGCCCCGACCCGGGCCAGTACAGCTGGTGGAGTTATCGCGCCAATGCCCGCCAGAAGAATATCGGCTGGAGAATCGACTATTTTGTGGTGGACGAAAAGAGCGATGCACGGGTGCTTGATGCGGGCATTCTGGCCGACATCATGGGCTCCGACCACTGCCCGGTGAGCCTGCGCTTCCGCTGAAGCTTCACCTTGTGGCCCGGATGCGCCACCACCACAGCCCGCAGCCTGCGGCGATCATCAGGAGGCAGAGCCACTGACCCATGGAAAAACCCAGCCACAGGAGCCCCAACTGGGCGTCCGGCTCCCGGGTGTATTCCAGAAAAAAGCGCAGCAGGCCGTAGCCAGCGAGAAAGCAGGCCAGCATGGAACCGTGCGGCCAGAACGGCCTGGCTGGCCGGGCCCAGGGCCGGGCTTTCAGGGACCACAACAGCACGAACAGCAACAGGCCTTCGCAGAGGCTTTCATAGAGCTGCGAAGGGTGCCTCGGCAAGGGGCTGCCCTCCGGAAAAATCATGGCCCAGGGCACTGTGCTGACCCGGCCGAACAGCTCCCCGTTGATGAAATTGCCGATGCGTCCGAAGAACAGTCCAATCGGCGCCGTGACCACGTAGAGATCCGCCACCCGCCAGAAATCCAGCCCGTTTCTGCGGCTGGACCACAGTCCAGCCAGCACTGCGCCGATGCAGCCGCCGTGAAAGGACATGCCGCCCGACCAGGTAGCCGGAATCTCCAGGGGATGGGCCAGATAGTAGCCGGGATTGTAAAAGCACACATAGCCCAGGCGGGCGCCCAGAACCAGACCCACAATCAGCACCAGATTCAGGCTGTCGAAATGCGCCTCCAGCTCCTGCCAGCCAAAGCGCCTGGCCTGCCGGGCCACCAGCAGCGCGGCGGCAGCAAAGCCAATCACGTACATCAGGCCGTACCAGCGGAGCTGAAGCGGGCCGAGGGACAAGAAAACCGGGTCGATATTCGGATAGGTCATAATGAAAATCCTTTGGGAAAAGAACAACGGCCTGTCTGTGCCAATGCGCCGGCAACAGCGGCTTGGCCAGTGGAAGCGCCCCAGGAGTCTCTGCCTGGACACGGACGCCATCGGCTCCGGCCGCCGCTTCAACAGAAGGCCTCATCATGCAGGCCCACGATGAGCGGGCCCGGGCTCCATGCCGCCTGCCGGAAAATACACGAAAAAACAGCGAATGCCACCGGAGACGCCATTGCTGCCCGCCTCCGACCCGCTTCACCGCCATCCTGCCGGTACAGGACAGGAACATTGCCGGGCCAAAGGGCCTCAGATTTTCCCCTGCCGTTTCAGATGCACCTGCAAAACCGCAATGGCCGCCGGCGTGATGCCGGAGATGCGGGCCGCCTGGCCCAGGGAACGTGGTCTGATACTTTCGAGCTTTTCCACCACCTCGTTGGACAGACCGGGCAGGCCGCGATAGATGAAATCCTCCGGCAGGGCAATGCGCTCCAGCTTTTTGAAGCGCGCCACCTGTTCCTCCTGACGCCGGATATAGCCCTCGTATTTGATCTGGAGCTCAATTTCATCTGCCGCCATGCCAGTCTGCTCCGAAATCTCCGCCGGCGGCTCGGCCAGAGCTGCCAGGAGGGCCAGTTGCCGCAGATTGAGCTCGGGTCGTTTCAGGAGTTCACCCAGGGGCAGGGTCTGCACGAGCGGCGTGGAACCAAATTCCAGGAGTCTGGTATTGATCGCCTCGCCAGGCCGCAGACGCACCTCCGCCAGCATGGCCATCGTCCTGTCAATCCGGCCCTTCTTCTCGTTGAAGGCCCGCCAGGCCGCCTCATCCAGGAGGCCGGTCTCCCGGCCGATGGCGCAGAGCCGCATATCCGCATTGTCTTCCCGCAAGAGCAGCCGGTATTCAGCCCGGGAGGTGAAGAGCCGGTAGGGTTCCTTCGTGCCCTTGGTCACCAGGTCATCGATTAACACGCCAAGATAGGCCTGCGAGCGATCTAGGACCAGCGGCTCCCGATTCCGGCAGTAGCGGACGGCGTTGATGCCCGCCATGAGCCCCTGGGCCGCGGCCTCCTCATAGCCCGAGGTGCCGTTGAGCTGGCCTGCGAAGAAGAGACCGGACAGGGCCTTGGTCTCCAGCGAGGGCTTCAGACCGCGCGGATCGATGAAGTCGTATTCGATGGCATAGCCGGGCCGGATGATGCGGGCCTGTTCCAGCCCCTTGATGGCATGCACCATCCGGATCTGGGTTTCAAGCGGCAGGCTGGTCGAAATGCCGTTCGGATAGACCTCGATGGTCTCCAGGCCTTCCGGCTCCAGAAAGATCTGGTGCCGCGTCTTTTCGGGAAAGCGCATGACCTTGTCTTCGACCGAAGGGCAGTAGCGCGCACCGGTGCCCCTGATGATGCCGGCATACAGGGGCGACCGGTCTATGGACGCCCGGATGATGTCGTGGGCCGCCTCGTTCGTGTAGGTCATGAAGCAGGGGCGCTGCGGCAGGGCGGGCGGCCCGGGCGGCGTGGCGAAGGAAAAAAAGTGCACCGGATCGTCGCCATGCTGGACAGACAGCCCGGAGTAATCGATGCTGTTGCTGTCGAGCCGTGGCACGGTGCCGGTTTTCAGGCGACCCATGACGAAACCCTGCGCCTTGAACCAGTCTGCAAGCCGGGTGGCGGGAAAATCACCCAGCCGGCCGGCGCCGAAATGCTTCAAGCCCACATGCACCAGGCCATTCAGAAAGGTGCCGGTGGCCACCACCACGGCACGCACGGCCACCTCTTCATCGAGCGCTGTGCGGATGCCCGTCACCCGGCCCCGCTCCACCAGAATTTCCGTCACTTCCGCCTGGCGCAGCGCCAGATGGGGCTGATTTTCCAGCACGCGCTTCATGCGCAGGCGATAGAGGAGCCGGTCGGCCTGGGCCCGGGTGGAACGCACTGCCGGCCCCTTGCTGGTGTTCAGACGGCGAAACTGGATGGCAGTGGCATCGATGTTGCGTGCCATTTCACCACCCAGCGCGTCTATTTCCCGCACCAGATGGCCCTTGGCCAGGCCGCCAATGGCCGGATTGCAGCTCATGGCGCCAATGGTGTCGACGTTCATCACACAAACAAGGGTGGAAAGGCCCAAACGGGCGGCGGCAAGCGCGGCTTCGCAGCCGGCGTGGCCTGCGCCTATAACGGCAATATCAAATTTCTGCATGCTGTTCTCTTCAAAAGTCAGCCGGACTTTAAGCCAGCACGGCGCCAGACTATACGGAACCGACCGCAGGGCTGCAAGGGCATTGATCAGGCATTTTGCCGGAAGTGGGGAAATCCATTGACAGGCAAGCAGCTCTTTGAGTACATTTCTTCTTTTTATACGGCCTGCCTTCCTCGCAGCAGACCGGCAGGAGCCGGCATTTTCGCAGAAATATCACATTCGGAATACCGCGGGCCGCAACCTCATTTCAGCAAGGACAGCATCATGAGCAAAGGCAAAGGAACATTTCAGCCCGGTCGCACTTCGCGCTCCCGCACCCATGGTTTTCTGGTCAGAATGCGCACCCGCTCCGGTCAGAGCGTCATCAGAAGAAGGCGAGCCAAGGGCCGCAAACAACTGGCGCCGTAATGCCGTGGCGGGCGTCTGCTCCTTTCCCCGCAGGATGCGCCTGCATCTGAACCGAGAATTCCAGCGGGTCTACCATGAAGGCAAAAGGCGGCACGGGCAGGGCTTCAGCCTGATCTTTGCGCCCAACGGCTCGGGCGATGAAGCCGGTCGGCGGCTGGGCATCAGTGTGCGGAAAAAAACCGGAAACGCGGTGCGGCGTAACCGTATCAAGCGCCTGTTTCGGGAATTCTTTCGCCTGCATCAGGCGAGATTCCCCAAAGCGAGCGACATCGTCATTACCGTGCGGCCCGGCTTTGTCTGCGACAGTCTGGCAGCCCTGGATGCGGCCATGACGCCGGTGCTGCGCCGGCAGGTGAGCGCATGAGCGGGCATCTCCCGGCCTGGCGGCGCTGGCCCAGACAGGCGGCGATTCTGCCGCTCCGTTTTTACAAGCGCTTTCTCTCTCCCCTTCTGCCGCACGCCTGCCGCTTCACGCCGACCTGTGCCGAATACGCCGCCCAGGCCATATCCAGGCACGGTCTCATCAAGGGCTCGTTCCTGGCCCTGTGGCGGCTGCTCCGTTGCAACCCATTCTGCCGGGGCGGCCATGACCCCGTGCCGTGAAGACAAGACACCGAATCATCCGTCCCGGCCCGCCCTGGCGTGGCCGTTTTTCAGGTATTGAACCATGGATCAGAACCGGACCCTGTTGGCTATTGCCCTCTCTCTCGCCATTCTTCTGGGCTATCAGTATTTCTTCGTGCCGCCCATACCCCAGGACCAACAGCAGGAGGGGCAGGCTCCGCACGGCGAACAGACAGCCAAAGGGGAGGCCCCGGCGACTGCTCCCTCTCCAGTGAGCACCGCCCCCACCGCACCGGGGACCCTGGCTGTGACGGTCGACCCGGAAGCCAGGGACATCACTGTGGATACGCCGAACTACACCGCAGTGATCTCCGAACAGGGTGGCACCATCAAAAGCTTCCTGCTCAAAGCGTACCGTCGCGGCATCAAAC
This sequence comes from Desulfobulbus oralis, assembly GCF_002952055.1. Taxonomy (NCBI): domain Bacteria; kingdom Pseudomonadati; phylum Thermodesulfobacteriota; class Desulfobulbia; order Desulfobulbales; family Desulfobulbaceae; genus Desulfobulbus; species Desulfobulbus oralis. The sequence continues at coordinate 1,718,685 of NZ_CP021255.1, read as the reverse complement.
AGGATTCGGGCCCGATGGAGCTGGCGCCGTCCGACAATCCGGGCAACCGGCCCCTGGCCTTTTCGCTGGACAATGCCGCCACGTCCAGCCTGCCGCGTTATACCGCAGACAATGCCCAAAGCCATCTCGAGGTGGAGCAGGGCACGGGCGAGCTGCGCATGACCACGACGCTGCCCAACGGACTGGAAATCGTCCGCAGCATGCGCTTTTCCGCAGACAGCTATCTCATTCCGGTCGAATACACCGTCAACAACACCGGGGATGCGGCCGTGCAGATCTCCCCGGCACTGATCTGGCACCACCAGCCCTTTCCCCACGAAAACCCGCCCAGTTCGTACCTGTTCGCCGGGCCGGAGGCCTGGGTGAACAACGACCTGGTGGAAATCAAGGAAAAGGCGCTGCTCAAGGGGCCGGTGCTGCACCAGGGCGCGATCAGTTGGGCCGGCTACAGCGACAGCTACTTTCTCACGGCCTGCATGCCGGGCAGTGAAGGGCCCCAGACCCTGAGCGTGCAGGCCGAGGGGACTGGCCAGCGCAGCGTGCTCTCGGGCGGCGTGCGTACGCTGGAGCCAAGGGGCAGCGCACAGTTCAGCTACACCCTGTACATGGGCCCCAAAAAGCTCACCATGTTGCAGGCAGCCGGCCACGACCTGTCCCGTGCCGTGGACTACGGCTGGCTGACGGTGATTGCCCAGCCCATGCTCTGGTTGCTGAACTTCTTCCATTCCTTCACCCACAACTACGGTGTGGCCATCATTCTGCTCACCATCGTCATCAAGGCGGTCTTCTGGCCCGTGACCCAAAAGGGCATGAAGTCCATGAAGAACATGCAGAAGCTGCAGCCCAAGATCACCAAACTGCGGGAGAAATTCAAGAAGGATCCGGCTGCGATGAACCGGGAAATGATGAATCTGTACAAGACCTACAAGGTCAATCCCATGGGCGGCTGCCTGCCCATGGTGATTCAGATTCCCTTTTTCTTCGCCCTGTACCGGGTACTGATGCAGGCCATTGAACTCAGGCATGCGCCCTTCATGCTGTGGATAAACGACCTGTCCATGCCCGACCGGCTCTGGCTGGGCTTTGACATCCCCTGGCTGCACGGCCTGCCGGTACTGACGCTTTTGATGGGCGCATCCATGTTCCTGCAGCAGAAAATGACGCCCACGCCAACAGCGGATCCGACCCAACTGCGCATCATGCAGTGGCTGCCCATCATTTTCACCTTCATGTTCATCAATTTTGCCTCGGGCCTGGTGCTGTACTGGTTTATCAACAACCTGCTGACCATGCTGCAGCAATACCTGATCAATCGCAGCGTCAAGGCTTGAACCGGCATTGCAAGGATCTTTTATGAGCAAGGGAAAGGATTTTTACGGCAGTGAAATTGCAGGTCTGATCGAACAGGCCTGCAAGGAACTGGGCCGCCCCCGGGAGCAACTGGATATCGAGGTGCTGGAAACCGGTTCAAGCGGCATCTTCGGCCTGTGCCGGAAGAAAGCGCATATCCGGGTCCAGGCAAAAAAGAATGCGCCGGCGGAGCACACGGACCCGCCAGCCATAGCGGCAGTCAAGCCGGAAAAGCAGGCGGCCGGAACAAAGAGTCCCGCCCCGGTCAAGCGCCAGAATGCCGGCCAGAGTGCCAGAAAAAAATCAGCTCAGGAGCAAGTCGGGAGCGCCGGCGCGGAGGAAAGGGCCGACATCATGGCCGATCAGGCGGCTGGTCCGGCCGGCACAGAGAAAGGCATCGAAGCGGAGGAGCGCAGTCCCGCACCCGAATGCCTGACAGCCATCCAGGAACGGCTGGACCGGATGCTCTCGCTTATGGGCCTGCCCTCGGCGGTGCAGGTCAGCTTTGATGGCGACACGATCCTGTGCAGCATCACCGGCGCGCACGAGGAATATATTGCCGGCCAGGACGGCAGGATTCTCGACAACCTGCAGTATCTGCTGCGCAAGATGATCGGTGCCGGACTGCCGGAAAAGGTCACCCTGAGCCTGGATGCTGCCGGCTATCGCAAGCGGCGGCTGGCCCTGCTGCAGGAGCAGGCCCTTGAACTGGCTGCCCAGGCCCGACAAAGCGGCAAGGTCAAAACCATGCCCGCTCTGAACCCGGCGGAACGGCAGGCCGTGCATCAGGCCCTGCGGCACGAGGGCGAAATCCGGAGCCGCTCCGTGGGCTCGGGCCTGCTCAAGAAGATTCTGATCTACAAACCCGGCAGGGAAGGCGAAGCGGCTGCCGGCAAAGATCGGGATCAGGAGTGAACACCGGCGCCAGACGCGATACCATCGCCGCCATCGCCACCCCGCCAGGCAGCGGCGGCATTGGTGTGGTACGCGTCTCCGGACCGGAAGCGCTGCATCTGCTGCAGCAGGTCTTCCAGCCCAGAAGGGCTGTGCCCGCCTTTGTCAGCCACCACCTCTACTACGGTCATATCCGCGCGCAAAACGGTTCGCTGCTGGACGAAGTGTTGGCCGTGTACATGCAGGCCCCGCACAGCTATACCTGCGAGGATGTGGTGGAACTGCAGTGTCACGCGGCGCCGGTCGTCCTGCAGGAACTGCTGGCGCGGCTCGCCACCCTGGGCGCACGACCGGCCGAACCCGGCGAATTCACCAAACGGGCCTTTCTGGCGGGCCGCATCGACCTGTCGCAGGCCGAAGCGCTCATCGATCTTCTGACAGCGCGCACGGCAGCGGGTGCGGAGCTGGCGGCCGCCCAGTTGCATGGCGCGCTGGCAGCGGCCATTGGCGGCATCCGCCAGTCGCTGATCGAGCTGCTGGCCCACATAGAGGTGGCCATCGACTTCCCGGACGAAGATGCGGAACTCGTGGATCGGAAAGAGGCTGCCCGTCGTCTGCGGGCAGAGGTGCTCGCTCCTGTCCAGGCGCTCATCGCAGACGCCGGATACGCCAGGCTCTATCGGGAAGGCGCCCGACTGGTGATTGCCGGACTGCCCAATGCGGGCAAATCCAGCCTCCTCAACGCCCTGCTCCGGGAGGAACGGGCACTGGTGACCGCAGTGCCTGGCACGACGCGGGACAGCATCGAGGAAGGCATGAATCTGGGCGGCATTCCGGTGCAGGTCATCGACACGGCAGGCATCCGTCCCGCCGCCGCCTGCAGCGATGCGGTTGAGGTGCTGGGGGTGGAACGCGCGCGGCAGATGCTCCTGTCGGCCGATGCCCTGCTCCTGCTGATCGATGCCGAGGCGGGGCTGACACCGGCGCTGCGCGCCTTGTACGCGGAACTTGCAGACAGAGCACAGATCCTGCTGGTGCTGAACAAGCGGGATCTGCTGCAGGCGGCCGAGGAGCGGCACCTGTGCGCGGCAGCGGCTGCCATGGCACCGGGCCGGCCACTTGTCAGCATTTCCGCAAAAAACGGCGAAGGGCTGCAAGAGTTGCAGGACGCGCTGCTGGCGCTCATCGCGCCGGCGGCAGACAGCTTCGGCAGAAGCGCCCGCCTGGCCCCCAACCGGCGACACCAGGCCGTACTGATGCGGGTCGAGGCAGCCTGCACCCAGTGTCTGGCTGCGCTGGAGGCTGGCGCCCCGGTCGATCTCCTGAGCGTGGACATGCAGAGCATCCTGGAGACCATCGGCGAAATCAGTGGCGAGACCAGCCCGGACGAGGTGCTGGATGCCGTATTCAGCCGCTTCTGTATTGGCAAGTAAGCGGTAAAAGCCCTGCGCACTACACTGGAACAGGAAAGGCCTTCCCCCGGCTGGAGGAAGGCCCTTCCTGTTCTCGAAAAACCCGCCCTGACCTACTTCTTCTGCAGACGTGCCTGCTGGGTGGCCTGCACATAATCCGTGGGATTGATGGGGGCCCCCTGGTAGCGGATTTCGTAATGCAGGTGGGCGCCGGTACTGCGCCCCGAATTGCCCACAAGACCGATAAGCATACCCGGTTCGATCTCATCGCCCACACGCACCAGGCGCTTGCTCAGGTGGGCGAACATGGTTTCGTAGCCCATGCCGTGGGACACGATGATATGTTCACCGTAATCCGGCGAGTAACCGGAACCTACCACCCTGCCCTTGCCGGTTGACCTGACCGGCGTGCCGGTCTTGGCCCGGAAATCAATGCCTTCGTGAAAGGCACGCCGCCCGTTGAAGGGGTCCTTTCGGATACCGAATCCGGAACTGATGGAGGAGAGGGCCGGATCAACCGGCTCGCCCAGAGGCAGGTTGGCCAACAGATCCATGGCCTTGGCAGCATGGTCCGTGCCGGTGGCCGGCGGAGCTATGAACAAACCACCGCTGTGGCCGGGATCTTCCTGCACCTCGACGCCCAGCTGAGTCTGCAGCGTGTTCGCCAGTCTGGTCTGCTCGCTGAGGATGGCCCGACGCTTGAGAAAGGGCCCCTCGCCGGAGGCCAGCGTGGGTTCGGCAACAACGCGGCCGCGACTCTGGACCGGCGACGGATTTTTTCCGCCTTTCGTCTGTCCGGCAATATGCCGCCCCCCGTTCCCGTGGCTCCGGCCTGCCTTTGCCTGCTTCGCAGCCACCTTGCCCTTGTCACTGTGTACCCTGGCGCCCTGCTTGCGGGACGATTTGTCCGCTTTCGCGACTTTTGCGCTTTTTTTGCTTTTGTCCGCCCGCTGCTTGACCGCTGTCTTGCTCACCACCGCGATGCTGCTCGGCCTGGCCGCCTTTTTGGCCCCCTGGGTGATGTTTGGGGCGGCGTAAAGCCCCGACGGCAGCAGGAGAACGCCTGCCGCCAGGGCAAAAGAGCAGAACAGGCGGCAGGATTTTTCCCATGTGCGGGAACCTTGTGAATTTTGCTGTTGATCTCCCATAAAATAACCTTGCATCGTTTCCCGCATGCGTCGCTCACCCGGGCAAAGCTCTCCTGCAAAAAACAGCACAGGTTGCCCACGGACCGGGCGTGGGCAATGCAAAACAGCCCTCGGCACAGTGGGCGGGATGCATGCGGGTTTGGAATCAGCCCTGCTTGAAGCTGTCGGCAAACAGTTTGGCCATGGCCGCCACACCGTCATCATTCAGGTAGCGCGTACCCGAACCAACAAAGGTGGAATAGCGAATGAGGGGCGTATCCTCGTGCCAGGCACCCTCTTTCCAGGTGAACCAGCCCCTTCTGGTCTGGTCGTAGACATGCAGGGGCCGGTTGAAAAGCTTGGCCAGCTCGACGGCCCAGCCAGTACCCCCCTTGACCGAATTGTCGTCGAGAATGGTGCCGACCACAAAAACCTGGTGGCCCTTGTTGACAATGTGAAAAATGGTCTGCAGAACGCGACGGATCTTTTCCGTTTCATAATAGGTGCGATTCATCATACGGGAGGCCAGCTCCATGCTGATGTCGCCGCGTTGCAGTTCGCTTTCGCTCAAGACGACCGTGTTGCGCTCACGCTCCAGTTTGTGGCCCTCAAAGGTGTATACCACCTCCCGGATGCCATATTGCTCGGCCAGTTCGCCGAAAGCCGCCTCGGCGCCCTTGAGGCCGCCATGATACAAAGTGCAATCTTTTGCCTGCATACGATTGAATCGGTTGAGGTGAATGGAAGCGTGCAACATGATTTGAGCCCGCTCCGCCCGGAAAAGGCCAGCCGGATTTTTTATAGTACGCGCATAGGCTTTTCAATGTCAATGAAATCTTGGCCAACGGCGATCCCGCCCGCTGCCCCGGGCGACTGCCGCGAAGCTGACCTCCTCGGGCGCACCAAGGCCCTGCGGCCAGAAGATCATTCGTCCAGCTCCCGCACCGCGCCCCTGTCGGCAGAGGCGGCAAAGCGGGCATAGGCCCTGAGCGCCCTGGAGACCACACGCTCCCGTTCCGGCGTAAAGGCGGTCACACCGCGCTGCTCCTCCTTTTGCCGCCGGGCCATGAGTTCCTCCTCGCCGACGACAAGGCTTATCGTTCTGGCCGGAATATCGATGTCGATCCGGTCTCCGTCCCGCACCAGCGCGATCGGGCCGCCTGCCGCGGCTTCCGGGGAAACGTGGCCGATGGACAGCCCTGAAGTGCCGCCGGAAAAACGGCCGTCGGTAATGAGCGCACATGCCTTGCCCAGATGCCGCGACTTGAGATACGAAGTCGGGTAGAGCATTTCCTGCATGCCAGGGCCGCCCTTCGGGCCTTCGTAGAGGATGCAGACCACGTCGCCTGACCGGACCGAGCCGTCCAGAATGCCTGCGCTGGCCGCTTCCTGGGAATGATAGACCCGGGCCTTTCCGGAAAAGCGCAGGATGGAGGCGTCAACGCCCGCCGTTTTGACGATGCAGCCCCGGGGGGCGATGTTGCCGAAAAGCACGGCCAGACCGCCGTCTTTGGAATAGGCGTGGGCCAGATCGCGAATGCAGCCCTTTTCGCGGTCCAGATCGGGCGTGTCATAAGAGTTACGCTGCGAACCCATGAGCAGGCAGCGTTTGCCGCCAGGCGCGCAGAGCGCCCGTTTTCTGGCTGCTTCGGTGGCCGTATCCCGACGAATGTCATTTTGGCGGAGCGCCTCGGCCAGAGTCAGGCCATCCACACGGCGCACGCCGGTATCCAAAAGACCTCCGCGCTCCAGCTCGCCCATAATGCCCATGACGCCGCCCGCCCGGTTGACGTCTTCCACATGATAGGAGCTGCTCGGCGCGACCTTGCACAGGTGCGGCACCCTGCGGGAAAGGCGGTCGATGTCCTCCATGGTGAAATCCGCGCCCGCCTCCTGCGCCACGGCCAGCAGGTGGAGTACGGTATTGGTGGAGCCGCCCATGGCGATGTCGAGCGACATGGCGTTCAGAAAGGCGGCCCGACTGGCGATGGAACGCGGCAGCACGCTGGCGTCGCCCTTTTCGTACCAGGCGCGGCACATCTGGACGATGCGCTCCGCAGCGGCATCGAAGAGCGCCAGTCTGGCCTCGTGGGTGGCCAGGATGCTGCCGTTGCCGGGCAGGGCCAGCCCGATGGCCTCGTTCAGGCAGTTCATGGAATTGGCAGTGAACATGCCGGAGCAGGAACCGCAGGTCGGGCAGGCGTTTTCCTCTACCGCACGCACCAGGGCATCCGTCACGGTGGCGTCGGCGGCCAGCACCATGGCGTCAATCAAATCCAGGGACTTGCCCAAGGCATGGCCCGCCTCCATCGGCCCGCCGGAGACAAAAATGGCCGGAATGTTCAGCCGCATGGCAGCCATGAGCATGCCGGGCGTAATCTTGTCGCAGTTGGAAATGCAGACCATCGCGTCCACCGTATGGGCGGTGCACATATACTCCACCGAATCGGCGATCAGCTCGCGGGAGGGCAACGAGTACAACATGCCCTGGTGGCCCATGGCAATGCCGTCGTCAATGGCGATGGTGTTGAACTCGGCGGCAAAGCAGCCCAGTTCCTCGATGCGTTTCTTGACCCGCTGGCCGACTTCATGCAGATGCACATGTCCAGGCACGAACTGGGTAAAAGAATTGACCACCGCAATCACCGGCCCGGCCATCTGGGCTTCCGTACGACCGTTGGCCCGCCACAGAGCCCTCGCCCCGGCCATGTTCCGGCCGGCCGTGCTGGCTGCACTTTTCAACTGCTGTTTCATTTTCGCCCCGGCATGGAAAAGAAATTGTAATTTTTCTTGAATTTTGCCCACGCTACCCTGATGATAGAAACGCGATATCTTTTCATTCACATTCTATCCCGGGAACAGTCATGCGACAACAGGAGATTAATTACTGGATCACCGCCATGCTCAACAAGCATCCGCGGGTTTCCGACCTCAACCTCACCGTAGGCAAGCCTCTCCAGGTGGAAAGTGACGGCGTTCTGGTGCCGGTGGACGTGGAGCCGCCGGTGCAGAAGCTCTCCCCCTTCCAGACCGAGGTCTTCGCCCTGAACCTCATCAACGGCAACCAGCGTCTTTTGCAGGATCTGGTGACCAAGGGCTCCTGTGACCTTTCCTATTCCCTGGAGGACAAGGTCCGTTTTCGTGTGAACATCTTCTCCCAGAAGGGCATGTACAGCTGCGTGCTGAGGAAGCTCGAAACCGCCATTCCCTCCTTCAAGACCTACCAGTTCCCCGACGCCTTCCCCAAGATGGCGGAAGAGGTCAATGGTCTGATCCTCTTCACCGGCGCCACGGGTACCGGCAAGACGACCTCCATGGCTGCCATCCTGAACAGCATCAACGAGAATCGGGATGTCCACATCGTCACGCTGGAAGATCCCATCGAATATGTGCATCCGCACAAACGCGCCACCTTCAACCAGCGCGAGATGGGCGACGATTTCGACACCTTTGCCAACGGTCTGCGCGCCGCCCTCCGTCAGGCGCCCAAGGTCATCCTCGTGGGTGAAATCCGCGACCGGGAAACCATCGAGATCGCCCTGACCGCCGCAGAAACCGGCCATCTGGTGTTTTCCACCCTGCACACCATTGACACCGGACAGACCATCAACCGTATTCTGGGCATGTTCGAGCACAACGAACAGCCGCAGATCCGTCACCGTCTGGCCGATACCCTGCGCTGGGTGGTCAGCCAGCGGCTGCTGCCACAGGTTGGCGGGGGCCGTGTGGCCGCCATGGAGGTCATGTGCTCCAGCCTGCGGGTGCGGGATCTCATCCTGAATGGCGAAACCGAGGAGCGCACCTTCTACAATGTCGTCAAAGAAGGCGTTACCCTCAACATGCGCACCTTTGACCAGCATCTGACCGAACTCTTCCATGACGGCCTGATCTCCGAAAAAACCGCCCTTTCCTACGCCTCGCACCGCAGCGAGGTCAAACGCGGCCTCGATACGATCAAGGCCGCACGCGGCGAACGCACTTCCTCTATCGAAGGCCTGGCCCTGGAAGGGGAAGAAGAGGACGGCTGGCTGTAAGCCGGCGGACCGGCACATATTCTCAAACACATAGTCCCTAACCAGAGCTGCTATGAGTACTACTTGTCCCCACTGCGCATCGCGCCTGAACTTTTCCGGTGAACAAGAGGCCAGATTTGGCCAGAGCCTGGCCAAACTGCCACCCGGCGAATCCCTGAAATTCAAATGCCCGAAATGCGGCGGCATCATCGAGCTGACTAGACCTGCGGCCAACCCGGCAGCACCTGCAACAGCGCAATCCCAGCAGAGCGGCAGCAGCGGACCGGCCAGACCCGCCGCCAACCCGGCTGTACCTGCAACAAGGCCATCCCAGCAGAGCGGCGGCAGCGAACTCGCCAGACCTGCGGCCAACCCGGCTGTACCTGCAACAGCGCAATCGCAGCCGAGCGGCAACAATTCCGGCAAGGTGCAGCCACCGCCCCCACCGCCGCTCGATTGGCTGACCACCGGAGAAGTCACCGAGCAGGGCAAGGTGGAAGATGTGCCCATGGCCCTTCTGGTCTGTCAGGCCGGCCAAAAACGCGACTGCATCGCGGCCCCCCTGAAAGGTCTGGGCTATCAGATTGTCTGCACTGAAAACGGGCGGGAAGCCAAAGAGCGGATGCGCTTTGTGAACTTTTCCTGCATCGTGTATCAGACCAACCTGCACGGAGGGCTCGAGGTCTCATCCTTCCATAACTTCATGCGCGACATGAACATGGAACGCCGCCGAAGCATTTTCTACATGCTGACGGGCACTGAACTGCGCACCCTCTACGACCTGGAAGCCATGGCCCTGAGCGCCAATCTGACCGTGAACTTCAGGGATCTGGCCAAGTTGCACCTGATCCTGCGCAGGGCCTTTCAGGCCCACGAAAATCTCTTCGGCCCCTACCTGGAGGAACTGAACGCTCACTTGGGCATCTGAACGAAAAAATAACGCTATTTCGGTGGATTGGGAGTTGCGGATGGGCAGTCCCCCAGGGAAAATGGCAAAAGAAACAGTTGTTTTTACGTGAACAATCTGTTAGAAGAAGATTCCTTTTTAGGGAGGCAACAGTTTCATGCCTCCTTTTTTTTAACCTTTTCCCAGACCGGCAGCAACGAGCACAGGAACCCACATGACACAGCATGGCATTCAACCCGCCCAGGCAGCGGAAAGCAACGCCCCGGAAGACAGTTTTGCCGCACTCTTTGAGCAGGAAGGCAACAACACGGTCATCAATGTAGGAGAAGTAGCGCTTGGCACTGTAGTAGGACTTGCAGGCGAAGAAGTTATCATTGATGTCGGTGACAAGGCCGAAGGCCGCGTTCCGCTCGCAGAGTTTCGTCATGAAGACCCAGCCCATGAAATCAAGGTGGGCGAACAGTTCGAGGTTTTTATCGAAAAGCGCACGGAGGACGGCGGCCTGCTGATCTCCCGTGAAAAGGCCATTGCCATTCAGGTCTGGGAGCAGATTGCCCGCATTCAGGAAGAAGACGGCACCATTGAAGGCCGCATCGAAAGCCGTGTCAAGGGCGGCATGTCGGTTGATATCGGCGTACCGGCCTTCCTGCCCTATTCCCAGATTGATCTGCGCCCGGTCAAGGATCTGGACGCCCTGATCGGTCAGGTTTTTGCCTTCAAGGTTCTGAAATTCAACCGCAAGCGCAACAACGTGGTCATTTCCCGTCGCGTCATTCTGGAAGAAGAACGCAGCGCCCTGCGCGAGCAGATGCGCAACACCCTGCAGGAAGGCCAGATCATTCGCGGCGCCATTACCAACATCACCGACTACGGTCTGTTCATCGATCTGGGCGGCATAGACGGCCTGTGCCACATCACCGACCTGTCCTGGGGCCGGGTCTCCCACCCTGCCAAGCTCTACAATGTGGGTGAGGAGCTTGAGGTCAAGATTCTGAAATACGACAGGGACGCCAACCGCATTTCTTTGGGCGTCAAGCAGCTCAGGCCGGATCCATGGGAACAAGTGCCCGAGAAGTATGCCCCTGGTGTGCGGGTGCCGGGCAAGGTGGTATCCATCACCGACTACGGTGTCTTTGTCGAGCTGGAAGAAGGTGTGGAGGGACTGGTGCACATCTCCGAGATGAGCTGGTCCAAGAAGCCCAAACATCCCTCCAAAATCGTGGGTGTGGGCGACGAAATCGAAGTACAGGTACTCAAGGTCGAAGCCGATACCAAGCGCATTTCCCTGGGCATGAAGCAGTTGCTACCCAACCCCTGGCACGTGGTGGAGGAGAACTATCCGGTCGGCTCCATCATAGAGGGCAAGATCAAAAACGTGACGGATTTCGGCATCTTCATCGGCATTGAAGAGGGCATTGACGGCCTGATTCACGTCTCGGATCTTTCCTGGACCGAGCGGATCAAACACCCTTCGGAGAAATACGCCAAAGGTGACACAATCCGGGCAGTGGTGCTCAAAATCGACAAGGAAAACGAGCGCTTCTCTGTCGGCATCAAACAACTCGAGCCGGATCCCTGGCAGGAGGCGGTCACCAGGTACCCCATCGGCACCACGGTTGAGGGCACCATTACCAACGTGACGGATTTTGGCATCTTTGTTCAACTGGAGGAAGGCATAGAAGGCCTGGTGCACGTCTCCGAAATCTCGAAGGAGAAAGTCAAAACGCCGGTTGACATGTTCAAGGTGGGAGACAAGCTGCAGGCCATGGTCATCAATGCCTCTGCCGCTGACCGCAAGATAGGGCTTTCCATCAAGGCACTGCAGGAAAAGGAGGAAAATAACGGCGTGATTCCTGCCGAATACATCTCAAAGGCCCAGGAGGCGCCGTCAACTTTGGGCGACCTGCTGAAAGCCGCTGCCGAAGAGAATTCGCAGAAGTAAACAGCGTCGACCGTTCCAAGGACATCCTGCCCCATGTACGCGTCGCTGCGCTGCCAGGGGGCAGGCAGATTTCGTTCAGCTACGTTCCTTGTAAAGGAAAACAGTATGTTAAAGCGAGAACTGGTTGACTCCGTTTCCCAGCAGCTTGGTGATTACTACAAACAGGACATAGCACTGGCCGTGGACCTTATCCTTGAGGAAATGGCCAGTGCCCTCATTGCGGGCCGTCGGGTGGAAATCCGGAATTTTGGCAGTTTTTCGGTCAGAACCCGCAGACCACGGACGACCAAGAACCCTAAAACCGGCAATATGATGCACATACCGGCAAGAAAGACGCTCCATTTCACCATGGGCAAATCGCTCAAGGAAGTGCTGATTCAGCAGGACAAAGACTGATTCTGCGGCATGTCTAGGTAAAAAAACCGGCCCCATACGATGGGTGCCGGCTTTTTTACTTTTGAGGACACACAGATCAGAACAGGGCGGTGTCGCCCTTGCCCTGGCGGAGTATCTCCGGACTGTCATCCAGAAGAGAGACCACCGTGGAAGGCTCGGGGGCCAGTTCCCCCCCATCGACAATCAGATCCACCAGCCTGCCAAAATGCTCGTCCACGTCAAAGGCGGAGCGCAGCCACGCATCCTCATCCTTCACCTGCGCACTCGTATTGAGCACCGGGTTGCCCAGAGCCTGCAGCAGCGCCTGACAAATGGGCGAGTCGGGTACACGGATGCCCACGGTTTTCTGGCGGGTGAGCATGATCCTGGGCACCAGCTTGCTGCCGGGCAGGACAAAGGTGTAGGGACCGGGCAGGCATTTTTTCATGAGGCGGTAGGCCGTATTGCTCACGTGGCCATATTGGCTGATATTGGTCAATGACGCACACATGAAACTGAAGGGTTTGTCCCGGGGACGGCCTTTGATCTGATAAACGCGCTTGACCGCCTTCTGGTTGAAGATGTCGCAGCCAATACCGTACATGGTATCGGTCGGATAGCAGATCACAGCGCCTAGGCGCAGCAGTTCCGCCGCCTGCGCGATCAGCCTCGGCTGGGGATTGTCCGGGTTTATTGCCAATATTTTCGCCATGCCTCGCTCCCTGCCCCGCTGCTGCCGGGGCGTAGGACAATTGTACCGCGAAGCCTGCGAAAGGGGAAGCTCCGGGTGTTTTCTTTTCCAGGCAAACGTGCTATTGTAGGCGACCTCATTTGAGACCTTCCGTCCTTGCCGGTACGCCGCCCGCAGTCGGCATCAGGCTGTTTGCCCGCCCTACCGCACTTTGAGAGGAAAATACCTTTATGACTCCTACCGAAATCCCCATGGCACTCACCTTTGATGATGTCCTCCTGGTGCCCGGGGCCTCGTCCATTCTGCCCTCGGAAGTGGATCTCACCACGCATCTGACGAAAAGCATCATGCTGCGCGCACCGCTTCTCAGCGCGGCCATGGACACCGTCACCGAACACCAGACCGCCATTGCCATGGCCCGGGCAGGCGGCATCGGCATCATCCACAAGAACATGGGCATTGAAGAACAGGCCAGAGAGGTCGAGCGGGTCAAAAAATCGGAATCTGGGATGATTATCGACCCGATTACGGTCAACCGCAACCAGAGCGTGGCCGAAGTCCAGGAAATCATGGCCAACTACCGGGTGTCCGGCCTGCCAGTCCTGGACGGCGACAAACTGGTGGGCATTGTCACCAACCGCGATCTGCGCTTCGTTTCAGACCCGGAACTCCGGGTCGACGACGTGATGACCAGCAAGAATCTGGTGACCGCACCGGTAGGCATAGATCAGGCGCATTCCAAGGCGCTTCTGCACGAACACCGTATCGAAAAACTCTTGGTCGTCGATGAGGACGGCCGCCTCAAGGGCCTCATCACCATCAAGGATATCGAAAAGGTACGGCAATATCCCAATTCCGCAAAGGACAGCATGGGCCGGCTGCTGGTGGGCGCGGCCATCGGCGTGGGTCCGGACATGATGGAACGGACCCAGGCATTGATACGGGCCAAGGTGGATGTAGTCGTGCTGGATTCCGCCCACGGCCATGCCAAGGGCATCCTGAAGGCCGTGCGCGAGGTGAAAAACGCCTTCCCGAAACTCCAGCTCATCGCGGGCAACGTGGCCACGGGGGCTGGCACCGAAGCCCTGATCGATGCCGGGGCCGATGCGGTGAAGGTTGGCGTGGGGCCGGGTTCCATCTGCACCACCCGCATTGTGGCCGGCGTGGGCGTGCCGCAACTCACTGCCGTGCACGACTGCGTGCAGGCCGCTGCCAAACACGGCATCCCAATCGTTGCCGACGGCGGCATCAAATTCTCCGGCGACATCTGCAAGGCCATCGGCGCCGGGGCCGCTGCGGTTATGGTGGGTTCGCTCTTTGCCGGCACCGACGAAACGCCGGGCGAAACCTTTCTCTATCAGGGCCGCAAATACAAGGGCTACCGCGGCATGGGCTCGATCGGCGCGATGAAGGAAGGTTCCAGCGATCGCTACTTCCAGAACAAGAGCAGCAAGCTCGTGCCCGAAGGCATTGAAGGCAAGGTGCCCTATCGCGGCCCCATAGCCGAGGTGATTTACCAACTGCTGGGCGGGCTCTCTTCCGGCATGGGCTACACGGGCGCGGCTACCATTCGGGAGCTGCAGGAAAAAGCCCGCTTCGTGCGCATCTCCCCGGCCGGTCTGCGCGAATCCCACGTGCACGATGTCATCATTACCAGGGAAGCTCCGAACTACCGCACCGAAGGGCTCTGAAAGGATACAGGCATGAGCGCAACTCCCCAGAAAATCGTCATTCTTGACTTCGGATCCCAGACCACCCAGCTCATCGCCCGGCGTATCCGCGAGCAGCGGGTGTACAGCGAAATTCACCCCTATACCCTGCCCCTGGAGCGCCTCAGGGCCATGCAGCCCAAAGGCATTGTCCTTTCCGGCGGCCCGGCCAGTGTTTACGATGGGGATGCCCCAAGCAGCGATCCCGGAATCTTTGCCCTGGGTGTGCCGATTCTGGGGATCTGCTACGGCGCGCAGCTCATGATGCACCAGCTTGGCGGCCAGATTGAAAGCGCGGAAAAAAGGGAATTTGGCAAGGCCGAACTGGCCATCCAAAGGCCGGACCGCCTGTTCGCCGGGCTGGCCCCGAAGCCATCCCGGCACCAGGTGTGGATGAGCCATGGCGACCGCATCACAGCGCCGGCGCCCGGCTTTGTGATCAGCGCCACAAGCGTTCACTCGCCTGCAGCGGCCCTGGGGCATGCCGAAAAGCCCTTCTTTGCCCTGCAGTTCCATCCGGAGGTGGCGCACACCGCCATCGGCACGGACATTCTCAAAAATTTCATTTTCAATATCTGCGGCTGCGAGCCATCCTGGACGGTACAGTCCTTCATCGAGACGACCGTGGCGGCCATCCGTGCCCGGGTGGGTCAGGGCAAGGTCATCTGCGCCCTGTCCGGCGGGGTGGATTCCTCGGTGACCGCGGCTCTGGTGCACCGGGCCGTCGGCAAGCAGCTCACCTGCATCCACGTGGACACCGGCCTGATGCGTAGCGGCGAGTCCGACGCGGTCATCCGTTTCTTCAGCAGCCAGAGTGAATTGACGCTCGTGGACATCGATGCCAGCGATTTTTTCCTGAGCCGCCTCAGGGGCGTGACCAGTCCGGAGGAAAAACGCAGGCAGATTGGCCATGGCTTTATCGAGATTTTCGAGCGGGAAGCCAACAAACTGGGCGAAGTGCATTTTCTGGCCCAGGGCACACTCTATCCGGACGTGATCGAGTCGGTGACCTTTCGCGGCAAGGCGCCCATCAAGTCGCACCACAACGTGGGCGGCCTGCCCGAACGGATGCGGCTTGAGCTGGTAGAGCCGCTCCGCGACCTTTTCAAGGACGAAGTACGGCTGCTGGGCCTTGAACTGGGCCTGCCAAAAGAGGCCATACTCCGCCAGCCCTTCCCCGGGCCGGGCCTGGGCATCCGCATCATGGGAGAAATTACGGCAGAGCGTCTGGCCGTGCTCCGCCTGGCAGATGCCATCGTGCTCGAAGAGATAAAGAATACAGGCTGGTATGACAAGGTGTGGCAGTCCTTTGCCGTTCTGCTGCCCATCCGGACAGTGGGGGTCATGGGCGACAGCCGCACCTATGAGCATGTGATCGCGCTCCGCGCGGTAGACAGCAAGGATGCCATGACCGCCGACTGGTCCCGGCTGCCCTACGAAGTACTGGCACGCATCTCCAACCGCATTATCAACGAGGTGCGCGGCGTCAACCGGGTGGTGTACGACATTTCCTCGAAACCGCCGGCAACAATAGAGTGGGAGTAGCAGTAATAAATAGGTTTCTGTTTCGAAATCGTTGAAAATAGTGCTATTTAGTAATGAAATGATGTGAAAAACTCTGCAGTGATACTATTTTGATACTAAAAAGTCTAAAAAGTAGGCTCCAAAGGGAGTTGTTGAATTTAAGTGAATTGTTTAGAAAGCCTTCCATCATTTTGGTGGGAGGTTTTTGTGGAAGTAGTGAGTGGTAAATTAAAAGTTGTGGAGGTGAGTATATGAAAGAGAGCAGACCCGATTTTAGAGAGATAAAATCATTTGAAGAATTTAACAGATACTATTGGTATCGAGAAGAACTCTCGCGAATTTGTAAATCTCTTGGATTAGAATACAAAAGTACAAAACAAGAGCTGAATCATATTATAGAACAATATTTTAAGGGAAATAGAGTAGAAAAGTCTGTAAGGAAAGTAAACAAAAATAAAACCGAAGCGATAACCTTAAATACGTCATTGCTTTAATGTGGTTTTTCCTTTAACCAAAAATTTCGAGAGTATTTTTCAGCTGTAACAGGTATTTATCCATTTAAATTTAATGCTGATATGGCAACAGCTTGGCGAAAAGTAAAAGCTGAAAATGATTTAAACTTTACAATTCAAGATATGCTGAAAGTATATTATGGTGAGTCAGACTATGCTAAGTATGATAATTCAGCTTGTCAATGGAATCAATTCCTAAAGGACTTTTGCTTAGATGAAGCTAGCAATTATTATCCTGATAAGTTAAAAGTTGCGGCTATCCTTTGGAAAAAAGTTAGAGACTCAAAAAATGAAAAAGTTTATTCAAAAAAACTTTTGAATGAATATAACAGCAACAAAGAAGGTTCTGCGATAAAACCATTGAAAACGAGTGGTGCAGACATTGAACAGCGTACAAACTGCATGGGTGATACTGTTTTGACTCTCAAAGAGTGTGAGGAATGTTATAGTGGCGACCACAGAATCACACCACTATTAAACCCATTGGATTGCCTGAAAAATCATACACAATATATTTGTGGCACTTGCGGACGCTGTATTTGCATTCAACATGATAGCAAACGTAAATTACAACGATGGAATTTTCCTTTCAACTCATTGGCAATCACAAAATTATACTTGCGCACTGCTGATTTCACCAGAAAAAAACCATGCGGCATTTATGAGCTGCACAGTAAAAATGGAGGACTCTCATATAAAATCTTTGCCGATATTGAAGAATTACAGTTATACCTTAAGAAGAATCAAGAAAAAACCTGCAAATCTATGCAACCTGTTTTTACTGTTGCAGTATATCGAGAATATGAAAATACACAGGTAAGAAAATTGAATTATAATGAAATACAAAAATATATGTCTGAGCGATAGAATGAATTTAATGATTAGAAATATAAACCTGAGATGATTTGTAAAATTAAATAAAGCAGAAAGTTATTGACATTGAGAGATTATTATCTACATATATTGAAAGTATCGAAAGTCACTCGTTGCAAATACTGTAAAATCAATGCAAAATTAGAAAATTTGATAGACTCTCATCCATGGACAGGTATCACAGTATCAAAAAACTGATTGCTGAACATGCAGATGAGGATAAAGCCAGGCAAATGGCGCAATACATGCGCCATCGCTTTCGGTTTCATGGCCTGCCCGCGGCCGGGCGAAAGCGCTGCTATCAGGATTTTCTGAGGCAGGAGCGGCAAAATGGATGTATTGATTGGCCTCTTCTGGACGAGTGTTGGCAGGATGAATACCGAGAGCTGCAATATTTGTATCGGATTATCTGCTGGCATTGAAGAGCTTATTAACATTTACGGATATTCCAAAAATTGAAGCGTATGTTCGTGGTAAGCAGTGGTGGGATACCATTGATTCTCTATGCAAGATAATAGGGTATATAGGTCTAAATGATTCCAGAACCAATCTGTTGATGCTGCAGTGGTCAGTGGATTCTGATATTTGGGTCAGACGAGCGGCCATAGAGCATCAGCTCGGGAGGAAAGGGCAAACCAATACAGACTTACTTGCCAACATTATCGTGAATAATTTTGGCAGTAATGAATGCTTTATCAATAAGGCTATCGGCTGGGCTCTGCGAGATTTTTCCAGAACCAATCCTGCCTGGGTCAGAAATTTCCTGCAAATCCACCAGACTTCTATGCACAAGATGAGCTGCAGAGAAGCCGGTAAATATCTCTGAGGCACCATACAGCCCATGGGGCAGATACTGGATCAGCACCTGATCTATGCCATTCTGGCAGTGGTCGATGAAATTCCCGAGGGGCAAACGGCAACCTATGGGCAAATTGCCCGCCTCATTGGCCGGGAAAAAAATGCACGCCTCGTTGGGCTGGTACTGGCTCAGGCCGAACATTTCGGGCGATACCCGTGCCACCGGGTGGTCAACCATGCCGGTCGTCTGGCGCCTGGATGGCCGGAACAAAAGCGCCTTCTGGAAGCCGAGGGCGTGCCCTTCAAAGATGCCAGCCACGTCGATCTGAAGGCCTGTTTGTGGGAGTGTTAGGCCTTTTCCTGGCAGAAAAATGCGTATTTCGGGTACAGTGCAGATGAACGGCCTGACGAATCACAGCATGTAATACTGTGGTCACCCAGAAGTATAGCTAAAATTCATGCATTGGATTGAGGAATTGCAGATAAGTCCAGGTAGTGAAACTGATCACTGTGCGTAAAAAATCAATATGAAGGAGTTGGAGACGAACAGATTGACCTAAAACCCATTGACCTGCTTCAGATCCAGACGGACAGGAGAAATACTGCCTGAACAACAAAGAAAAATCATCCTGAACATTTCAGAAAAACGGACAGAGCAATGATTAAAACAGCAATTTATGTTGACGCGGAAAATATCAAAATGAGCGGCGGCTTTGGCATGCGCTACGATGTCCTGGTGGATCTCGCCAACAGCGGCGATTCCATCATGCTGCGGGCCAACTGCTATCTCGCAGAAGATCACGAACGCATCAAAACCGATACGGAATACCGGCAAAAAACCTACGCCTACCACAACATCCTTAGGCAGTGCGGTTTTCGCATCATCAAAAAATATGTGCGCCGCTACACCGACGAGGATGGCAACGTCACGTGCAAGGCCAATTCCGACATGGATCTGGCCATTGACGCCCTGCTCCAGTCCAAAAATACCGATCGGGTCATCCTTTTGACCGGCGACAGCGACTTTGTGCGCTTGGTGCCGGCTTTGCAAAACCAGGGCTGCCGGGTCGAAGTCGTCGGCTTCAACAACGTGGCCAAGGAACTCCGGGAAGCGGCGGATTCTTTCGTTTCGGGCTTTCTCATCCCCGGCCTGCTGCCCATCCCCGAAACCGCGCCAGAGGAGGGCGACTGGCTGCGCGGGGTGGTCGCCAACTACAACGTGGATCGCGGCTTCGGCTTTTTCCGCTACTATCGTCGCGACAACGACGGCCTGCATCCGGAAAGCGTGTTTTTTCACCATTCGCAGGCCACCATGCCCACGCACTACTTTCAGGATCCCTATCGGGTTTTTGAATTCCATGTCGCGGAAAATCCGGCCAGCGGCGACAACCGCACCGAAGCCCGGGGCATCCGTCTTCTGCGGGAAAACTGAAGCATGTTGCATGGGAGGCAGGCATGAGCCATTCTGAGGCATTGCTCCTGGCCGGAGACATCGGGGCCACCAAAACCACCCTGGGTCTGTACCCCCGCTCGGCACTGGACCAGCCAGGCAGCGAGCCCATCCGGGAAGAAAGCTTCCAGAACCGCAGCTTCAGTTGCTTTGACGACGTATTGGCCGTGTTTCTCGGCACCGGCAGCCCGGTGCCTCCCTATGCCTGCATCGGGATCGCCGGACCGGTGGCAGACGATACCGCGGTTATGACCAACCTGCACTGGCAACTGGATGCCCGCACGCTGGAAAAGCGCCACGGTTTCACGCAGGTGTGCCTCATCAACGACCTGGTGGCCACCGCACTGTTCGTACCCTATCTGGCCAGTCATGCCCTGGGCGCCATCAACAGCGGTGTGCCCAAAAGTCCGGGCGTTCTGGCCGTCATCGCCCCTGGTACCGGTCTGGGCGAGGCCTTTCTCATTCCCCATCCCAGCGGCAAAAAATACATGCCCTGTGCATCGGAAGGCGGCCATGCCTCTTTTGCCCCCCAGAACGACGAACAGATGCAGTTGCTGCAGTTCATGCTGCAGCGCCGGACGCATGTATCGTTCGAGGATGTCTGCTCCGGTCGGGCGGTGCCCAGTCTCTTCGCCTTCATGGGCAGGCGGCACACCGTGCCCGAGTGGCTCGACAGCGAGGTGGCCAGGGCAGAAGACCCGACCCCGGTCATCGTCGGGGCCGCCCGCCGGGCCGCGGAGGGCAAGCGGGTCTGCGGCGTGGCCATGCACACCATGCGCCTGCTCTGCGACATTCTGGCCGACGAAGCCGCCAATCTGGTGCTGAAAACCATGGCGCTGGGCGGGCTCTATCTGGGCGGCGGCTTTGCCCTGCAACTGCAGCCATTTCTGCAGCAGGACCGCTTCATGCGCATCTTCACCAGAAACCACACCTCATCTTTGCTTGAGCATGTGCCGGTGCATTTCATTCTCGATCGCAGGGCGGCCCTGCACGGGGCAGGAGAATATGGCCTGCGGACTCTGGCCCGGGCGCAGGCGGCAACAGGCAAGGCCACGTCCCATCCGCCCCCCATCTACCGCGCATAGACAGGAGGCCGAGAGGCGCAGCCATCGTTGATGGCAGAGGGCCCTGCTGCGGGGCTGAAAGGCCTGACCCCAAAGGTGGCAACCAGCGCATAGAGGCACACAGCCCCGGTATCGGGCCAGACCCGGTCATACCCTAGCGCAGCGCGGCCGGAACGCTTTGCCCCTGGCGGACTTCTGTTTTTAGACCGCGCAGGAGCTTTTTGGCTTCTGCATCACCCTGATCCGCTGCCTGGCGAAGCAGGTCCCGGCCCTTCCTGACATCCCGGGGCAGGCCCCGGCCCTGGAGATAGCGTATGCCCAGATCGCGCTGCGCTTCGGCCAGCCCCCGGGCTGCCATCTCGTGCAGGGTATCGATCTCCAGGCGTTCCTCCATAGTCTCCAGATCGTCCTGCAGCCGCCAGATTTGCCGGCCCTCGGCCCGCATCCGCTCCAGCAGACGTGCCGCCTCCTGATCGCCCTCCTCAGCGGCACTGTACAACCATTTGGAGGCTTCCCGGTCATCCTGGGGCAGGCCCCTGCCTTCAAGGCACAGCAGGCCCAAACGACGCATGGCTTCCACATGCCCCTTGCGGGCGGCCTTACGCAGCCACTCCGCCGCCTGCTGACTGTTTTGGCTCATATCCTGGCCCTCCTCATACATCCGGCCCAGCAGAAAGCAGGCCTCGTCGTACTCCTGCGCCGCTGCCTTGCGCAGCCACGAAAGCCCCAGATCGATATCTTTGGGCTGGCCCCTGCCCTCGAGGTAGAACCGGGCCAGCACGTACTGCCCCTCCGCATCCCCCTGCTCCGCCGCCTTTTGGTACCACCTGCGAGCCTGCCCGCTGCTCCTCCTGAGCCACGATCCATGAGCATACAGGTCGCCCAGCCGGATCTGAGCCTTCGCATTGCCTTGCTCCGCCGCCTTCTGGTACCATCTGCGAGCCTGCCCGACACTCTTCTCGAGCCCCTGCCCCCTGGCGTACAGGTCGCCCAGCTCAATCTGGGCCTTCACATCCCCCTGCTCCGCCGCCCTGCGATACCATTCGGCCGCCTGAGCGGCATCCCGAGCCACGCCCTGCCCTCGTGCGTAGGCCCGACCCAGCGCCACCTGCGCCTGCGTATACCCCTGTTCCGCTGCCAAGCGAAACCAGTTCGCGGCCTCTTTGTCGTCCTGCGGCACACCTTCGCCATACGCAGAGAGCCAGCCCAAATTGTACTGGGCCTGGGCATCGCCCTGCTCCGCCGCTTTCCGGAACCACTCCGCCGCTTCGGCAGGATTCTTGGCCACCCCCTTACCGAACCAATAGGCGTGCCCTATGTTGTACTGGGCAGGCGCATAGTTCTGCGCCGCCGCCCGGTGGAGCCATTCCATGGCCTGGGCGTAATCCTGTGGCACACCCCGGCCATCCTGATACAGCAAAGCCAGATTGTTCTGGGACGCCGCATAGCCCTGAACAGCCCCCTTACGAAACCAGATTGCAGCCTCCTTGTCGTTCTGCTCGATCCCCTGGCCAAAGAGATAAGCCCAGCCCACCGACCGCTGCGCTGCCGCATGCCCCTGGGCTGCCGCCAGACGAAACCACTTCAGGGCCTCTTCATAATTCTGCGGCACGCCCCGGCCCATCATGTAGAGAAGGCCCACATTGTACTGGCCATTGGCATAGCCCTGCGCCGCTGCCAACCGAAACCACTTCAGGGCCTCTTTGTCATTCTGCGCTACGCCCTGGCCGTACATGTACATCCAGCCAAGGCTGGTCTGTGCAGATGCATCACCCTGCTCCGCCGCTCTGCGCAGATTCCTGACTTCCTCATCTTCAAACAGGCGGTTCAAAGGCGGCATGAGGACCGACAAAGGCGAGCCCAAATGTTCCACCGCCTGGAACAGCTCCTCCGGAATTTCAACGCAGAAGGCGGGTGCAGGCAGAACAAGACAGACAGCCAGGGTCAGAACAGACAGTCTCGGCGAAAAAACAGCAGAAAACCAGGAAAAACAGCGCATCGTTTTCACCCTCCCTTGCACAATTTAACGGACCTTTAATTGGCGCGACAGCCTTCTGGCCTCCTGATGTCCCTGCTTCGCCGCCCGGCCCAGCCATTCCCGCGCCTTCGCCTCATCCCGGGCAAGACCCAGGCCGTTCAGGTACATACAGCCCAGCTCAAACTGGGCAGGCATGTAGCCCTGCGCCGCGGCCTTGTCGTACCAGGTCGCCGCCGCGGCCGCATCCCTCGGCACCCCCCGGCCCGCCTTGTACATTTCGGCCAGCTCGAACTGGGCCTCCATATCGCCCCGCTCTGCGGATTGCCGGTACCATGCAGCCGCCTTGCCGTACCAGAGCCGGGCCTGTTCGGCATCGGGACGCACCGCCCGGCCCTGCTCATACAAGAAGCCCAGCAGGGCCTGGGCCGGACCATAGTCCTGTCGCGCCGCCTTGCGGAGCCATTTCAGAGTCTGCCTGTCATTCTGTTTCACCCCGTGCCCCTCCAGATACATGGCGGCCATCTGCAACTGCGCCGCCGCATCCCCCGCCTTCGCAGCCTTGAGGAAGCGCTCCACATAATCCCTGTCCGGAGGCGGGGCCACGGCAGGAGCGGGCGCCGCATCGCTCTGTTCTTCCTCTCCGCTCAGGCTCTTCAGCTTCTGGCGAGCGAACGCATCACCCTGCGCCGCCGCCTTGTTCAGCAGGCTCAGCCCTTTTGCCTCATCCCTGGGAACGCCCTCTCCGGCAAGATATCTGCAACCCAGAGCGTACTGAGCGCGGGAGCTTCCCAATGCAGCGGCCTGTTCCAGCAATTCCAGGTCCTTGCGGGCATCAGGTTCCACGGCATAACCCCTGCTGTACAGTTCACTCAGATCGTACATGGCCTCCGCATCCCCTTGTTTCACACCAGTCCGGAGCCGTTCCACCAGCTTGCTGTCACCCCGCCACGGATACTCGCTGCCCTCTCCATTCAGTTTACGCAGGGCCAGCTCTGCCTCCTCGCTGCCCAAGGCCGTTGCCTCACGGTACAGGGTCATAGCCCGCTCTTCATCCTGGGGCACGCCCTCGCCTCTGAGGTACATGCTCCCCAGATTGAAGCAGGCTTCGGCATTGCCCCGCGCCGCCGCCCGGCCAAGCCACTTGACTGCCTGTTCAGTGTCCTTGCCGATTCCATCGCCTGTGCGGTACATCCTGCCCAGCAACACCTGCGCTTGCACATGACCCTGTTCCGCTGCCAAGCGAAGCCAGTTCACTGCCTGAACGGCATCCCGCGGCACACCTTTGCCAAACTTATACAGCCAGCCCAGATTGTACTGAGACTGGGCATCGCCCTGCGCCGCCGCTTTACGGAACCATTTCGCCGCCTCGGCAGGATCCTTGGCCACCCCCTCACCGAACCAATAGGCCAGCCCGATATTGCATTGGGCAGAGGCATCGTTCTGCGCCGCCGCCCGGTGGAGCCATTCCATGGCCTGGGCGTAATCCTGTGGCACTCCCCGGCCAGCCTGATACAGCAAAGCCAGATTGTTCTGGGATGCCGCATGGCCCTGAACAGCCCCCTTGCGAAACCAGATTGCGGCCTCCTTGTCGTTCTGCTCAACCCCCTGGCCAAAGAGATAAGCCCAGCCCACCGAACGCTGCGCTGCCGCATCACCCTGTGCCGCTGCCAGACGAAACCACTTCAGGGCCTCTTCATAATTCTGCGGCACGCCCCGGCCCATCATGTAGAGGGCGCCCACATTGTTCTGGGCATTGGCATAGCCCTGCGCCGCTGCCAACCGAAACCACTTCATGGCCTCTTTGTCATCCTGCGCTACGCCCCGGCCGTACATGTACATCCAGCCAAGGCTGGTCTGCGCAGGCGCATAGCCCTGCTCCGCAGCCTGGCGGAACCAGTCCACCGCCTTGCGTTCATTACGGACAAGGCCAGCGCCGTCCCGGTACAATTCGCCCAGCCGGTGTCGGGCCGTGGCATCGCCCTGTTTCGCGGCCCGGCGCAGGGCCTGCAGATCCACACCTGCCGGCAGCGGCTGCTCCGGTTTGCCGCCCAGTTCCCTGACCAGCTCCGCACTCCTTTGCCAGGGGAAGAAAAGCAACTCCGCTCCATTGCGCACAGGAGACAGAGTATCCGCAAAGGCAGGAGACACGAGGAAAACGGGAACAGCCAGGAGTGCTGCAAGCAGGGCAAAGCCAAAAAACCGGGAATGCATAGTTTCCTCCCGCAAAACAGGGAACATTCAGGGGCAAGACTCCTTCAGGGACGCCGTTTGACCGGCACCATGATCCGTTCGCCGACCCGCACCGGATTGCCCGGCCCCTTGTGGTTGGCCCGGAGGATAGACTCCGTGCTCGTGCCGAAGTGCCTGGCAATGCCGGAGAGCGTATCACCCTGTGCCACGGTATGGCGATAGTAGTCGTAGATGACCGGCCGGGCCGCGCTATACTGCCGGACCGGCGGGGCGCTATGCCCGGTGAAACGCGGCTGCGGCTTGGCGGTGCCTTTTCGGGCCGCTTCAGACCCTGCCCGGCCCGGTACGTGTACGAGATAGTTAACCGGCACATTGCGCCTGCCGGAAAGCACCGGGCTCTGCAGGGCCGGATTCAGGTGCAGAAAGCTGGCCTGGTCAAGCCGGTGTTGTTGGCACAGCCTGGTCAGGGGCACTTCCTTCTTCAGGCGATAGCTCTGCACGGCCTGCGCTTTCTCCATGACAACGCTTGGCTCCAGTCTCCTGGCAACCCGCACGGCGGCCAGAAATTCCGAATAAAAATTGCGGGCCGCAAACTTGAAACGCCCCTCGGCGTAATCCTGAAAAATCGCCTCGTAGGAGCCGTGCGCGCTCAGGGCGCGCAGCATGCCGGCGCTGCCGTAGTTGTAGGCGGTTATGGCAAGCGGCCAGTTGCCCAGGGTCTCGTAGTTGGCTTTCAGGAGTTTCGCGGCGGCATGGGTGGACTGGTAGGGATCGAAACGCTCGTCCACCAGCGCATTGATGATCATGTACCTCCTGCCCGTCCCCTGGGTAAACTGCCAGAGGCCATAGGCCCCGGCCTTGCTGCCGGCCTTGGGATTGAAGGAGGATTCCACGTGGGGCAGATAGGCCAGCTCCAGGGGCAGATGTTCCGCAGCCAGCACCTTTCTGATATAGGGCAGATATCTGCCGGAGCGGACAAGCCCGGCGTAAAAGCGGTCTTTCTGGCCTGTTTGCACGCGCAGCCGCTCTTTTGCCTGGCGGTAGCTGGAAAGGGGCCTGCCGGCGAACATCCGGGCGATGCGCCGCTCTGTTTCGGTACGAGGCCCTTGGCCCGCCGCCAGGCGATCGAAGAGGAGAGCAAGGCGCATCTTGGCCGCTTTGATCCGCTGCTCGTTGAACCGAGTGCCCAGGGGCAGGTCCGGATCGACCAATTCCACCACCCCGTAGACCAGGGAAAGATCGTGGGAATCGTGCAAAACCGCCTGTCTGGTGGTATAGCGGCTGTAAATATTTTCCCAAAAGGCCACATTGGGGCGAATGCCGGAGTACAGGGGAAACTGTTCGGCCGCGGCAGGCGTTGACAGCAGTGCAACAGGCGCCAGCCCCAGAAGGCAGCGCAGGGCGAGGTACAGTCCCCCCCGCGCCAGGATTCTTGCGGTCATCATGCCGCACACCTTGAAGACGATATGTACAGGCCAATCATTGGAACTCTGGGCTATATTCTTTCGGCATCCGGCGAAGAAACCCTGCTGGTGCACCGTATCGCGCGCGCAGACGACCAACACTTCGGAAAATATAACGGGTTGGGCGGCAAAATGGAAGCCGGCGAGGATGTTTTCACCTGCATGCAGCGGGAGATTCGGGAAGAAAGCAGCCTCGTCTGCACAGCCATGCACCTGCGCGGCACCATCAACTGGACCGGCTTTGGGCCCAATGGCGAGGACTGGCTGGGTTTCATCTTTCTCATCACCGGATACGAGGGCACGCCCACAAGCAAGAACGCCGAGGGAGAGCTGCTGTGGCATCCGGTGGCGCGGCTTCTGGAACTGCCCATGTGGGAGGGCGACAAATATTTCCTGCCGCTGGTCTTTGACGGCGATCCCCGCCCTTTCCACGGCTGCATGCCCTACCGGAACGGCCATCCCCTGGCCTGGAGTTTCCGGCGTTAAAATCCGCCGCAATTCCTCATCCAGCCCTGCCTCTTGGCTGGACTAATACGAGAAAAAGGGTATACTGAACACCCATATGGGAGTTTGAATAGACCCTGCGCTGTTGGTGATCGGTAAAGTATTAAGCCAACTCTTTACGCAAGGGCTGCCTTGCCGCTGGATCCGCGGAAGCCCTCCGGCTTGACAACGTCCAGCTTGGGTTCAGCCCACCTAATGGACATTAGGTTTAATCGTCTTACCGACACGGCAGCGCGGGGCTTTTTCTTCATATCCTGGGAAACGCCAGGTGCTGTTCCGGGGGAAGAGGTGCAGTTCAAAGTCGTGTCCGGCTTTTTCAGATATTTTTGTCTTTTGCCCCGGGTTGGGGGCGAACGCCGCAGCGGGGTTGCCCTGTAGCCTGCTGCAGGAGGTAACACGGACAAAAGCGTCTGAACCTTGGATACTGGCAAAAGATCGCCACCCGCTTCCGTGCTGCCTTCAAGGCCCTTCGGCCGGCCCGTCACAACGGTAGCCCCGAACCTTTCCCAGCTCCTGCCACCAGAACCGCTGCGGTCTCTGCGTGGTCTTTTTATATAGTGCGAAAAGAGAAAACTATGGAATTCAATGTTATCACCCTGTTGCTGGTCGTGCTGGCCCTGACGGCAGGTATCGCGGCAGGTGTCTTTTTGCGGCAGAGACTGGTGGAGGGCAATCAGAAGAATCTTGCCCAGCAGGGCAAACAGATCATTGAAAACTCTATTCACGAAGCCGAGCAGATCAAAAAATCCGCCATTCTGCAGGCCAAGGAAGATGCCCTGAAACTCAAGCAGGATGCCGACCGGGAGATCAAGAGCAACTGGCAGGAACTGAAGGAGGAACAGCGCCGCATCAATCGCAAATCCGACGAGATCCAGCGCGAGGGCGAGCTGCTGGAGGAACGGCTGGGCAGCCTGGAGCAAAGGCAGCAGAAACTGGCGGAGCAGGAAGCGCAGGTCGAGTCCAGAAACCGGGAGCTGGGCGAGCTGGTCGCGGCACAGTTCGACAAACTGGAAAGCATTGCCGGCATCACGCGGGAAGAGGCCAAGAAGGAACTCATGGACTCCATGGAAAGCGAGGCCCGCATGGACTGCGCCAAACGGCTCGTGCGCCTCGAAAACGACATGAAGCTGGAGGCCGACCGCAAGAGCAAGAACATTCTGGCCCTGGCCATCGCCCGTTACGCCGGCGACTACGTGGCCGACCGCACGGTGTCCGTGGTGCCTCTGCCCAACGAGGAGATGAAGGGGCGCATCATCGGCCGCGAGGGCCGAAACATCAGGGCCATCGAGGTGGCGACCGGCATTGACCTGATCATCGACGACACCCCGGAGGCGGTCATTCTCTCCGGCTTCAATCCGGTACGGCGGGAAATCGCCCGGCAGGCCCTGGAGCAGCTCATTGCCGACGGCCGCATCCACCCGGCCCGCATTGAAGAGGTGGTCAAAAAAGTCACGGAAGAGATCGAGGCCAGCATCCGCGAGGCCGGCGAACAGGCCACCTTTGACGTGGGCACCCACGGCATGCACCCCGAGCTGGTCAACCTGATCGGCCGGCTCAAGTACCGCACCAGCTATGGCCAGAACATTCTCCAACACTCCTTGGAAGTGGCCTTCCTCTGCGGTGCCATGGCTGCCGAGCTGGGGGTGGACGAGAAAAAGGCCAAGCGGGTCGGTCTGCTGCACGACATCGGCAAGGCGGTGGATCACGAGGTGGAAGGCTCCCACGCCATCATCGGCCGCGATCTGGCCCGGAAATACGGTGAGGCGGAGGAAATTGTCTACGCCATCGGCGCACACCACGGAGACCAGTTGCCGAAAAGCGTACTGGACGTGCTGGTGCAGAGTGCGGATGCACTTTCCGGCGCCCGGCCCGGCGCCCGCAAGGAAATGCTGCAGAGCTACGTCAAGCGGCTTGAGGATCTGGAAAACATCGCCAACAGCTTCCCCGGCGTGGAAAAATCCTACGCCATCCAGGCCGGCCGCGATCTGCGCATCATCGTGGACAGCCAGAAAGTGCACGACGAAGACACCGTGCTGCTCAGCCGCGATATCGCCCGGGCCGTGGAGGCGCAGCTCTCCTACCCCGGCCAGATCCGCATCACCGTCATCCGCGAGACACGTTCCGTGGAATACGCCAAATAAAAAGGAGAACACCCTACCGATGCAGCCCCTTGCAGAACAACTTGCCCTGATTGAGCGGGGCAGCGTTGATTTTCATTCCAGAGAAGAGCTGGCCAGAAAGCTGGAGCGCGCCATTCAAACCAACACGCCCCTGCAGATCAAGGCCGGCTTTGACCCGACCGCGCCCGATCTGCACCTGGGGCACACCGTGCTCCTGCAAAAGCTGCGGCAGTTTCAGCAGCTTGGGCATACCATCAACTTTCTGATCGGTGATTTCACAGCCACCATCGGCGACCCGACCGGCAAATCCGAAACCCGGAAGCCGCTCACCCGGGAAGAGGTTCTGCAGAATGCCGCAACCTACAGGGAGCAGGTCTTCAAGATGCTGGACCCGGAAAAAACCCGGATCTGCTTCAACTCGAGCTGGCTGAACAAGCTCACGCCTGCGGAAATCATCCAACTGGCCTCCCAGCTCACCGTGGCGCGCATGCTGGAGCGCGACGACTTCAAGAAGCGCTTTGCCGACAACAAGCCCATTTCGGTGCACGAATTTCTCTACCCGCTCATTCAGGGCTTTGATTCGGTGGCCCTCAAGGCAGACGTGGAAATGGGCGGCACCGACCAGCTCTTCAACCTGCTCATGGGTCGCGATCTGCAGCGCGCCTGGGGCCAGGAACCGCAGGTGGTCATCACCACCCCACTGCTGGAGGGTCTGGACGGCGTCAACAAGATGAGCAAGTCGCTGGGCAACTACATTGGCGTTTCCGAGCCGCCGGACACGATTTTCGGCAAACTCATGTCGATCAGCGACACGCTCATGTTCCGCTACTACGAACTCCTGAGCGACAAATCGCTTGACGACATTGCCGAGCTGAAGCGCAACGTGACCAGCGGTGACATCCATCCGAAAGAGGCCAAGGTGCAGTTGGCACGGGAAATGGTGTGCCGCTTCCACAGCCCGGAGGCGGCAGATGCGGCCCAGCGGGGCTTCGAGCAGATCTTCGCCAGAGGCGAATTGCCGGACCAAATTGAGGAGATCGAAGTCCAGGCCGAGGCTGACAACATGTGGCTGCCCAAGCTGCTGCACGCAGCCGGGCTGGTGAAATCGAGTTCCGAGGGCCGCCGCATGATCGAGCAGCAGGCGGTCAGTGTGGACGGCAGCAAGGTGAGCGATGTGGACGCCACGGTTGCAACCGCTGATCCCGTTCTGCTGCAGGTTGGCAAACGCCGCTTCTGCCGGGTCAGATTCCGCCGCTGAAGAGGTGTAGCTTCTCATCGCCAATGCACCGCTCGCTTTGGGTGGGCAAAGGTGAAAAGGACAGAGCGGGATTCTGGTCGAGTTGGCAGCGTCAAACATCAAGCAGCCAGCAGGAACCCGCCGTGTCCCGCATCCATCTGACCCTGAAAGAACGCATCGGCATCGAAGTATTTGTAGCCATGGGCTGCGTTGCCGAACAATTCCTGCCTGCCCTGACCCGCCACCACAGCACCATTTCCAGCAAGCTGCGCCAGGGCAGCGCCAAATCCGGCTCCGTGCCCGGACTGCTGATTGCCGCGCCATGAGCGCTGCATGAGCCGCTCCGGCCTGATCGCCCACACAGATTGCCTGCCCCTCTACGGCTGGACCTGCTGGACTATCCAGAGGATCAAAGCATGCGCAGCAGTGGGAGAGCTTCCCCCGCTGGATTTACGCTGCCGCACAGCCCGGCGATACCAGCTATCGTCATTTGCGCCGCGCCCACCGGCCCCGCCAGCGGCAAAGCAGTTCCGGCCGGGGCAGAGGCCGGTTTCCCGGGCCTATCGAGATATAGCCCCGGCGGCCACAGCCCGTTGCGGGCAGAACCCGCTTTGGGGACTGGAGAGCGGATCTGGTCTGCGCTGCGGGAGGCCAGGCGACCCTGCTCAGTTGCAAGGAGGACAAGAGCCGCTTTCTCTTGCTGACCAGGGCCCAGGACAAGACAGCCATCGCCTTGGGCGAGGCGCTCCTGCCGTGTTTGTGTGGGCTGCCACCGGCTCGTCGGCAGCCGCTGGCCCTTGAAAATAGCTCGGAAATGATCCAGTTCAAAGAACTGGAGTCGGCAACTGACCTGCGCAGCTCCTTTTGCAGGCCGCATTCGCCTTGGCAGGGCGGCAGGGTGAATTCAAATTGCAAATGCACCGGTGAGGGCCTGGTTAAAAACCTCAGCGGGAGTCTGGTAGTGTAAACATTTGCGCGGCCGGTTGTTCAGTTGTTCTGCGGCGTCCGAAATCATCTTTTCCGTGATCTTGTGAAAGCTGATGTCCCTTAGGCTCAGGCCTCATTAATCGAGATAGAATATGACGGAAGCCGCGAGGCATAGAGCTGAAAAGAAGGTATGTGCGCAGCGGTCATAACGCATGGCTATTCTCCGCCAGTCCTTGATCCTGCCAAACATGATCTCGATCTTGTGCCGCTGTTTATACAGATTTTGATCGTACGAGCAGGGTCGCTTCCGGCTCCTTCTGGGCGGGATGCAGGGCGTAATGCCTCTGGCACGCAGGGCATCACGGAACCAGTCGGCGTCATAACCACGGTCCGCCAGCAGCGCCCTGACCTCGGGCAAAGCATCTATGGCATCCATAAGCAGGGCGGCTCCTTTGTAGTCGCTTACCTGGCCTGCCGTGAGCTTCATGGCCAGGGGCCTGCCGTGGCCGTCGCAAAGGGCATGGAGTTTGGAGTTCAGCCCGCCCTTTGTGCGGCCGATGCAGCGGGAAAGAGCCCTTTTTTGAGCAAACTGGCGGCGGTACGATGCGCCTTGAGGTGGGTCGCATCGATCATCACCTGGCCATCCTGTCCCGCTGTTTTTGCCAATTCGGTAAAAATGTTGTTGAAGATGCCCATCTGGCTCCAGCGCAAAAAACGATTGTAGAGCGTCTTGTACGGGCCATACTCGCGCGGCGCATCTTTCCACTGCAGGCCATGCTTGATGACATAAATGATGCCGCTGATGACTTTCCGGTCATCGACCCGCGGAATACCATGTGAACGTGGGAAGAAGGGCTTGATACGTTCGAGTTGTTCGGCAGAAAGGTAGAAAAGTTGGCTCATGGCGTCCTCCTTGAGCACAACTAACCAACTTTTCTGATTTTTGGCAATTAATGAGGCCTGAGCCTAGGGATATCTGGTTTCAATTCACGCCCCTGTGAAGGGGCGACGGTATTGGCAGGATTAAAGGAATTCCCACTATAGGTTTCAATTCACGCCCCTGTGAAGGGGCGACGTCAGAAAACTGGGAATTCCCGTCGTTTTCGACGGGTTTCAATTCACGCCCCTGTGAAGGGGCGACCCGGCCCGGGGTCTAGAGGCCGCACTTTCCACAGGTTTCAATTCACGCCCCTGTGAAGGGGCGACTTCCAGTTTTCGGATAACTGGAAAGCAATGTGGGGTTTCAATTCACGCCCCTGTGAAGGGGCGACGATAGATACACTAGGTAGGGATGCGTGCCTTGAAGTTTCAATTCACGCCCCTGTGAAGGGGCGACGTTCTGCCAGTCTGGTGGATTTTCAGTCAGGAAAAGTTTCAATTCACGCCCCTGTGAAGGGGCGACGGTATTGGCAGGATTAAAGGAATTCCCACTATAGGTTTCAATTCACGCCCCTGTGAAGGGGCGACGTCAGAAAACTGGGAATTCCCGTCGTTTTCGACGGGTTTCAATTCACGCCCCTGTGAAGGGGCGACCCGGCCCGGGGTCTAGAGGCCGCACTTTCCACAGGTTTCAATTCACGCCCCTGTGAAGGGGCGACAATCTGGCGGTCTTTCCAGTCCGCCCATTTTTGGGTTTCAATTCACGCCCCTGTGAAGGGGCGACGTTATGAAAACTGCAGAAAAAATTTTAGCCAACCGGTTTCAATTCACGCCCCTGTGAAGGGGCGACACTTTTTTCGCTAGTGGAATTTTATTCTTAAAACTGTTTCAATTCACGCCCCTGTGAAGGGGCGACGAGGAATTTGGGTCTTCCTCCCTTAACATGGATTGTTTCAATTCACGCCCCTGTGAAGGGGCGACTTACCAGATGCCAGAGCACTTTCGAGTGCTCTTGGGGTTTCAATTCACGCCCCTGTGAAGGGGCGACCAGAAATGGGCCGACCAAAAATCGGCCCAGATTGGTTTCAATTCACGCCCCTGTGAAGGGGCGACCAGAAATGGGCCGACCAAAAATCGGCCCAGATTGGTTTCAATTCACGCCCCTGTGAAGGGGCGACTATACATGTTGCCTTGCCCACTTGGGGCAAGGCAGTTTCAATTCACGCCCCTGTGAAGGGGCGACTTGCCCACCATTGACAATTCTGATAACGCCCGGGTTTCAATTCACGCCCCTGTGAAGGGGCGACTATTCCTGCCAGACTGGTTGTTAACTCTGATACAGTTTCAATTCACGCCCCTGTGAAGGGGCGACTGATTCTTTTCATATTTTCAAGCCCTTGTTCCTGTTTCAATTCACGCCCCTGTGAAGGGGCGACTTCTGCCAGTCTGGCGGATTTTCGGCTAGGAAAAGTTTCAATTCACGCCCCTGTGAAGGGGCGACTCGACGTAAACATAGCTAAAATCTCCCAAAAATGTTTCAATTCACGCCCCTGTGAAGGGGCGACTGGCAGCTAGTTATCCTAGCTGCCAAAAAAATGAGTTTCAATTCACGCCCCTGTGAAGGGGCGACGATGGCGGGTGTGCTCTTGCCCACATGACTTGCAGTTTCAATTCACGCCCCTGTGAAGGGGCGACTTTCATGCCAGCAAAGTACTTCTCTTTGCTGGTATGTTTCAATTCACGCCCCTGTGAAGGGGCGACGCGGGAATTCCCGGGCTTGGGATTCCCAATACCGGTTTCAATTCACGCCCCTGTGAAGGGGCGACCACCCATATTCAGGTGTCGCCCTGCCATTTCTGGGTTTCAATTCACGCCCCTGTGAAGGGGCGACGACTAGTAACTGGTATCTTGGGAAGATAGAAAACAGTTTCAATTCACGCCCCTGTGAAGGGGCGACAGTGGATAGTTTTACCTTCGACCCAAAAGAATTGGTTTCAATTCACGCCCCTGTGAAGGGGCGACAATAGTTTTTTCTGCATATTTGCCATAAAACGATGTTTCAATTCACGCCCCTGTGAAGGGGCGACCATGCCAGAATCCTCCCTGTTTGTCCGTTTCAAAGTTTCAATTCACGCCCCTGTGAAGGGGCGACTATGTTGAGATATTTCTTTGAAATCATCTCGAACGTTTCAATTCACGCCCCTGTGAAGGGGCGACCATCGCCGGCGTCAGTTGCGGTTGTTCGAACTCATGTTTCAATTCACGCCCCTGTGAAGGGGCGACAAAGGGTACATCATAGGGCGCACGCTCTTGTGGGTTTCAATTCACGCCCCTGTGAAGGGGCGACCAATCGGGACTTTGATGTGCTTGATTGTCTTTGGTTTCAATTCACGCCCCTGTGAAGGGGCGACATATCATATATCGTCCAGTCAATATTGTTTTGACGTTTCAATTCACGCCCCTGTGAAGGGGCGACCAGGGTGTCCTGTAAAATAGGCAGAATCCTTCAAGTTTCAATTCACGCCCCTGTGAAGGGGCGACGACATTCCCTCCATTGCCTTATGCTGGTTTATAATGTTTCAATTCACGCCCCTGTGAAGGGGCGACGTTATCAAGAGCGGGAATTCCCACTATTCAGCAGTTTCAATTCACGCCCCTGTGAAGGGGCGACGAGACTACCATGAAGCACAGTGACTGGTACATCAAGTTTCAATTCACGCCCCTGTGAAGGGGCGACGATGAAGGAGAGCAAGTATGGTGTGAGCATTGCGCGGTTTCAATTCACGCCCCTGTGAAGGGGCGACACAACTTCTCGGTGTGCTTTGGTTTTATGGCAAAGGTTTCAATTCACGCCCCTGTGAAGGGGCGACGTTCCGACGCCATCACCAGTCTTCCTCCGGGGCTGTTTCAATTCACGCCCCTGTGAAGGGGCGACGCCTCCGGTGCAGCAACAGGCACAGGTACAGGCGCAGTTTCAATTCACGCCCCTGTGAAGGGGCGACCCACCACACTATGCACAGGCCCGATCGATATCGTGTTTCAATTCACGCCCCTGTGAAGGGGCGACGGTCCCATGATTGCTTGTGACAGTCACAAGCAAAAGTTTCAATTCACGCCCCTGTGAAGGGGCGACCAGAATCGGCAAGTCCTGGTTCATCCGGTACTCGTGTTTCAATTCACGCCCCTGTGAAGGGGCGACAAGTACACTATATATAATGGTAACAGGATACAAAGTTTCAATTCACGCCCCTGTGAAGGGGCGACGTCCTTGTCCGTACGTGCATGGGTGAACCAAAGAGTTTCAATTCACGCCCCTGTGAAGGGGCGACCTGCAGGAGCCGGCCCTCGAATTTAATGGGCGTGGTTTCAATTCACGCCCCTGTGAAGGGGCGACCCAACTGCCCCCCATAATTGCGTTTAAGCACCTGCGTTTCAATTCACGCCCCTGTGAAGGGGCGACGCTTCTTTTTCTCGTTTACTCTGTTTGGGAGAAGGTTTCAATTCACGCCCCTGTGAAGGGGCGACTGGGAATTCCCGGGCCTGGGATTCCCAGTACCGGGTTTCAATTCACGCCCCTGTGAAGGGGCGACCGGGATTTCCGACGCAGTCCGGAAAAACATCAAAGTTTCAATTCACGCCCCTGTGAAGGGGCGACTTTACGAGTTGAAATAACTTATAAAAAGGTTCCGGGTTTCAATTCACGCCCCTGTGAAGGGGCGACGCAAGCTAGCGTTATCGATTAATTCAAATTTTTGTTTCAATTCACGCCCCTGTGAAGGGGCGACCATCGCTTGAGAACGAGTTCGCCCAAACCATGGGCGTTTCAATTCACGCCCCTGTGAAGGGGCGACCCCGTATCTCCTTGGGCAATAAGCCCAAGGAGATGTTTCAATTCACGCCCCTGTGAAGGGGCGACTTCGCCCAAACCATGGGCGAACTCTTGGACCTACTGTTTCAATTCACGCCCCTGTGAAGGGGCGACCCGCGGGGCTACCCGCCGGAGGTATAATATGTTCGCGTTTCAATTCACGCCCCTGTGAAGGGGCGACGGGACTGGCTTTGGGAGCAGTACATAGAGCAGTCCGTTTCAATTCACGCCCCTGTGAAGGGGCGACGGTGGAATGGGAACTTCCCGTTCCGACAAACGGGTTTCAATTCACGCCCCTGTGAAGGGGCGACGTCGGATGAGTAGTGTTGTTTATGAGCAAATTCAGGTTTCAATTCACGCCCCTGTGAAGGGGCGACTGTATATACTGGCTGGTAATTAAATTCTTTTCGGGTTTCAATTCACGCCCCTGTGAAGGGGCGACGCTCCGTGCAGTACCAGTTAGGATTGTCTTCCAAGTTTCAATTCACGCCCCTGTGAAGGGGCGACGCTAAATCCTGCATACTTTTCATCTCTTGATATGTGTTTCAATTCACGCCCCTGTGAAGGGGCGACGGTTGTGCAATATCACTTTGTATCATCTTCAGGGTGGTTTCAATTCACGCCCCTGTGAAGGGGCGACTAGTTTACTAGGATTATGGATTAATTCAAAAATTGTTTCAATTCACGCCCCTGTGAAGGGGCGACTGGGCGTAACGCTGACCTCGCCGGGCCGCCATTTGGGTTTCAATTCACGCCCCTGTGAAGGGGCGACGCGCACCCCGGCACAACTGGCCACAGAGGGCCGGGTTTCAATTCACGCCCCTGTGAAGGGGCGACGCGTCAGATCATGGCAGTCCCAGGCACGATGCAGGTTTCAATTCACGCCCCTGTGAAGGGGCGACCGCGGCGTCCAGCATGGCCCGGAAAATCGGGGTGCAGTTTCAATTCACGCCCCTGTGAAGGGGCGACCAGCCATTCCTGATCCGCCACCGCTGCAAGCTCGTCGTTTCAATTCACGCCCCTGTGAAGGGGCGACCCTGCAGAGCGCCACCAGGATCGAGATGATGGCGAGGTTTCAATTCACGCCCCTGTGAAGGGGCGACGGAGGTCGTGTTCAAACCCATCGCGGCACGACGGTGTTTCAATTCACGCCCCTGTGAAGGGGCGACTGTGGCCGCAGGAGGTTTTTTATGAGTTATTAGGGGTTTCAATTCACGCCCCTGTGAAGGGGCGACTCTATCCGCGTGCTCCGCTGGTTGGAGCACTGCCAAAGTTTCAATTCACGCCCCTGTGAAGGGGCGACCATGGTGGGTGGTTATACCTGGGGGCGATTTATACGTTTCAATTCACGCCCCTGTGAAGGGGCGACGAGGGATAAAACGGAGATTTGGACTTTGCAAAATGTTTCAATTCACGCCCCTGTGAAGGGGCGACGCGCTGGTGTAGTGTGTAGGCGGACTCGTCCACGGTTTCAATTCACGCCCCTGTGAAGGGGCGACACGCCTGGTATGACACCTGTCCACACGCTTTTTGTTTCAATTCACGCCCCTGTGAAGGGGCGACGTCCAGGACTTCCCAGAGGGTCTGCCAGGAGCCGATGTTTCAATTCACGCCCCTGTGAAGGGGCGACTTGTGTGCCAGTATTGTGCTGACAGGTACTACACGTTTCAATTCACGCCCCTGTGAAGGGGCGACCTATGATGTACCCGTTCTTTTCGAGTACAAGCATAGTTTCAATTCACGCCCCTGTGAAGGGGCGACCTTTTTGCTTCTTCAGCATGCATATCGTACATGATGTTTCAATTCACGCCCCTGTGAAGGGGCGACCAATCGAGATTTTGAAATGCTTGATTGTCTTTGGGTTTCAATTCACGCCCCTGTGAAGGGGCGACAGGATAGCCATCCTGTTCCCTCTCCCTTGCGACAGGTTTCAATTCACGCCCCTGTGAAGGGGCGACGGTTGCGGTGATAATTCCGCAAAATCATATGCGTTTTGGAGATCTTTGCGGGGAACCGGCGACAAAACGCAGATCATCCTGTCCCCTTTGTGGGTCTTAGCAAAAAAAACGTTGCAATCTCAATCTATTATCTTGATCGTGGACCTCCCCATGCAATTGAGCCAGCTTCAGGTTCCCGCAGTCCTGGTCAACAGCCCCATGGCAAATTTGAGTCTCCGGGAAGCAGTGCCCAAGGCTTTTCCTTGATAAAGGCTGCCTCACCTGCCTCAGAAAATCAGCGGCCCTTCCGGATCGTAGGCCGGTTTGGCACCTACATGCTCGATTTTGCCACGCCAGGATGCCCCCAGGAAGTAAAAGCGCAGGCTGTCTTTGTCCTCGTCCATCTCACTGATCAGTGCGGCGCGCAGAGCTGTCCACTGGGCTGGCGTCAGGCTGCATTCAAAGACCGAGTACTGCACCCGCTGGCCCCAACTGCAGCACTTCCGGGCAATACGGCGGAGTCGCCGCCGGCCGGCCGCATCTTCCGTATTGACGTCGTAACTGACCAGAACCAGCATCATTCACCTGATGACATAGGGCGGATAAGCGTCCAGCTCGCCACGAATGCAGCGGGCCAGAAGCCTGGCCTGCATATGCCAGAGCAGGCCCAAGGTCATGCGCTCGTTGAGAAAGGGATGCAGCACCTCGTCCCGTTTACGTTCCTGGTAGGCCACCAGCGCCTCCTTGCGAGCCTTCTCCCTGAGCAGCACCGCGCCAGATGCCGTATGCTCGAAATCCCGGGCCCTGAGTTGGCCCCGGTTGAGCAGGGTGAGCGCCAGCCGGTCGGCCAGCACGGGCCGAAATTCCTCCATCATGTCCAGGGCCAGACTGGGCCGGCCGGGTCTCAGGCGATGCAGAAAGCCCATTTGCGGGTCCAGACCAACCCCTTCCAGTGCGCCGCGCAGATCATTGACCAGAAGTGCGTAAAAAAAGGACAGCAGGCAATTCACCTCGTCCTGCGGTGGCCTTCGGTTACGACCGGTAAAGCGGATTCCCTGCACCTGCGGCGAGAGCAGCCGGTCGAACACGCCAAAATAGATCGTTGCCGCTTCGCCTTCCACCCCGCGCAGCGCGTCCAGCGACTCGGTTCCCGGCAGGCGCCGGAGACAGCGCCCCAGAGCCTCGCAGGCCTGAGACAGCGAGCCATCCCCATGATCCTGGGGGCGGTCCCGCAGGCTGCGCTGCAATACGGTGCGGCAGTTGGCGATTTTGCCGGTGATGAAGGCCCTGGCCAAAGCCGCTGCTGCCGCTTCATCGTCTGCCAGCCGGTACTGCTCCCGCCTGAGGAGCACATTGCCGGTGGTCGGTCCCTGCAGAGTGGCTATGAAGCGGCCATGTTCCGTCAACCACGACACGGTCACACCGTTTTGCGCACAGTGATCCAGTAAGAAGGGGCTGCAGATCACCCGGCCGAAACAGACCAGGGCCCCCAGCGTGTGAATGGGAATTCTGCCCAGTTCCCTGCCTTCCAGACTCAGGACGATGCACTCGCCGTCCTTGGACAACCAGGCGCCCTGGGTGGTGACAAAAAGCGTATTGAGATGGCGTTTCATGGCTCATGCCACAGGCTGTGCAGATACTGCGCTGCCCGATGCGGCGCAGCCACCAGCTCCGGCATACAGATTTGCATAAGCGAGCACGACTGGCAATGGGGCTGTTTCCGTGGTGGCGGCGTCTGGCCGCTTGCCAGCAGCTCGTGCACCGCCCGGGCAGTTGCAGCGGTTTTGTCGCGAAGTCCCGCATCCAGCGCGACCAGGCGCCTCCGGTGCGCTTCGCCGTAATACACCGCCCCTTCGCTCAGGCAGAGACCCAGCATTTCTTCCAGACAGATGGCCTGGGCGCAGAGCTGCACGGCGTCGGCTCCGGCATGACCTTTGGGCGCACCCTTTTTGTATTCCACCGGATAGGGCCGCCAGCCCGAGCCTTCCCGGTGGAATTCCACCACATCCGCCCGGCCGCTCACGCCCAGGGCCTGAGACCTCAACGGCAGATCCGTGACCTGCCGCAGGCCGTCCCGCATCCGGCTTTCGCCGCTGTGGGCCGTTTCGTGCAGGATCCGGCCCTCGACCGTATGCGCATTTTCCGCCCAGACCTGCTCCAGGTGGATCAGCGCGCACTGCCGCGGACAAAAGGCATAGTGCTGGAGTGCGGACAGGGGGATGAAATCGGCTTCGTCCATGATATGCCTGCGGCTGTGGTGGCTCGAGCTTTTGCCTGCCGCCCCTGCTGGCCACAAGGCGCGACGGGCAAGGGCGCACTTTACGGTTTTTCAATGAGTTCCACGCCGCTCAGGCCCTCGCGCCTGATGCTGAGGACATAATCGGCAAAGGAGCGTGGCACGGCCACACCTTCTTTCCTGCTGATGTTCACCCGCTCAAAGAGCTTATGCGCGTGCGCGTTGCCCAGGGCCGAGTCATGACGGAACACGATCAGCCTCTGCGTTGCCATCATGCCGCGGGCGGCGGAACGGTCATACTCGAACATATCAGTCAGCGCCTGCCAAAGCAGCTCAAGATCATCCTCGTCAAAGCCGGTCTGCTGCGCCAGGGCTGGCGAGACAAAGCCATGCGCCACATAGAGCCCGTAGGGCACCGTGTTCTTGCGGCCCATGGTGCGGTTGTCGCCGCCCTGCTTTTCCGCTTCGGCCTCGGTCGCCACCGCCATGCGGGTGATGGCATGCTCAAGCGTCACAATCGGGTCAACGGAGCGGCCAAAGGTCAGTTGCACCGGGCCGCGCACCTGACCGGCATTGGCGCCTGTCGACATGACCGCCCCAAAGGTCCGGATGTCATAATAGCGTGCGCACATTTTCTGCCGTGCGGATTGCACTTCAGAACCCTGCCCCTGCCCCTTGGTGTTTCGTTTGGCCCCGTCCTTGGGATTTTTTGGTGCTTCGTCCAGATTGATGCCCAGATCGGCGTAGGCCTGGGCAATCTGGTTGTTCAATATGGCCTTTTCCTTGACAAAAATATCATAGTCCTCCTGGCCGGCCCTGGTTAGCTGGACATAATTGCGTACCTTGCGCTTCAGGCAGACATCGGTGACCAGTCCTTCGCCGGTTTCGGCATCCACGCGCGGCAGATTGCCTGCATCCGGATCGCCGTTTGGATTGCCGTCTTTTACGTCAAAAACAAGCAGAAAATCATAGCGGTTTTGCAGTTCGGTACTCATGACTGTTTTTTCTCCCGGTTAGTTGCTTTCAACTTTTTTGCTGAAAAAATCCTGCTGCTGGTGGTAGTAGCCAATGGCAAAACGGCCCTGGTCATCTAGCGAAAGATGCGCGGGAAAGGCCGGAAAACCGCTGACAATTTCACCAATCAGCCGCTCGAAATTGACCCTGCGGCCAGCGTTTTCCAGTTTGGCGAGATGATGATTTTTGAGGCGCATCAGATTGCCGAATACGGACAGCGGTGTGCACGAAGCGGCGGAGTAAAAACGGTCGCGGATGGTGGCATTGATACCGGGATTGGCTTCCTGCTGGATTTTTTCCAGGGTGGCGAACAGCCGCCCGAGCCGGTAGCCGATATTGGGATTGTCCTTGTCCAGACTCACGGTAAGACTCCTTTCCTGGTTGGGGTTATTGAGGCGCAGTTTGCGGTTGAGACAGCCTTTGATCAGTTTGGCGCGTGGATAACCGACTTCACCCTCCGCCTTGCAGCGCAGAACCGCCGCCGCCAACAGGGTTTCGGGAAAAGGCAGGCCCTCCAGAATGGCGCGCATGAAGTTGCCGGCCAGATTGGGCGTGATATTTTCCGTTTTGCCCTGCACGGCAGTGGCAACCAGAAGCCGCCACAGGGAAAGGTGATCCTTGTCCCTGGGGCCGTGCGTCAGTTCCAGATCGCGGAAATACCCGGCAAAGCGGCCGGCCAGTTCCGCCACCGTACCCGCGTGCCAGAAGCGGATGACAATCCGGGCGGAGTTGGGTGAGAGACCCAGCACGAAAAAACGGGTAGCTTCGTCATCATGGGCAAATGCGCCGCTGTCCACTGATTGCAGCAGGGCCGCGACATGGTTTGTCAGCGCATCCGGATCGTCTTTGGGCGGTTCGGCGAAAAAGGCAGCCATTTCATCTTCAAAGGTACAGGGCCGATCGGCCCAGAATACGGTGGTGGCGTCACCCACCCGCAGCTTTTGAGCTGAATCCCTGCCCAAAAGCGTGTTGAGCGCTGTAGTGTAAGCAAAGGCTGCAGCTTCACCGACCGGAGCGTTTGCGCCCTGTTCTTTTCCGAAAGACCAGACCGCCGGGAAATTGAACGAGACAATATTGCCACCAGTGGTATTCGTGCCCTGAACACCCTTGATGGCCGGATGCAGCTTGGCCACAGCATCCTGTTGACCGGAAACCAGGCAGATTGTTTGCGCCTTGCCCGTTGGTGCGGCCATGCGGTTCACCAGAGCCTTCACTGCCGGGTCGGCAAAAATGATCGTATCCGTCGCGCCAAGTTTGAAGGAAAGAAAGGCGCAGGTTTTCTTGGCCTCTTCCCATGCGGGGAAGCGGGAGAGCGCGTTGTCAATGTCCGGTCGGGCAAGGAAACGCAGCACCGCGTCAATGGCAGGCAGGGTCTGATGAGATGCAAGACGCTCCCGAAAAGCCGCAAACTGCTGTGCTACCCGGGTCGTTTTGCCCTTGCAGACAGTGCCAGTCACATACTCAACGTTGTCCCAAAGAAAATTGGCAGCAATCCCGGATGAACGTTTGACTTCCTGCGGCACAAGAAACACTTTTGCTCGTTTCATTCTGCCGTCCATTTCCTGCGTGTCCTCAATGTTCACCACGCTGCCATCGGCATTGAGCACAATGAGAAAGGGCAGGGCCTTAGCGCTCCAGCCCGGCGGCGCAATACCCGATTCCGGGTCAGCGGCCTTGCGGTCGTAATAGTCTTTCAGGGCCTGAAGAATCATCGGAGCACCTTCGGGGAATCGGGCGGCGGCACATCGATCGCGCCCTTTTTCATCTCTGGCCGGTAGAACATGGGTTTGATGTCTTTCTCGTTGGAATAATCCAGGTCGTAGAGCATGAAGCCCAAATCGCGGCTCTCGGCAATGGGCGGGGCTTCGTTTTCCGGCGTCTCCACCAGACGCACCAGGGAACACGAAAACTCGCGGCAACCCAGGTATGGCTGCATGAAATGCTGCCCTTTTGTGGCGCGGCGGGCAAACATGGCCGCGTATTTGGCGGCCTTTTCATCAGGCCGGACCTCAGACTGCCGGTACAGTGCTTTTTCTTCCTCGTCCGTCAGCCACTCCGGCGCGGGATTGCGAATTCTGGTACGCTTTTCCGGCGGAATGAAGTCAAACTCCGCATGGAGCCGGTAGCGGACATCGCGCAACAGCAAGCCGGCCCGCTGCTGGCGCTCGTCCTCGATAAAAATGCCGCTGCCGCCGGGCGAGGCAATCCTGGCCACCTCGTTGCGCCGCACGGCTGCCCAGCGAATCGGGTTGAGCACCTCGATCCTGGTGACGCGCCAATTAATGGCCGGTTTCCACAAAATGGCGCTGAAAATAGCCCGTGCAGCCGAAGGCGTGATGACATCATAGCTCACGCGCTCGACCTTCATCTCCGGGCGGGTAAAGCAGGCAAATTCGCCTGCAACCTCCAGACAAAAACCTTTCATGGCTTTCTCCTCCCTGATTCAGATGATCAATTCTC
Organism: Desulfobulbus oralis; assembly: GCF_002952055.1. NCBI lineage: Bacteria > Pseudomonadati > Thermodesulfobacteriota > Desulfobulbia > Desulfobulbales > Desulfobulbaceae > Desulfobulbus > Desulfobulbus oralis. The sequence continues at coordinate 1,675,231 of NZ_CP021255.1, read as the reverse complement.
CGGGATTCAGTGCCTCCAAGTCAAGGTTCAGCCCGAAAGTTTCACTGTAGAGCGATGACATGGTTTGTACATAGAGGCCGGAACCGGCGGGCGGCAATTCTTCAAAGAGGCCATTGCCTAAAAGTTTCGGCACCAACTTGCGGGGCACGCCAACCGTGTAGCGCTGCAGGCGGCGCATGAGCTCGCGCTTTGGGCCAAGGGCGCGCAGTTGGCTGATCCATTGGTCGCTGTCGCCAAAGCGGACCAGAACAGGCACGCTATCCTCCTCAATCATCCTGAAAGCTGCAGCCGCTTCCCGGAACTGAAACTGAAAGGTGCGGGCATCACGTACCAGCATGCGGGTAAAAGTCTGTTTGCCATCGTCATTCTGTGCCTGATAAAAGGCCCTGAAAAACCGGGGATAGCTGTCCGGATCATCAGGAGAAGGCGGGCACTCCGATTGCAGCAGGCCGATAAAGGCGTCTTCGGCCTTGCGCAATACCCCTGGTGGTGCGGGTTTTGGCGGCATGAAGACGATCACCTGGCCTGGGTTCTTGCTCCGGCCTTCGCGGTTGCAGCGCCCGGCCGCCTGGGCAATGGACGACAGCCCGGTAAAGGCCCGGTACACCACCGGGAAGTCCAGATCCACGCCTGCTTCCACCAGTTGCGTGCTGACCACCCGTACCGGCGCTCCGGCCTTGAGTCGTTCCCTGACAGCCCTGATTTTCTGCGAGCGGTGTTCACCGCAGAGCCAGGTGGAAAGATAGACCACGTCTTCTCCCGCCAGCTCTGCGAGTTTCCGGCAGTCGGGACGGGTGTTGACCACACAGAGCACCTGCGGGTACTGTTGCAGTTCCTCCGCGATTTCTTCCCAGCTTCTGCGCGCCTGCAAATCATCGGGCAGCACGATTTCCGTTCGCTTCAGCCGGGCATAGAGAGCAGTCGGATCGGGGATGATTTCCCGGCAGGACTGCTGGGCCAGCGGCCCGCTGACCGCCAGCGCGGGCTGGGTTGCGGTGGCCAGCACCAAGGTCGTGCGATAATGGCTGACCAGTTGCGCCATGGCCTCTGTGCAGGGCCACAGCAGATTCGGGGGCAGGAGCTGTACTTCATCCAGAATGACCACACTGTCCGCGATGTTGTGGAGCTTGCGGCACGCGCTGGAGCGGCAGGCGTACAGTGACTCGAAGAACTGCACCGTCGTGGTCACGATGATGGGCGCATCCCAGTTTTCGGCCGCCAGACGCGAGGCCTGGCTTTCCTTGTCCGGATCAAGATCCGTGTGGTGCTCCACGACATTGTCCGTGCCCAAAAAAGAGCGCAGCACGTCGGCGGTCTGTTCGATGATAGATCTGTAAGGAATAACATAAATAATACGCTTCATGCCATGCCTGAGCGCATGACGCAGGGCAAAGGCCGTGCCGGAGAGGGTCTTGCCGCCGCCGGTAGGCACGGTGAGTGAAAAGAGGCCCGGCGCTTCGTGCGCCGCCTGTTCGCAGGCGGCTCGGATTTCAGACCGGATACGATTGACTTCGGTCGATGCCGCAGCCTGCTGCATTGCAGCAAGATTGGCAAAAAACAGGTCAGCCAGTTTGGCAAGCGGCAGGTAGATGCCACGTGCCGCTGCCTGCGCAGGCGACATAAAGCCTTCGGTGCAGAGGAAATCGGCATCCACCAGGCAGGAGAAGAGCATCCGCAACCAGAAGCTGACATCAGTATCCTTGAAGGGCCACGGCGGCCCCGGCCTGCGGGCCAGCCAGCCGGCTTCATGCCGAGCTATCCATGCCGCAAGCGCCGGCTCGGCAAGCACCTTGCCATCTTCCCCCAGGCGCTGCTGCAATGCGCCGTTCGGCGTGATGCCACCGGCAAAATCCGGCAGGCCCGCATGGTGTCCGGCAATGCAGTAGGCCAAAAGCCTGCCGGCCAGCCCGAGCTTTGCCGCTGCCCAGCAGGCGCCCGCGCCGGAGTGTGCATGCTCCGGGGCATCACAGGCGCTGTCCAAAAGGCCGTTGGCATACTGCAGGTACTTTTGAAACGAAGCCCGCGCCTTGCCCGTATCGTGCAGCTCCCCTGCCAGTTCCGCCCACTGTGCCGAATGAAAGGCAGCGGCAAAGCCCGCTGCCATCCTTGCCACTTCCTGCCCATGCCGTTCCAGCGGCTCCCAGCTCTCCGGCCCCTGTCCAGCCAGGGAATGTGCATACGGCACGGTGATCCATGCACTGTTTTTCATCACTGCTCTCTCATAAAATCACAAAGAAAATCGAACAGCCTGTAGTGGTAACGATTTGGGCTCACAGTCCAGTTGCCAAACAGGGGGCAGCCTCCCGCTGCCAATGTTCCGCGCCTGAAGGTGGCAAACAGGTTGCAAGGACCGGGTGGGTTCAGCGCTCCTCCGGTTATACAGTCGGCTTTCATGAAGCCCCGATTGCCTGGCTGCTGCCTGCACGCCGCCCTCTTCCGCCAAAGCCGGCGACAGGGTCGCATGGGCCGCACCGGGGCAGGCCCCGCTTTCCGGGCAGCAACGACCGGGACTGGAAAGGGGAACAGAAAAGGGACTGCATACGAGTCGTACCCAATGGTACAGGCAAGGCGCCAATACCAAGGAGCGATCACTCGCTCTTTGTTCCGCTCTGCTTTCTCGGAACCCGCCTGTCGCCAATGCGGATGGTGAGCTTGATGCGGTCAAAGTATTCCAGAAGCGGAATGAGGAACTTGCGGCTCAGGCCGGTCAGCTCCTTGAAGGCCGGAGCATCGATTTCGCCCTTCTCCTGCAAAAAGGCCGCAAGCCGTGTTTGCAGGCCCGCCAGCACGTCGCGATGAAAGAAAAGCGTCTCGTTGACCCGCACGAGGTCACCCCGCTGCTCCAGGAGCTGCAGCACCTGCCGGACCTGTTTTTCCGGGGCCTCCGGAAAGAGGGCCAGCGCATCCTTCAGATTCGGCGGTTGCAGGCCTGCCTCAAGAAAACGGGCGAGCAGCCCGGTCTCCAGCGCCGCTTCGTCGACTTGCAGTTGCACCGCATGGCCCGCAAGCCGCAGTTCACCGCCTTCCTGCGCTATTTTCCCCTGGCGCTCCAGCACCGCCAACTGCTGGGCCAGGAGCCGCGAGGCCGCCTGCTGATGCCGCTCCTGCAGCCGGCTTTTCAGCTCCTCGCGACCCAGGCCGGTTTTGAGCGGGTTGGCCTTATGAAAACCGGCCAGCGCATGCAATATGTCTTCCTGCAGGCGCAAGGTCTCGGTGCCCGCCAGCAAGCGGCCATCGGCCTGCACGATCTCGCCCCTGGCAAGCGGCTCCTGCAAAAGTTTTTGCAGACGCCTGCCAAAGATGCCGCTGGCTGCCGCAAGTTCTGCCTGGTTCAGACCGCGCAGGCCGCTTTCCGCCACCAGTTGCGCCAGGCAGGCCTGGGGCGTGCCGTGCGCATAGACGGAGAGCGTCCTCCCGGCCAGCGCCCGGCTCTGCTCCGTACCCCGCTTTCTTTTCCGGCCAGGCCAAAGGGCAAGAATGCTACCGCCGGCCAGTGTGGTGGCCGGGGAATAGCTTCTGAGAACAAAGCGGTCGCCCGGCCAGGCCGCCACCGCTTCCTGTAACAGGAGCTGGGCCAGGCCGCTTTCGCCAGGGGCCAGCGCCTCGCTCTGCACAAGCGATACCCGACCGGGAATCTCCCGTGTCCCCAGGTGCACACGCACAGAGCTCCGGTGCCTGAGCGGTCTGGAGCCGCCGGTGGAGGCCTGCACCAGCACGTCCAGAACGCGGGACAGCAGCATGGTGCCCGGAGTTGCGGCCATGTCGCCCTTTGCGATGTCTTCCGTCTCCAGACCCTGGACATTGATGGCCGTGCGATGCCCGGCCTCGGCCATGTCCCGCGCCTCGCCGTGCACCTGAATGCCACGGATTCTGGCTGTCAGCCCACCGGGATAGAAGCAGAGTTCCTCGCCAAGAGCGATGCGGCCCGAAAGCGCCGTTCCGGTAATGACCGTGCCAAAGCCCCTCATGCTGAAGACACGGTCAATGGGCAGGCGAAAAGGGCCAGAGGCCTCCTCCACAGGGAGCGCGGCAACCTTTTCAGCCAGGGCCTGCCGCACCGCTGCAATGCCCTCGCCGCTCTGGGCGTTGACCGGCAGAATGGGAGCGCTTTCCAGAAAGCTGCCCTTGAAAAATTCCCGCAGCTCGGCTGTCACCATGGCCTGCCACTCGGCATCCACCAGGTCGATTTTGCTCAGCACGATGATGCCGTCTTTCAGGCCCAGCAAACGGCAGATCTCGAAGTGCTCCACAGTCTGCGGCATGATGCCCTCGTCCGCCGCCACCACGAAGGCCACCAGATCCATGCCTGCCGCACCGGCAACCATGTTGCGCACAAATTTTTCATGGCCAGGCACATCCACAATGCCCAGACGCCGGCCGCCCGGCAAATCCAGACTGGCAAAACCCAGCTCTATCGTGATGCCGCGCTTCTTTTCCTCCTTGAGCCGGTCGCAGTCCACGCCGCTGAGTGCGCGAATGAAGCTGGTCTTGCCGTGATCCACGTGCCCCGCTGTCCCCAGAACAAGCGCCCGCATAGCCATTTCTCCCTGTAAAAAGCACGTATTGGCACAGGGGCGGCCTTCTGCCTGAGAAAAGCGCAGGCCCCTTGCCTCCTGTCCCTCCACACCGCCCTGCTGTGGCTTCGCTCGACCCGCAGCGGCTTCAGGATCCCTGCCCCCGCGAAGGCCCTCCGCGTCGGGGTACGGACTCTGCCCCGCTGCATACAAAAAAGGGCGCACCACTGGTGCGCCCCCGTCACTGCTGCGGCAAAGGATCAGCCCAGATATTGCAGGGCAATGCCCAGCATCCGGCGGATGGGCTCGGCCGCCCCCAGAGGAGCTGGTCGCCCACGGAAAAGGCGCTCAGGTACTCCGGGCCCAAAAGCATCTTGCGGAGGCGGCCCACCGGAATGTCCAGGGTTCCTGTCACCCGGGCGGGAGTCAGCTCGCGCAGACTCTCCTCCTTCGTATTGTCGACAAGATAGGTCCACGGGGTGTAGCCGGCGATGGCCGCCTTGATATCATCCAGCGGCACGTCGCGCTTCAGCTTGATGGTAAAGGCCTGGCTGTGGCAGCGCATGGAGCCGATGCGCACGCAGCAACCGTCCACAGGTACGTAAGTGCCCGCCTCGCGGCTCAGGCCCAGAATCTTGTTGCTTTCCGCCCCGCCTTTCCATTCCTCGCGGGTCTGGCCCTGCTCCACCGCGCGGTCTATCCATGGAATCAGGCTGCCGGCCAGCGGTGCGCCAAAATTGGCCACCGGGAAATCGCCGCTGCGCATGGCGGCAATCACCTCCCGGTCCAGCTCCAGAATGCCGGCGGCCGGATTCGCACGCACCGTGGCGCTGGCCCTGGCAATGGCTGCCATCTGCTCCACCAGCTCGCGCATGTTCTTGGCCCCGGCGCCGGAGGCCGCCTGATAGGTCTGGCTGCTGATCCACTCTACCCAGCCCTGCCGGTACAAACCGCCCAGGGCCATAAGCATGAGGGACACCGTGCAGTTGCCGCCGATGAAATTTTTAACCCCATCCTCCAGGGCCCGGTCGATCACGTGGCGGTTGACCGGATCCAGCACGATGACGGCGCTGTCGTCCATGCGGAGCGTGGAGGCGGCATCGATCCACAGACCCTGCCAGCCCAGTTGCCGCAGCTTCGGCTGCATGTTCTCGGTGTAGGTGCCGCCCTGACAGGTGACGATCAGGTCGGTTTCGGCCAAAACTTTCGGGTCATTGCCGTCGGCCAGCCTGTAGGTTTTGCCGTCGATTTCCGGGCCATTCTGGCCCACCTGGGAGGTGGAGCAGAAGACCGGTTCAAAACGCCCGAAGTCATTTTCCTGACGCAGGCGCTCCATCAGAACCGAGCCGACCATGCCGCGCCACCCTACTATCGCTACCTTGCGCATCCTGTGTTCTCCTGGTGATTTCACCGAATTCTCAACCAATATCCAGATAAGCCGCTAGCTCCTCGGCAATGAGCGGGGCCACGGAAAAGACCTTGACCAACTCGTCGTTCCGGCGGCCCGGATAGCTGTCCGTACCCAGAATGCAGCGAATACCCTTGTCCCGAAAACGGGCGCGGGCATCTCCGGCCAGCACCAGGTGGGTGGCCATGACGAGCACATCCCTGGCGCCCGCCTCCCGGCAGCGGTCGATGGTCTGCAGCATGGAACCGCCGGTGCGGATCATGTCGTCGCAAATAAGGGCGGTGCGTCCCTTCACTGCGCTGGAAAGCTGGCCCACGATGGTCTTGTCCCTGTCATAGCGGTCCTTGTTGGCCGCGGTATGGGGGCAATCCAAAAGCCCGGCCAGCCGCCCCACCCGCTTGGAAAAACCGTAATCCGGCGAAACCAGCACCAGGTCCTGGAGCCCCAGTTGCCGAATGTACGCAGCGGCCATGCGTTCCGTCCACAGGTGGCGGATGCGCACCTCGCCCGTATGGGCATGCATCACAGCCTCGGAGTGCAGGTCGAGGAAGGCCACGTAATCCGGCCGGGCGCGGAAAAGCTGGCGGGTGCGGGTGATGCCCTTGGGGATTTCGCCGGAGTCCGGTTTGGCCCGCTCCATGGTGGAATAACCCAGATAGGGAATCACCACGTTGACGCTGCGGGCGTTCCAGTACCGGGCGCCGGCCAGCAGATCCAGAAGCTCCATATGGCTCGCATCATCCGGTGTGGCCGCGATGATCGCCAGATCATGACCGCGCAGGCTCCGGGGAAAGGCGTGATAGATTTCCCCGTCCGCAAATTCGCGGATGCACATGGCACTGAGCTCAAGCCCCATGAGCGAGGCGACCTTGCCAGCCAGTTCCTGGCTCGCCTGGTTCGCGATGATGATGGGCCCCCTGCCCTCCTGCATCTCAGGACTCCAGCGCCACGGCCACCGCGTCGCCCATGCCCTGGGTGCTGACCGGGGCATGCCCCGCGGCGGCAATGTCCCTGGTGCGGATATTGTTGGCCAGCACCTGCTCCACCGCCCCTTCAATGGCTCTGGCAGCCTCTTCCTCGCCCAGGCTGTAGCGCAGCATCAGGGCTGCGGAGAGAATCTGCGCCAGCGGATTGGCGACATTTTTGCCCGCAATGTCCGGAGCCGAACCGCCTGCCGGCTCGAAGAGGCCGAAGCTGCCGCCGTTGAGGCTGGCCGAGGCCAGCATGCCCATGGAGCCGGTCAGCATGGCCGCCTCATCCGAGATGATATCGCCAAACATGTTGCCGCAGAGCAGGACGTCGAACTGGTGCGGGTCGCGCACAAGCTGCATGGTGGCGTTGTCGATGTAGATATGATTGAGTTCCACATCCGGATAGCTCCTGGCCACGTCCCTGACGATCTCGCGCCAGAAAACCATGCTGGTGAGCACATTGGCCTTGTCAACCGAGGTGAGCTTGCGGCGGCGGCGGCGCGCGGCCTGAAAGGCCATGTGGGCAATGCGCTCGATTTCGGAGCGCCTGTAGACCTTGGTGTCCCAGGCCCGCTCGTCCGCACCGCTCCCCTCCCGGCCCTTGGGCTGGCCGAAATAGATGCCCGAGGTCAGTTCCCGCACCACCAGGATGTCAAAGCCCCGGCCCACGATGTCGGCGCGCAGCGGGCAGGCAGCGGCCAGGGGCTCGAAAACCCTGGCAGGCCGGAAATTGCAGAACAGGTCAAAATGCTTGCGCAGTGGCAGGAGCGCGGCCCGCTCCGGCTGCTGGGCGGGCGGCAGACCTTCCCATTTGGGCCCGCCGACCGAACCGAAAAGAATGGCATCCGCAGCCTCGCAGGCGGCCAGCGTCGATTTGGGCAGGGCCTCGCCATGGTGATCGATGGCAATGCCGCCCACATCTGCCTGCCGGTATTCAAGGGCAAAGCCAAAGCGCTTCTGCGCCACATCCAGGACCTTGATGGCCTCGGCCATGACTTCCGGGCCAATGCCGTCGCCAGCCAGAACTGCTATCTTCTTCACGGCTCACTCCACAAAAAAAGCGGAAAGGAAAGGCCCGGGGCTTCAGCGGCCGGGCCAGGCATGGGCCTGCAGGCGCAGCGCCAGACTTCAGGCCGGTTACAGGCGCCGACCGACCGAAGCGGCGTGGGCATCCAGCCGCTCCAGCCCGGCCAGATTGCGGATATGCGCCGCATCCCGAGCCAGGGCGTCCCTGCTGTAGTCGATAAGCGAAATGTGCTTCAGAAAGGTCTCCACGCCCAGGGCCGAGGCGGTCTTCGCCGTACCCATGGTGGGCAGCACATGGTTTGGCCCGGCCACATAGTCGCCACAGGCCTCCGGACTGTAGTGCCCCAGGAAAACGGCGCCGGCATGGCGGATCCGGGGCAGCCAGCGCCATGGATCGGACAGATGCAGCTCCAGATGCTCGCTGGCCAGTTGGTTGGCCAGGTGAATGGCGGCCTTGGTGTCCGGCTCGATAAAAATATGCCCCCGGGTGAGCAGCGCGGTGCGGGCAATCTCTTCCCGCCCCAGCTCCGGAAGCTGGCGCGCGAGTTCGGCCTGCACCGCCCCGGCCTGCTCCGGAGTCGCGACAATGGCCATGGGCAGGGCCTGGGGATCGTGTTCAGCCTGGGCCAGCATGTCGGCCGCAATGAAGACCGGATTGGCGCTGTCATCTGCCACGATCAGCACTTCGCTGGGGCCGGCCAGCATGTCGATGCGCACCCGGCCCATGACCTGACGCTTGGCCTCGGCCACGAACTGGTTGCCCGGCCCGGCGATCACGTCCACCGCCTGGATGCTCTCCGTGCCAAAGGCCAGGGCCGCAACGGCCCAGGCGGAACCCAGTTTGTACACCTCGGAAATGCCCAGAATGCGTGCCGCCACCAGCAGCGCCGGATGCACCCTGCCCTGCCGGTTCGGCGGCGTGACCATGACCAGCCGCCCGACGCCCGCAATGCCCGCAGGCACGGCGGTCATCAGCACAGAGGAAACCAGCGGCGTCGAGCCCTCCCTGCCGCCGGGCACATAGAGACCAGCCGCATCCACGGGGCGGACCAGACGGCCGGTGACCATGCCCTCCTCCTGGCTCAGCATCCAGGAATCCGGCAGCTCCCGCTCGTGGAAACGGCGAATGCGGCTGGCCGCGGCCTCAATGCTGGCCATCAGGCCGGCATCGACCTGACGCTCCGCCTCGGCGAACTCTCCGGCACCGACTTTAAGCTCAGCCGCCGTCATGTCCGGCGCATCGAAGCGGCGGCAGTACTCCAAAACCGCGCTGTCGCCTTCCTGCCGTACCCGGGCCAGGATTTCCCGCACCGCAGCCTCGCAGGAGACCACCTCATCACTGAAACGCCTGATCAGCCGCATGGCTGCCGCCTGCCCGGCCCCGGAATCCAGCCGGTGAACCGGCACCAGATTGCTGCTTGCGCTTTCCACAGCCCCAATTCCTCAAAAAACAGTTTCAAAAACCGGGCATCACCGGCCCGCGCGATCAGGCCGGAAAAACAGCCGGCGCCGCCTGGTCCCGGCCCAGCCTCGCTCAGCCGCCGATGTTCTTCAGCGTGAGCAGCACGCCGGCCGCTATTGCCGAGCCGATGACGCCAGCCACATTCGGCCCCATGGCGTGCATCATCAACATATTGGTCGGGTCCGCCCGCATGCCCTGTTCGTGACTGACCCGCGCCGCCATGGGCACTGCCGACACGCCCGCCGAGCCGATCAGGGGGTTGATTTTGGGGCCGGGCAAAAGATTCATCAGTTTGGCCATCAGCACGCCGGCAGCAGTGCCCAGGCTGAAGGCGATGACGCCCAACAGCAGAATGCCCAGGGTTTTCGGGGAGAGAAAGAGCGATGCGGTCATCTGCGCGCCCACGCCCAGGCCCAGGAAAATGGTCACGATGTTTAAGAGCGCATTCTGCGCCGTATCGGAGAGACGGCCGACCACTCCGCATTCCCGCATCAGATTGCCGAACATGAAAAAGCCGATCAGGGGCGCGGCAGAGGGAATCAACAGGGCGCACAGGCCCAGCACGACCAGCGGAAAGACGATCTTCTCCCGCTTGCCCACCGGCCTGAGCTGTTCCATGCGGATCCTGCGCTCCTTTTCCGTGGTCAGCAGGCGCATGATCGGCGGCTGAATGATGGGCACCAGGGCCATATAGGAATAGGCGGCCACCGCAATCGGGCCCAGAAGATGCGGGGCCAGTCGCGAGGTCAGAAAGATGGAGGTCGGCCCATCCGCGCCACCGATGATGCCGATGGAGGCAGCCTCCAGAAGGTCGAAGTGGATACCCGGCATGCAGTCGCTCAAAAGCAGGGCGCCGATCAGGGTGGCGAAGATGCCGAACTGGGCCGCACCGCCCAGAAAGGCGGTCTTCGGATTGGCCAGCATGGGGCCGAAGTCGGTCAGTGCCCCAATGCCCATGAAAATGATGAGCGGAAAGGCCCCGGACTTGATGCCGATGGCGTAAATCAGGCTGAGCATGCCGCCAATGAGACCGCCAAAGTGGAGGTCTGTTTCGCCGCCGGCCAGGGCCGTCAGCAGATGGAGGCTGGCCTGATCGTTCATACCGGCCATGGGGATATTGGTCAGAATGGTGCCAAAGCCGATGGGCAAGAGCAGCAGCGGCTCGTAGCGCCGGCCAATGGCCAGATAGACCAGGAGCAGCCCAACTCCCATCATGATCAAACGGCCCATGCCGTTGGTCCAGCCGCCTTCCTCCGGAAACAGAAAGGCCCACAGACCCGTTTTGGTGCAGAAGCTCTTGACCATCTCCCCAATGGGCGGCATGGCGCTCTGGCCTTCGGGCGTCGCCGCACAGGCCAGCCCCGCGCAGAGCAGGACAGCCGGCAACAGGCCCGGGAGCAGGAGGGCGAATCGTTTCATAGGTCTTGCCCTCGTCCTTAGAGGATATTGAGGAGGACCTGACCGGCCGCGACGTTGTCGCCTGTTTTGACCTCGATCGAGTCGATCACGCCGCTTTTGGTGGCGTAAATCGGCGACTCCATCTTCATGGCCTCGAGCATCAGAAGCGTGTCGCCCTCGTTGACCTCGTCGCCCACCTGCACGAGAATGCTGCACACCCGGCCGGGCATCATCGTGTTGACGGCCAAACGTTCCCGCTTCTGGGGACGGACAGCCTTGGGCGCCTCCGGAGCGGACTGCCGGGGCGCAGCCGCCGGGGCCTCCTTGCTCACCGCAGCCACGCAGCCGCTCTCGTCCTCCACACTGACCTGATAGGTAAAGCCATCCACTTCAATCTTGTACCGAGTTACCTTGCCCATGATTGCTTCCGCAAAAGTTCAGTTTGAAGGGTGCAGCGCTGCTGTCAGCCCAGCCTCCAAAACGGCCGGCAGCGCCAAAAGCGCCATGACTCTTTCAGGATGCCTGTCGCGCACGATGTGCTGCCACAGCGGCAGCCAGCACCGCCACCAGACGCCGGCGCTCCTCCGCATCCGGCGCATCCCGGGTTGCGGCGTGTGGCGACCGGGCCGCCGTCTGCCGTTTTTCTCCGGCCTGGGCGGAGCTCCCCTGCTGCTCCAGCTCCCGTGCAGTCGAAGCCCGCAGCAAGTGGGCCGAGAGGCTGATCGCCAGGATCATCACGGTCAGAAAGATGGCGACCACGGCCATGCCCAGCACCATCAACTTCAAGCCTTCAAAAACCATATGTCCTCCGCACACAGGAAACGAAGTTCTCCCCACGACAGAACGGTGCAGTTGCAGCCTACACGCAAAGCGCGTACTTGGCCACGAAAATTGCATCCCGCCGCCTGCCCGGCCAGAAGACAAAAAAAGCCCGCACCGTCAAGATGCGAGCTTTTTTGTCTGCATGGGGTGAGTGGAGGGGCTCGAACCCACGACCTCCGAGGCCACAACCCGGTGCTGCCACCTGCTGAGCTACACTCACCATATGAAGTTGCCTCTATACCCAATAGATGGCTTTTCCGCAAGCAGAATCAGGCGGCGAGTTCATGCTTGCAGTGCTTGCATACCCTGGCCCGGGCCTTGATGAGTTCGGCACAGTAGGGGCATTCCTTCAAGTAGTGATGCTCCAGCACGGCCTTCAGGGCCATGTTCACCTGAAGTTGCAGCGACCCGTCTCTGAAGCTGTGATTGCGCACCGGCTCCACGCAGTCGAGATCGTTCAGCTCGGCCAACAGGGATGCAGCCCGCTTGCGCTCGTCCAGGCGGGCCGCATCATCCAGCAGCACGGTCAGCACCGGGACCAGATTCCGCTCGGCCACGCAGGTATCCAACTGGCTCAGGGCTTCCTGCAGTTTTTGATACCGCTGGTCCTGGCGCCGCAGTTCGTCCACATCCACAATGCTGCCGGTAAAGGCATCCTTTCCGGCCACCATCATGGCATGATTCTCCCTGGAGCCGGGAAGTTCCATATACCGATAGGAACCCACATGGCCATACTGCTGGGCAATGAAATCCCAGCCCCCGGCGAACATCGGGCACTCGTCGTTCAGACAGATGAACAGATACTCCGAGCCCCAGCCCAGACCATCGCCCACATGAATGGACGGCGCATGGCACAGGCTCAGTGTCTGCCCACAGTGGGGACAGCTCCGTTTTTCCTCAAGATACCGCAACACATCTTCCAGCATCATCAATCCTCAGGTGATGGCAAGTGAATTCTCTACCGCCTAAAGGCGGTAGCTTCGAACCATTGCCGCCTGCAAGGCGGCTTACGGAGCCAGGGTAAAATCGTCATCGTGGGCTCGCTCCTCCAAGTCCTGCTCTGCAATATATTGCATGATGACATCGTCTGTGACATTGCCTGAACTGGCGGCAAAATATCCGCGACCCCACAGATGACGGCCCCAAAATTGCCCGGACAAACGTCGGTTTTCTGCAAGCAGCTTGCGTGAGGTTTTCCCTTTTATGCGGCCAACCAATTTACTCACAGAAATCTGTGGAGGAAGCGAAACAAACAGATGTACATGAAGTCTTCGCCTCAAGGCGAGGGATTTTCTCCCATTCCCAGAAAGAGACATTAAAGAGAGCCTTGCATGCAAAAACCCGAATCAGAGCATCCGGCTCAGCACGTCGTCAATGGCCCGGGCCTGCTGCATGCAGGTTTCCAGAAAATGCCCGTCAAAAGTATGGGTATTGGCATTGATCTGGTCGATCAGCGCCGGGATGGCAGAAGCATCGGCCAAGGCAATGACTTTGTTCAGATTCTTCACGAAATCCCGGGCGATTTTACTGCTGTCGCCCGCAGTGGCCATAATTTCGGCATAGGTGCGGGGGTTCTGCGAATGGACCCTGGCCATGGCAAGAATGGGATACAGGGAAGTCAGGGTGCAGTGGCTGGCAATATCCTCGCCGGCAATGCGGTTGTCGTGGAGCGACATGGCCAGGGCCACGGAGATAATGGTGGGCAGACGCTGGCCGATGCCCATCAGGAGATCGTGCCGCCTGGGCGTATCGTGGAAGATGCCAGCCCCGTGCTTGTACAGGAATGACTCGAATTCGCTGCACAAAATGCCGCTTTTGGCTGTTCGCACCACAATGGCGTTCTTGTCGCGCATGGTGGCGGCCCGGGGGCCCCAAAGATTATGGACCAGCATCACTTCGACATCCGCCCTGGTGCCTGCCAGCGCGGCCCTGAGGTTCTCTTCCGACTCGCCGGCAAGCAGGATCAGGGCCTTGCCCGAATCCAGGAGTGGGGCATACCTGCTCACCGTCGCCCTGGTGACCGAAATGGGAACGCACACTATCACCACATCGGCACGTGCGATCATCTCTTCCGGCCGGAGCTCGGTTTGGCGGCCGCTGAGCAGCACCTCGTAGCCTTCTCCCCTCAGCCGTTCGGCAAACCACCTGCTCATCGCGCCGGTGCCGATAAAGCCGATGGTCCTGATGTGCTTGGTGCGCATGTCCACGCGGGGAAAACTGCCCAGAAGCCGCATGGCCCCCTTCTGCTGGATGACCCGGTTCTCGATGTACTCGACAGCCGCGGCTATGCCGGGGTCCTGGATATGCCCCTCCACCTCCAGGTAGATGCGCAGTTTTTGCGTCTTGACGTCGTTTTCGGTGCGCAGGTCCTGAATACTGATGCCGCGCCGGGAGAACTCGCCCAGGATGTCCACCAGGACGCCTACCCGGTCGGCGAGCGGTTCGGTGGTGAAAACCGTGGCATCATAGCCGCTGGGCGCTGCAAGCGTGCGGCCCACCACGGCAAAGCGGGTGCGGTTATAGGGCGCGATTTCCCGTTCCAGAACGTGCAGGCCCATGCCACGCAAGCGCTCCTCGCTGTCCAGTACCGCCACGGACTGCCGTGCTTCCCGGCCAAAAGTGGCCAGTGCCGTCTGGACATCTGCCACAGTGATGACGGTGGCATGCGGCAAATGGCTCTCCAGATACTCTTCGCTCTGGCTGAGCGCATCCCTGGTGCCCAGCACGCTGCGCAGCTCCGCCGGCGGCTGGGACGGATCGAAAACGCCCAGAGAAATCTGCGAGTACAGCACCACATTGTCCACCCAGTAGCCCTGGGTGATGCGGTCAAAAAAGCGAAACTGCTGCTTCTGCTCCCCTTCCCGGGTGTTGTATACCGGAAACAGGGCAAAATCGACTGCACCGCTGGCAAAGATCGCGAGCAGGGAAGCCATGTCGGGGCAGGTACGGATGTCAGCGGTCGCAAGGAATTTCCGGGCTGCCTGCCAGGCGAGCGAAGCCTCGGTGCCGACAAGGGCAAGAGAACTCATGATCTATTTCTTTTGCTCAAAGCGGATAGTAGGTTACAGAAAATCGGGGATCAGGCCAGAGCCCGACGCACCGGTCATCAGCGCAGGTCCCGGTTTTTGCAAAAAGGCCTCCCCGCCTTCCCCGCGCAAGGGCCAATGGACTTGCAGGCTTTGCACCAGCAGCGCTTGACCACGAGCGCTCGCCCATCGCTGGTCGGGATTTCTGCTGCCGACCTGTGCCGTCGCCCGCCACACCCTGCGACCTTGAGCCAGCCCCCATTCCGCTCCGGAACAGGCAGCGGGCAATCGGCCGGCATCGATCGGAAAAGAGGAACCTTGCATGCGGGCCAGAGGCTCCTCCGGAGCCTGAAAGGGGATGAGGTCGCGGCCCCGACCAGGTATAAAAAATTCCCGGTTGCCTTTGGTGCCGGCAAGCGGGCAGAGAGTGGATTCAGCGCAGACAAGGCCGCGGGCTGCTGCAGGCCTCAGGGCAGATGTCGCGCCACCAGCAGGACATCCAGCCGTTGTTTCCTGCCCGCCAGGCTCACAGTTTGTTCAGGCGCTCCTGGGCCTGACTGGCTTCCGGGCTCTGTTTATAGTCGCTCAGCAGCTTGCGATAGATGATCTTCGCCGTTTCGTTGTCGGTCAATTTTTCAAAGGACATGCCCTGTTTGAGCAGGGCCTTGGAGGCCAGGGCGCTGGAGGCGTGATTGGAAATGACCTTCTGGTAGTCCAGGATAGCCAGATCGTACTCGCCCTGATTGAAGAGACTTTCTCCCATATGGTAGAGCGTGTCCGCTGCCTTGCTTCCGTTGGGGTTGGCGGCCAGCGCCTTTTCAAAGGACTTGTAGGCCTCCTTGTACTGCCTGCCATTGTACTGGCTCATGCCCCGCGAATACGGGTCGGAGGAAGAAGCTGCAGGAGCCGAAGCCGGCGTGCTGGCTGGCATGGCCACATTGGCTGTGCCGGGCGCTGCGCTGCCGCCGGGAGAGGCCGCCCTGGTCTGCGCCTGGGTCGCTGCAGGTGTGCTGGCCGCCCTTTGCGCGCCAGGCGGAGGTGCCGCTGCAGCGCCGGATCCGTTGCGGACAGCGACCTCATCGCCAGCCACTCTGGTTTTTCCCGAAGCCGTGGTGATCTGCACAGCCGCCGGATTCTGGGGAACCGCTGTTGAGCCCTGACTCCGCCCCTGCTCCGGAGCATGGCCGGGGCGCGTCGTTCCGGGTCTGGCCGCATCGTTGGCCCGCCGGCGGGCCTCTTCTGCCCGCTTCTGCGCTTCGGCGGCACGTTGTTCCGCAGCCGCCACCTTTTCCTGCTGCGCCTTGCTGGCCGAGTCGTGCATGCGTTGCAGTTGGCTTTCCAGGGCCGCAATCCTGGCGTTCAGCTCGGCAACCTTGCTGTCACTGGCCTGGCGGGAGGAATCCAGCGACGCCTGCATGCCCGCGATACTCTGCTTGACATCGGTCTGAAAGCGGGAGTTCTGGGCGATACTGTCCTCCATGTTGGAGCGCATCCGCTGGGTTTCGTCCTCGACCTCCCCCAGCTTGTTCACGGCGCTGGCCTGGCGACGCTCCATAGAGCCCATCTCTCCTGCCCTCAGCGCTTCAACCTTCTGGTTGACCGCGCGCACCTGATTCTGCAACCGATATATATCATCCTGAATCGTGCACTGGCAGAGGGGAAACAACAAGGCGATTGCATACGCCACCGAACGAATGTGTCCCATTTTCAGCATCCTCCTGTCTTTGGAATTCAGTCGCCCTGCGGATCTCGAGCATCCGCTCAGGGCAGGCGTGGCGACCACTGCGGAAAGGCCAGATTGCCGCGCATGTTCAGGAGCACACGCACTTCCTTGCCGTTTTTGTCCATAACGCAGATCTGCGAGCGGCCGCCGGCCTTGCGGGTTGCGGCCAGCAAACGGCCGTCCGGCGCCCAGGTCGGCATCTCGAAATCGCCGCCGCCGCTGGACACCTGCCGCACATTGCCGCCATTTCTGTCGCAGACAAAGACCTGATATCTGCCGCCGACCAGCCCGGTAAAGGCAATCTCATCGCCCTTGGGCGACCACGACGGCTCGCTGCACTCGCCGACGCTGGACTGCAGCAGCCGCACCTGCCGGCTGCCCAGATCCATGATATAGACCCGCGGATGCCCGCTCCGGGAGCGATCGGAGGAGAAGGCGATGCTCCGGCCGTCCGGCGATACCGAGGGCGAAACATTGATGCCGGAACGCTCGGTCAGCCGGCTCAAGATCTGCCCGCGCCGGTCCATCAGGTAAAGATCGGGATTGCCGCCTACACTCAGGGTCACAACCATATTGCCATCCGGTGTGAAGGCCGGCGCCAGATTCAGGCCGGGCCTCCTGGAAATGGAGGTGGTCTGGGCATTCTGCCGGAGATCGGTCAGGTACAGATCCTGATTGCCGCGATGATAGCTGGTGTAGGCCAGGGTGTTGCCATCCGGAGAGAAGCGGGGAGAAACGGCCAGGGCCTTGTGCCGCGTGATCTGGCGGGGATGATGCCCCAGGACATCACTGACATAGACTTCCTTGCGCCCCGTGCCGTCGGAGACATAGGCCATGCGCGTACGGGCCACGCCAGGCTCGCCGGTCATGTCTTCAATCAGGGCGTCGCACAGCCTGAGCGACATGTCCTCGATTTGAGCGGACGCGCCCCGGTAAACCCGGCCTGGCAGGGTGCGGTTGCCCGCCACGTCCAGGATCTGGCCGCCCACTGCCAGTCCGCCGGGGCTGCCGTTCACATCGCCCAGCACGACATAATCGACGCCCAGGGACTTCCAGTCCGCGTCCCTGCGGCCGCCGTAGGAGCCAAAGTCGAGGACGTCCAGCATGCTGTAGAGTTCAAAGCCCTCGGTGACCAGCTTGGCCGCCGTGATGCCGGCATTGCCCTGGGACGCCGCCGAGCCGGCGAAGGCCGGCACAGCCACCACAATTTTGCGGGTCGCCGTGGCACTGATGTCAATATACTGTTCTTCCTCGGCCAGTACAGCGGATCCATTCAGCAATACCAGCGCCAGGGCCAACAACACTACTCCCAAAATTTTGCGTCGCATCGGTCTGTTCCTGAAAAAAGTAAGCAAGAAACGGGCATCACAGGTTTACGATAATACCCTGTATTCGATCAATTGCCAACACCGGCCGGTCTGAAACGAAAGCCATTGTGCACGCTGCCCTGCCGCATGGCCGCAGGAAAGCGCGGCATGGGTTCGGCCTGCCGGATGGTGCGTTCCACCAACTGGTCAAAGAGCGGATCGTTCGAACGGCCGTCAAAGGCGATGCGGCTCACCTGCCCATCGCTGTTGATGGTAATGGAGACCTTGGCCAGCAGAGAGGCGTCCCAGTTCCGCCCTTCCGGCAGCTTCCAGTAACTTCTGAGGCGTGCCGCCACCTGTGCCCAATACTGGGCCTCGATGGCCGGCATGCCCTCCTGTCGGCCGGTGGCGGCCTGGGGAGCACCCTGAAAGGCCCCGGTATTCCGGCGCACCGCGTCCTGCATGCTGGCCAGTTCCTCGCGGGCGCGTTTGGCATCGGCCTCGGCCTGCTGCGCATCCGCCTCGGCGCGCCGGGCATTTTCGGCGGCCTGTCGCCGCGCCTCTTCCTGCATACGACGATCGGCCACACGCTTCCGCTCCGCTACCTTTTCCGCCAGCCTGCGGGCAGCCTCTTCCCGAATCTTCTGCTCTTCCTCCCGCTGCCGCTGGCGCTGCTCCAGTTTTTTCTGGCGCAGTTCTATTTCCTTCGCAAGCTTTTTCTCATCTTCAAGCCGGGTCTCCCGGTCGCGCTCTTCCTGCAATCGGGTATCCTTGGCCAGCTGCTGCTTGCGCTGAGGAGCAAGGGAAACCGGCGCCTTTTCCGCTGCCTTTGTTTCAGGCTCTGTCCTGGGGCTTGGTTTGGGGGCAGGCGCAGGTTTTGCCGGCGCAGGCTCCGGTCTGTCCATCGGCTTGGGTGGCGGCGGAGCCGCTTCCGGCTCCGGTTTCGGTCGCACCGGACTGGGCGCTTCCGCACTCTTCTCCGGCCTTGCTTCCTTTTGGCTCTTTGCCTTGTCCAGACCGCTCTTTTCCCGGGTCGAGGGCCGGGGCGCCGCGGACATTTCGCCAACCTTGGGCATGATATCCGCGCTTGGGGGCGCTACGCTGACAATCACCGCCTCCTCGACCGGCAGTTTGGCCTCAAACAGGGGTGACATAAAGAGTATGGCCCCGGCCAGGGCGGCATGCAGAAAAAAGGCCAGCGCCAGGCAGGCACGCCACTGCTGGTCTTCCATCTTCTGAATGCAAAAGAAGTCTTCTTCGCTAAAACGGGATCCAGCCAAGGGAACCATCCTTACTTCGTGTCCTCTTTCGGCAGGGTCACCATGCTGGGCTTTTCGAAACCGGCACGGTGAATCATGCCCAAAGCGGACATGACCTCGCCGTAAGGAACGTGTTTGTCGGCATGCAGATAGATGGGTTGCTTCTTCTGCTCATCCGGCATGGCCTGCAGCTCGTCATACAGGGCTGAATCTGTCAACTGCTCCTTACGCAGGTAGAGTGTGCCGTCCTTTTTGATGGTGACCACGAGCGGCGTCTTCGTCTGGGGCAGAGGGCTCGTCGTTGCTTCGGGAAGGGCCACCTCCAGCCCCTCTGTCATCATGGGCGCGGCCACCATGAAGACAATCAGCAAAACCAGCATGACGTCAACAAGCGGCGTCACGTTGATGTCGCCCATGGCTCCATGCCGCCTGCCCTGTCGTCTTCCAGTCGCCATGGCTCAGGACCTGGCCAGAATGTCGCGCTCGATCAGGTTGATGAAATCGGTACTGAAGCTCTCCATGTCCGATTCCACCTCGACCACGCGGCTGGAAAAATAGTTGTAGAACATGACCGCAGGAATGGCCACCGCCAGCCCGGCGGCAGTGGCGACCAGGGCTTCCGAGATGCCGGGCGCGACGACCGCCAGGGACGCCGAACCGCGTTCGCCTATTTCCTTGAAGGATGTCATGATGCCCCACACCGTGCCGAAGAGGCCGATGAAGGGCGTAGCGCTGCCGGCCGTAGCCAGAAAGGTGAGAAAGCGCGCCATGCGGTCGCTTTCCAGAAACTGGGCCTTGCGCACCGAACGTTTGATGTTGTCCATGGTGGCAAGCTGCATCTCCAGCGTCTGCGGGGCCCGGGCGCTGCCATGCACGGCACTGATCTTCTTCAGTTCGTTGTAGCCGGTGACAAAAACCGTAGCCTCGGGGCTCAGCGGGAAATCCCGGGCGGCATCGTAGGCTTCGTTGAAGGTCTTGCTGTCCCAAAAGGTATCCAGAAACTCGAGCGAGGCGTTTCTGGCACGATGAAACATGATCCATTTGGTCAGCACGATGGCCCAGGAGGCCACGGAGAAAATCAGGAGGCACAGCATGACCAGTTTGACTACGACTCCGGCATGCGCCATCATTTCAAAAATCGAGAGCGTTGATGGTGTCACTTCACAGCCTTTTTGCGTTGAATGTTGATGCAAAGTAGCATAAAACGGGCAGGTCGCCAGTTGCCGCCCAAAATACGGGAAGCGCGGCTCTGGTGTCAACCAAAGCTTGACATAGTACCTGATAATAAAAAATCTGTCGATCCAGATTTACCGATACCGCAAACACGAAGACAGCGCTTTTCTTTTTTCCAGGGCCAGGCATGACTCAGAAAACCCAGTACGACATTGTGATCATAGGCGCCGGCCCGGCCGGCATCCAGGCAGCCATCCACGCCTCCCGCAAGCAGACCCGCGTGCTTGTTTTGGGGCGTCTGGCCAATTCGGCCCTTTTTAAGGGCCATATCGAAAACTACGCCTTTGTAGGCAAGGTGACCCCGGGCCGTGAACTGCTGGAACAGGGCCTTGCCCAGATCAACAGCTTTGGGGCGGAACACCTGGCAGAAGACCTGCTGCAACTGTCCCGGGACGGGGAACAGTTCGTGCTCGATCTGGAAAGCGGCCTCGAAATCCGGACGCAGGCGCTCGTTCTGGCCATGGGCACTGCCAAAAAAAAGCTGGGCGTACCCGGCGAGAAGGAATTTCTGGGCCAGGGCGTCAGCTACTGTGTGGACTGTGACGCCAATTTCTTCAGAAAGGCCACGGTCTGCGTGACCGGAGACCGGAGCGCTGCGGTGGACGGCGCGCTGACCCTGCAAAAAATCGCGGCCAGGGTGTATCTGGTCACGGACAAACTGGAAATTGCGCCCAGCCTGAAACGCCTGCTTGACGCCAGCGCTGTGGAGCAAATAAACGGCAAAATCACGCTCATTCAAGGCGAAAAGGGGCGAGGGCTGCAGCAGGTGGAACTGGCGGACGGGCGGAAGCTTGTGGTGGACGGACTTTTTATCGAACTGGGATCCAAAGGCGCACTGGAGCTGGCCACCCAAATCGGCGTGGCGCTCGACACCGACACCATGCAGTACATTGCGGTCAACCGGCAGCAGGAAACGAACATTGCAGGCGTCTACGCGGCGGGCGACATCACCGGCCCGCCTTTCCAGATGGCCAAGGCAGTCGGCGAGGGCTGCGTGGCCGGCATGGCGGCTGCCACCTATGTGCGGGACCTGCAGAGAAAAGCGGCAGTGCAGAAGGCCTGAGCCTAGGACGGCATCCTGTCGGCAGCAGCCCGTTCCTTTGCCGCAAAGGCTGCCTTGAAGGTGCGGAAAATTTCCCGACTGTAGCGGGGGTCGCGGGTGGCGGCGAAGCGGCCGGCCAGAAGCAGCAGGGCGCGGCTGTCCAGCTCCGGCAGAGTGGCCTGCAACTCGCCCAGCACCTGGCTGGACCAGGTCTCGCCCGGATTGCCTTGGCCATTTTCGGCGGCCAGGGCCAGTGCCTCGGTGATCAGGGCGTCGCGGCAGCTTTCAATCTGGTGCAGATTGTGGGCCTCGGCCGCTGCCCGGCCCTGATGCTGTGCAAGAAAGCGGGCCAACGCCTCCTCCTGCCCACTGGCAGCCAGCAGTTTGCTCACATACTTCATCTGCCTCTGCCGCGCCCCGCCCTTCATGCCAGCGGCAGCGCGGATCTGATGGGCCAGTTCTTCAGAACAGGGCATGGCGGCATGCAGGTTGGCGGGCAGGGCCGCCAGTCCAGCGGCCAGCCGTTCCACCTGCCGCCTCTGCCGTTTTTGCGCGGACCGGCTGAGTGCCATGGCCGTCAGTCCGCCACCGCGTCCTGTGCATCCAGCAAAGCGCGCACGGCATCCCAAATCCGGTCAGCGGTGTCTTCCTTGCTGAGCAGTGGCATTTCCTGCCGGCCATTTTTGCCGATCAGGGTCACCTGATTGGTGTCCACGGCAAAGCCGCTTTGCCCGTCCAGAACATCGTTCACCACGATCAGATCCAGATTCTTTTCCCTGAGCTTGCGCTCGCCCTCCTGATAATGCGCCTGACTCTCAGCGGCGAAACCCACCAGCAACTGCCGGGGCTCCTTGCGCGCGCCCAGCTCCCGCAAAATGTCGACAGTGGCGCTCAGCGGCAGGGACAGCTCCTCGCCACTCTTCTTTATTTTGTGTTCGGCAGGCGCCGCCACCGTGAAATCCGCCACCGCGGCCGCCTTGACAAGCACCCGGCTCTGGGGGGCGCGGGCAAAAACCGCTTCGGCCATCTCGTGCGCGCTCTGCACCCGAATGACCTCCACACCCGGGGGGGCGGGCAAGGCCACCGGCCCTGTCACCAGGGTCACCGCCGCGCCGCGCCTCATGGCCGTGCGGGCCAGGGCAAAACCCATCTTGCCGCTGGAGCGGTTGCTGAGATAACGTACCGGATCAATGGCCTCCCGGGTCGGTCCAGCGGTCACCAGAATTTTCAGGCCGCGCAGGTCCTGAGCGGCAAAAATGCGGAGCAGTGCTTCCCGGGCGTCTGCCCAGTCCGCCAAGCGGCCTTCGCCCACCTCGCCGCAGGCCAGCTCGCCACTGCCCGGTTCCAGGACCAGGTAGCCGTATTGCCGCAAACGGCGCAGATTCGCCTGGGTCGCCGGATGGCGGTACATGTTCACGTTCATGGCCGGGCAAAGCAAAACCGGAATTCTGGCCGCCAGCACGGCAGCGGTCAGGAGATTGTCAGCCATGCCGGTGGCCAGCTTGGCAATGGTCTGGGCGCTGGCCGGCGCAATCAGGAAGACATCCGCTTCGCGCGAAAGCGAAATATGCATTATCGGGTCTTCCCCGGCTCCGGCAAACAGGTCGCGCTGCACCGGCGCACCCGAGAGAGTGGCGAAGCTCAGCGGCGTGACAAAGCGCTCCGCTGCCTCGGTCAGGATGACCTGCACCAGCGCCTCTTCCTGCACCAGCGCACGCACCCATTCCGCAGCCTTGTAGGCTGCAATGGACCCGGTGACGCCAAAAAGGACGCGCTTGCCCTGCAAAGCGGGCATCGATATGACCTTACTGCGGGATCGCTTCCCCAAAGGGATTGACATTGCCGGAGGCGGCGTTGTCAATGGCAATGTAGAGTTTGACTTCCGATCTTTTGAGCCAGGATTCGCTGATGATGACCATGCAGGTTTTGTTGGGTTTGACAAAGGCCAGCATGGTGTCCTTGGCCGCGGTTTCGCCCACCATGCGCCACTGGTTGTCCCGCATGGCGGCCACCATATAATCCCTGAGGGAAGTCATGCTGGCATTGCCGGTATAGGTCAGAACGCCTCCACGGAAGGACTCGGTGGTAATGGCCATGGAGTCGCCACGTTGCCATTTGAGTTCGGACGGGATCGGGATATCGTTGATATCGTTTGCAAAACTGTTCACCTGGGGCAAAGCGCCGCCCTCGAGGCCGGCACCTTCCATACTGCCCGCGACCGTATTGGGACCCTGCCGGTAGCCACGGGTGCAGGCCGTTGCGGTGAGCAGGATGCAGGCCAGGGTCAGGCACAGCAGGAAGCCGAGGTTTTTTCTGTTCATGGTTGCTCCTCATGGATAAAAGTCAAAGTCGATTGGCGGCGGAGTGCTCCCCTGACAACAAAGCGCTTGCAGAACACAAGAGGGGCAAGGTACAGTGGGCAGCCTTATACAAAAGGAGAAATACCCTGCGATCCTCGTGGACTCTGCGCTGTTGTTCTACCGCGCATCTGGCGGCAGGATTGTAAAAAAAACCCACTCCGATGTCAAATCTTTCCATCAGGGCCGGCGGGGAACCCGACCAAGCGTTCATGAACATCGAGCCGACCACGCAGACAGCCGCAGCCCTGCCGTTCACCCTGATCGACAGCCACTGCCATCTGCACGCGGAAGAGTATCAGGGCGTAGTGCCCCAAATTCTGGCCAACGCAGCTCAGGCCGGAGTGCGCCAGATCGTGACCCTGGGCACTGATTGCACTTCCTCAGCAGCAGCCGTGGCTCTGGCCGCGGCATATCGGCCCGTGTTTGCCTGCGTGGGCGTGCATCCGGAGGAAGCGGCCGGCTTTGACGAGGGCGTGCTGGCCTGCATTGCGGAACTGGCCCGGAAAGAAAAAGTCGTGGCCATAGGCGAGATCGGGCTTGACTACGTGTGTTCCGGGATCACGGCTGCAGAGCAGCAAAGGGTGTTCTCGCGCCAACTGGCGCTGGCAAAGGAATTGAACCTGCCGGTCGTGATTCATGACCGCAACGCACACGGGGATATCGCAGCCTGTATCCGAAAGGCTGGTCATCTGCCCCGGGGCGGTGTCATGCACTGCTTTTCAGGCGATCTGCGTTTGGCGCAGGAGATGGCGGAGCGCGGCTTCATGATCGCTTTTTCCGGCGTGCTCACCTTCAAAAACGCCGCCCTCCTCCGCGAGGTGGCGCGGGCCCTGGATCTGTCTCACCTCATGCTGGAAACGGACAGTCCCTATCTGACACCCGTGCCGTATCGCGGCAAACGTAACGAACCGGCCCGTCTGGTGCATACCGCCCGGATGCTGGCCGACCTGAAAGGCCTGCCGCTTGCCGAGGTGGCCCGGCGAACAACGGCCAATACCTGCAAAATTTTTCACCTTCCCGAGGCTGCGCTGTCGTGACACCCATTTGTGAGAGGATCCGCCAGATTTCAGAGCATATCGCCGCTGTCGCCCAGCGTGCCGGCCGTGAACCCGGCCTCGTCAGGCTGATGGCGGTCAGCAAAACTGTGCCGCCCGAGCTCGTCAGGGCGGCCATGGACTGCGGACAGACGCTGTTCGGCGAAAACTATCTGCAGGAGGCCCAGGAAAAAATTCCCCGGTTGGGCCACGGGGCAAGCTGGCACTTCATCGGGCACCTGCAGAGCAATAAATGCCGGGACATTGCAGCCCTGTTCGACACGGTGGAAAGCGTGGACCGGCTCAAGCCGGCACGCCGGCTCGACGAGGCTGCTGCTGCGCTCGGCCGGGGACTCAACATTCTTGTGCAGGTCAACATCGGCGAAGAGCCGCAAAAGGCGGGCGTGATGCCACAGGAAACCGGTATGCTGCTTGAGGCGATAAGGAGTGCCTGCCCGCACCTGCACTGTCTGGGGCTCATGGCCCTGCCGCCCCATTTCGACGATCCCGAGGCAAGCCGTCCCTATTTCCGGATGCTCAGGGAGATGGGCAAAGAGTATGCACAACGGGAACTTTTCTCGAACAATCAACAGGTTGAACTCTCGATGGGCATGTCGGGCGATTACGAGGCTGCCATTGAAGAAGGGGCGACCATAGTGCGGGTCGGCACGGCTATTTTCGGCGCCCGTCCGCCCAAAGGAGCGGAACGATGAATATTGCCATGATAGGCACCGGCTACGTCGGCCTGGTGACAGGCACCTGCTTTGCCGAATTCGGTCACACGGTCAGCTGCATTGACAAGAACGCTGAAAAAATTACAGCCCTGCAAAACGGCGAGATGCCCATTTACGAACCAGGACTTGATGTCATGGTGCGGCACAATGTGCAGGAAGGCCGATTGTCTTTCACCACCGAAATGGCCCAGGCCATTCCGGAAGCTGATGCCGTTTTTATCGCGGTGGGCACGCCCACATCCCGCCGTGGGGACGGCTATGCCGACCTCACCTATATCCATGCGGCGGCCAGGGAGCTGGCGCCTTTTCTCCAGGGCTATACCGTGGTGGTGGACAAGAGCACCGTGCCAATCGGCACAGCCCGGCAGGTGGAACGCATCATCCGTGAAACCAGGCCCGACGCCGATTTCGATATGGCTTCCAATCCGGAATTTCTGCGGGAAGGCGCGGCATTGGGCGACTTCATGCGCCCGGACCGGGTGGTCATCGGGGTCGAATCCCCACAGGCGGAGCAGGTGCTTCGGGCGATCTACAAGCCGCTTTTTTTGCGCGACACGCCCATCGTGAGCACCGGCATCGAAACCGCGGAGCTGACCAAGTATGCCGCCAATGCCTTTCTTGCGGTCAAGATCAGCTATATCAACGAAATAGCCAATGTTTGCGAAGCAGTGGGCGCCAACGTGAGCGATCTGGCCAAGGCCATTGGCATGGACGGCCGTATTGGCAACAAATTTCTCCATCCAGGCCCTGGATACGGCGGTTCCTGTTTCCCCAAGGATACGCTGGCCCTGATGCGTATCGTACAGGAATACGGTGAAAACGTGCGCATCGTGTCAGCCGCCGTGGAGGTCAATGCGGCGCAAAAGGCCCGCATGGTGAAAAAGATTCGGGAGATGCTGGGTGGCTCGGAAACAGGAAAAAGCATTGCCATCCTGGGTCTGACCTTCAAGCCCGAAACGGATGACATGCGCGATGCGCCGGCTTTGACCATCCTGCCGGCCCTTCTGGAAAAGGGTGCGCTGCTGCGCGTCCATGACCCGCAGGGCATGCCGGAAGCCCGGAAGATGCTGCCGGAAGGCATCACGTACGTCGGCTCGGCCTACGAAGCGGTCCAGGATGCCGATTGCGTGGTCCTGATGACCGAGTGGAACCAGTACCGGGCACTGGATCTTGGGAAGCTGCGCCGCCTGATGCGCCAGCCAATTTTTATCGATTTGCGCAACGTCTATGACCCGGAGACATTGCGCCGCCTTGGTTTTGCCTACACAGGGGTCGGCAGGAAATGAAAAAGCGCTCAGGAGCCGGGGGCTCCTGAGCGCTTGGCCTGCAATGCGGGCTGCGCGTAAACCCGATTTGCCTACTTGCGCTTGGACGCGCGTTTTGCGGCTTTCAGAGGGTTGATGCGAGCAGTGACCGCTGCCACTTCCGGCTTGGCATGGGTGGCGAAATTGCACATCCCAAGCCGCCACTTGGCCGCCGGATTGGCATAGCTGCTGCAGTATTTGCCTGCCTCGTGAGCCACGACGCGATCGCAGCCCTCACACTGCTCGACAATGGTCAGGAAAAGTCCCTGTTCAAATTTTGCCGCCATATCGCTTGCCATAATGTCAGCTCCTGAAAAAAATAAATCTTTTTCTTGAATCAAAAAAAGCATTTGCCTACAATAGAGGCGTATACTTTGCGCTTTTCCTTCACACGATGGGGAGCTTGTATACGGAAAAAAGTGCGACTTGTCAAGCTCATCACATTTTTTAATCTCTTACCGCTCTACTGGAGTACCGTATGCCCATTTATATCTGGAAAGGGATCAACATCCACGGTGAAAAACGCAAAGGACAAATAGAGGCAGTGGACGAAGCCGGGGTACGGGCCCATCTGAAACGTCTGCGCATCGAGGAAACCAGCATCCGGGAAAAGCCCAAGGATCTGTTGGAAAATATTAAATTTTTCCGCCCCAAGGTCAAGGGCAAGGATGTGGTCGTTTTTACCCGGCAGCTTTCCACCATGATCGATGCCGGCCTGCCCTTGGTACAGTGTCTCCAAATTCTGGCCCGCCAGCAGGACAATCCCACTTTCAAGGAGATGCTCACCGCCATTCAGGCTGACGTGGAGACCGGCACCACCCTGGCCGATTCCATGCGCAAGCATCCCAAGGTGTACGACAGCCTGTATTGCAATATGATTGAAGCCGGCGAGCTGGGCGGTATTCTGGATACCATTCTCCAGCGGCTGGCCAACTTCAAGGAAAAGGCCATGGCCCTGCAAAAACGTATCAAAGGCGCCATGACCTATCCCGTCATCTGTCTGGGCATCTGTATTCTCGTGCTGGCCATTATCCTGATCTTTGTTGTGCCGGTCTTTGACAAGATGTTCAAAGACTTCGGTTCCACCCTGCCTGCGCCCACCCAATTGGTGGTCAACCTGAGCAATGCTGTCAAGTCATACTGGTGGGCAATATTCGGCATAGTGCTTCTTTTTGTTTGGATCTTCAAAAAATACTACAACACAGAACGAGGCCGACTCCAGGTGGATCATATGCTCTTGTGGTCTCCGGTCATTGGCGATCTGGTCCGCAAGGTTGCGGTTTCGAAGTTTACACGCACCCTAAGCACCATGTTACAGAGTGGCGTGCCCATTCTCGATGCCCTGGGGGTTGTCGCCCGCACCGCAGGCAACAAGGTTATCGAACGGGCGATCGTACGTGTCTCCGCAGCCATTGCCGAAGGTCGCCCCATTGCCGAGCCTTTGGAAGAATCGCAGGTCTTTCCGCCCATGGTGGTGCAGATGATCAATGTGGGCGAATCGGTCGGCGCGCTGGACACCATGCTCGAAAAAGTGGCCGATTTCTATGATGCGGAAGTCGACCAGGCGGTCGACAACCTGACCGCAATGATAGAACCGTTTATGATGGTTTTCCTGGGTGGCGTGATCGGCGGGTTGGTTGTGGCCATGTATCTGCCCATCTTCCAGATTGCCAGCGTGGTTTCATGAATCGACAGAGCAAAAAGCAGATTACGCATAGAAGGAGGCGGTTATGAGCGAAATTCTTGCCATTCAGGCGCGGGAAATTCTGGATTCCCGGGGAAACCCCACAGTCGAGGCAGAGGTTTATCTGGAAAGCGGCGTGCGCGGGCGGGCGGCAGTGCCGTCCGGAGCATCCACCGGCACCCGGGAAGCCTTGGAACTGCGTGATAAGGATGCGGGCCGCTATGGTGGCAAGGGGGTCATGAAGGCGGTACAAAATGTCAATGAGGCCATTGCTCCAAAATTACTGGGCATTGAGGCCACCGAACAGGTGCTGATTGACCGGATCATGCTGGAACTGGACGGCACAGCCAACAAGGAGAAGCTGGGAGCCAACGCCATTCTGAGCGTTTCGCTGGCTGTTGCCAGGGCAGCGGCACTGGAGCTGGAAATGCCCCTGTATCATTACCTGGGCGGCGTTAACGCCAAAGTCTTGCCGGTTCCCATGATGAATATCCTGAATGGCGGCGCCCATGCCGACAACAATGTGGATATCCAGGAATTCATGATTCTGCCCGCCGGCGCTTCCTCTTTTGCCGAAGCCCTGCGCATGGGTGCCGAAACCTTTCATGCCCTGAAAAATGTGCTGAAGAAGAAGGGACTGGCCACTGCCGGCGGCGACGAGGGCGGATTTGCCCCCAATCTGCGTTCCAACGAGGAGGCCATGGAAGCCCTGCTGGAAGGCATTGAAAAGGCCGGGTATACACCCGGCAAAGACATCTACGTGGGTATGGATGTTGCCTCCAGCGAATTTTACTCCACTGAAAAGAAGCTCTATACGCTTACGGCCGAGGCAAAACCCGAAAAGACGGCAGACGAACTGATTGCCATGTATGCCGACTGGGCCAAAAAGTATCCGCTGATCAGCATTGAAGACGGTCTGGCAGAAAATGACTGGGATGGCTGGAAAAAACTGACCCAGGCATTGGGTGATCGCATGCAACTGGTGGGTGATGATATTTTTGTCACCAACACCAGCATTCTCAAGGAGGGCATTGCCCAGGGCATTGGCAACTCCATCCTCGTCAAACTGAACCAGATTGGCTCTCTGACCGAAACCATCGATGCGGTCGAGATGGCGCACCGGGCCCGTTATACGGCTGTGATTTCGCACCGTTCAGGAGAAACCGAAGACAGCACCATCGCCGATCTGGCCGTGGCCCTGAACAGCGGACAGATCAAAACCGGAGCGCCTTCACGAAGTGATCGGGTTGCCAAGTACAATCAACTGCTGCGTATTGAGGATGAACTGGGGCGTGCGGCCCGCTTTGCCGGCAAAGAAGCATTTCATTGCCTGTCCAAAGCCTAAGTTTTCAGGCCATACACAGAAATCCGCATGGGTACCCTGACGAAAACCGATCTAGTGGAAAAAATTTATACAAGCCACTCCACCCTGACCAAATCCCAGGCCGTGGAGGCGGTCGAACTGTTCCTTGCCCTGGCCAAGGCATCGCTTGTGCGTGGCGAAGATTTGCTTTTAAGCAGCTTTGGCAAGTTCACGGTACGGGACAAAAGTGAGCGCCGCGGCCGCAACCCCCAAACCGGCAAGTCCCTGACCCTGGAGGCCAGGAGGGTCGTTACCTTCAAACCCTCCGGCCTTTTACGGGAGCGGGTCAATAAAAAAAGCTGAAGCACGGGGGGCGGCACCACACCTAGCTTGCGGTGCATTTTGTCTTGTCAAAGGGTACCAATGGATTGGTACCCTTTTTCTTCAGGGATCTTTGCTTGCAGCACCGGGGGATCCGGTTACACACTGCAGCGGGCCCCTGGCCTTTTAAACAGTTGCGCGCTCAATTATTCAACCGGGCCGCTGCGTTGGCAAGCAGCACCTCCGTGATCTTCTGCAAACTCCTGCCTCTGGGAAAATATACCGCAAAAGCCCTGACTGTTCCCGTCCGTGCCGCGCTGCCGGGCGCATGCAGCCTGTAAAAATGCGTAGGCATCCCACGCAAAGGCGGACCAGTGCCACCCTGCCCTGGAGCTGCAGATCAGATTTGCCTTCCAATCCGTTGCCCCCTGGCCCTCATCCTGCTGATAGGCGGGTGTTCATCATGAGATTTTGGCATGCGCCAGCGTCTTTATTGCATGGCACATCCTCATTAGGGTATGCAAACGACATGCAGCGCACCGACCACAGGCCAGGAGGAACCATGAAGATACTCATCACCGGAGGCACCGGTTTTGTCGGCAGTGCCATGGCCCAGGGCCATGTTGTCACTGTCATCGGCAGCAGCGGGAAAAGTTGCCGCCGCCATCAGGCACTGGCAGACCTGAGCTGCATCACGGCCGACACCACCAGGCCCGGGCCCTGGCAGGATGCGGTTGCCAGCCAGGACGCACTGATCAATCTGGCTGGAAAATCGGTCTTCACCCTGTGGACCAAGGCCGCCAAAGCGGCAATTCTCGACAGCCGCATCGAGACCACCAGGAATCTGGTGGCCGCGATCCCCAAAGGAAACGGCATGGTGCTGCTCAGCGCCTCGGCCGCCGGCTACTACGGCAATGGCGGTGAAGAAGAGCACAGCGAAGCGCATCCCGGCGGCAGCGATTTTCTCGCCCGGGTATGCCGCGAATGGGAGGCTCTGGCCCAGGGGGCCGAGGACAAGGGGGCCAGAGTGGTCATCATGCGCCTTGCCGTGGTTCTGGGCAAGGCGGGTGGAGCGCTGCAAAGCATGAGGCTGCCCTTTCAACTGGGCCTGGGCGGCCCTATCGGCAAGGGCAGACAGTGGTTCCCCTGGATTCATCTGGCGGATCTGGTGGCAGCGGCCCAGTTCCTTCTCGACTGCGAATCGTGTCATGGTCCTTTCAACTGCTCAGCTCCTGAAGCGGTCAGGCAAATCGAGTTTGCCAGAACGCTTGCGGCCCAACTCGGCCGCCCCGCCTTTTTTCCCGCGCCCGCGCCGCTGATGCGACTTGCCCTGGGTGAATTCGGCCAGTCGCTCCTGCAGGGGCAAAAGGTCTTGCCGCGGGCCCTTGAAGAAAAGGGTTTCGTCTTCTCCTACCCCAAGCTGGAACAGGCCCTCCGTGATCTCCTGCACAGGTGAACCGGGTTCCTTCAGGGCCGCCTCGGTGTTCCCCTGCAGCGTAACCGAACTCTACGATTGGCACCGCCGCCCCGGCGCGCTCGAACGCCTGATTCCACCCTGGGAAGACACCACCGTGCTGGCCCGCAGCGGTGGCATCGATCCGGGCGGCCGGGTCACCATGCGCATGCATGCCGGGCCGCTGCCCTATCTGTGGCGGGCGCAGCACATTGAGAACAGGCCCTACGAGTATTTCCGCGATATTCAGGCAAGTGGCCCCTTCAGGCGCTGGGTGCATACCCACAGCTTTTCAACCACTGCGGCAGGCGCGCGCCTTGAGGATCATATTGACTATGCCCTGCCAGCGCAGTCCTGTTGCCCCTGGATAGGGAGGCTCCTGGTGGAACCGGTGCTGAACCGGACCTTTCGCTACCGCCACGCCCTCCTGCAGGATGATCTTTTGCTGCACGCCTATGCCAGCAAACGCCCCTTGCGTATCCTGGTCAGTGGGGCCAGCGGCCTGCTGGGCTCCGTCTCCTGCCCCTGCTCAGTACCGGTGGCCATGAGATATGGCGTCTGGTGCGGCGGCGGCCGGAGCAAAAGGCCAGAGAGGTGTACTGGAATCCGGCCAGGGGCGAACTCAACCTGCAGGATCTGCCCCACTTTGACGGCGTCATCCATCTGGCTGCCGACAACATTGGCGAGGGTCGCTGGACAGCGGCAAAAAAAGAGCGGGTGATCGCCAGCCGCCTGCAGGGGACTTCGTTGCTGATCCGGGAGATTGCCCGCTGCGCCTCCAGGCCGGAGGTGCTGCTCAGCGCCTCTGCCATCGGCTTTTATGGCGATTGTGCGGATCGCCTGGTCAGCGAGGACGATCAGGCCGGCTCCGCCTTCATTTCCGAGGTCTGTGCCAGATGGGAAGCGGCAGCCGGAAGCGCCAGGGATCTGGGCATCCGCACCGTCTGCCTGCGTCTGGGGGTGGTGCTCACGCCCAAAGGCGGCGCCCTGGCCCGCCTGCTGGCGCCTTCGGCTCTTGGTTTCAGCAGCCGTTTTGGCAATGGCCGGCAGTACATCAGTTGGATCGGCCTGCACGACGCCATTGGCGCGATGCTGCACGCGCTGGTCAGTAAAAGCCTGCAGGGGCCGGTGAATATAGTCGCTCCGGAACCGGTGACAAACCGCGAACTGCTGGCCACTCTCGCGCGCGTGCTGCGCCGGCCGCTGCTGCCGCCGGTGCCCGCCGGGCTTGTGCGGCTGCTCTTTGGCCAGATGGGACAGGAGGTGCTCCTGGACAGTTGCCGTGCTTCTGCCGCCAAGCTGCTCGCCTCGGGCTACCGTTTTCGTCATCCAGACCTGTCAACAGCGCTCAGGACCCTGCTCGGCAGGGTCTGACCGGGGACAAGGGGCAAGGCGGCTCGTCAACGACACGCAAAGGGTATCGGTGTCCGCAAGACAGCAGGGCACTGCCCCCGGCCTGTCCCAAATTTTCCACCAACCTGGAGGCACTCAACCGTGAGCACCAATCTGAAAGGTATCCTCTGGCTGATGATGACAGACGCCCTGGCCTGCGGCTTTTTACATCACATGGTTGCGCCGGAGCAGATCAATTTTGAACGCCTGCACATCTTTCTCTTCAACCTGTGCAGCGGCGGCACGCTTTTGGTGTACTACACCGAAGGCCAGAGCAGGCTCGGCCCCAAAGGCAGGCTGTTTCTGCTGCTGGCGCTTGCCTTTGCCGTATCCGCGTTCCTGCGCTGGTATGCGCCGGCCCTGTGTCTGGCGCTTGTCCTTTCCGGGGTGGTGGAACGGGTGCGGGTGGAGCATTTCGGCAGCCTCGTGCCCAGGGCGCTCTTCAGCGCCGGCGAGCCGGTAAGCCGCAAATTTCACCAGGCAGCGCTGTTGTGCCTCTCCATTGGTTTGGGCATGTCCAGCGTGGTCATGCTCAATTCCGCATACCTGCACTGGTGGCACATTGAAAAATTGAAGCTGGACACCTTCTTTCTCGGCTTCTCCTTTCCGGTTTCGCTGATCTCCATGTCGGTCATTTTCAGTCTGATGCAGCGGGCCACAAGCAATGCCGTCAAGGCACTCAAGGAGGCGGCCTTCTGGGTGATCAACCTGGGGGTGATCATCTTTTTTCTGTTTATTCTGGCCAACATGTTCCGGGCCCAGGTGCTCATCGCCACTGCCCTCTTTGTGGCCGTGGCCAGCGTGTTCTGGCTGTACTGGCGGCTGGGCATGCGGCTCCAGCAGAAGGCCTTTCTCAGCTCGGGCATTCTCTTTCTGCTGATAACCTCCATAACCGGCATCGCCTATATCATGCTGGCCATGTCAGCGTACTATCTGCCCCAGTACAGCCAGCCGCTCTTGCGGCTGCACGCCTTCACCGCCCTCTACGGATGGAATCTGAGCGGCCTGATAGTGATTGGCCGCCATGACGATTTCCCTCTGCAGCTCCATTCCAGTAAAATCATCGCCCTGCACTGGCTGACCGTGCTGATGCTCTGCCCGCTGGGTTATTTCCTGCCGCCTTTCGCGGTACTGGCGGTCCTGAGCTACGGCCTGCTGCTTTGGATGCTGCTCTTCAATCGGGGCACGGTGGATGGGGCCCTGCGCCAGGGCCAGCGGGAACAGTTGCAGGCAGACTCTTCCTGGCGGCCCTGACAATGCCGCCCGGTGGCTGCGGGAAATGGGCTGCGACTTGGTTTGTCCGGGAAAACACGGTATAGTGGGCGCCTCGTTTCGTCCGCCCCCCGGGCGCTCCCTGCAACCCAATTCCGAGGCGCATCCATGCCTATTTCCGAAACCTTCAAAACCAGACTCTATCCCCAGCTCGACCGCATCGCCAAACACTTCGGCACCCCCTTTCATATCTACGACGAGGCAGGCCTCCGGGCAACCGGTCAGGCCCTGAAAGACGCCTTTGCCGGCGCGGAGGGCTTCCGCGAGTTTTTCGCGGTCAAGGCGCTGCCCAATCCCTTCATCCTGACCATCATGCGCGAAATGGGCTTCGGCTTTGACTGCAGCTCGATACCCGAACTGATGCTGGCCCGAAACGCCCACGTCGCGCCTACAGACATCATGTTCACCTCGAACAACACGAGCGAGGCCGATTTTCTGGCCGCAGCCGCTCACGGGGGCTGCATCCTCAACCTGGACGACATCTCGCTGATCGGCAAGGTGCCGCTCATGCCGGAGCTGATCTGCTTCCGCTACAACCCGGGTGCGAAACGCTCCGGCAACGCCATCATCGGCAAGCCCGAAGAGGCCAAATACGGGGTCAGTGACGGGCAGATCGCGGACGCCTACCGCAAGGCCCAGGAACGCGGGGCAAAACGCTTTGGCCTGCACAGCATGCTGGCCTCGAATGAATTGGACTACCGCTACATCGTGGAGACCGCGCGCATGCTTTTGGACCTGTGCCGACGGCTCGAACTGGAACTGAATATCCGCATGGAGTTCGTCAATATCGGCGGTGGTCTGGGCATCCCCTACCGGCCGGAAGACGCGCCCCTTGACCTCCCCGCCATGGGTCGCGAGGTCTGCAGACTCCTGGAGGACTTCAAAAAGGCTTACGGCTACGTCCCCAGGCTCTTCACGGAGAGCGGCCGCTACATGAGCGGCCCGCACGGGGTGCTGGTGACCAGGGTCATCAACCGCAAGGACATCTACCGCACCCATATCGGCGTGGACAGCAGCATGGCCGCACTCATGCGGCCGGCCATCTACGGCGCCTACCACCACATCGAGGCTCCAGGCTGCGAAGACCGGCCCCTGGAGCTGGTGGATGTGGTGGGCCCGCTCTGCGAAAACAATGACAAATTCGCCATCCAAAGACAGCTTCCCCACCTCGAAGGCGGGGAACTGCTGGTGATTCAGGACACCGGCGCCCATGGTCACGCCATGGGCTTCAATTACAACGGCAGACTCAGACCGCAGGAACTCCTGCTGCGGACAGACAGCAGTGTGGAACGCATCCGGCGGGCGGAAAACGTGACCGACTACTTCGCAACCCTCATCTTCGAGCCCGATACCCTGGCCGCTGGATGACAGGCGGACAGAACAGCATGCCCGCTGCGGAACCGCCTGCCGGGCTTCGCAGGTCCGGGAATGCCGTCCAGCCATATCCGTCATTTCGTACCACCGGAAGGCGGCGGGCGCTGTACCGTAATGCTCGTTGCCAAGGCGCCACCCGGATAGAGAGCAAAGGTGAAAAGGACAGGGCGGGATTCCGGCGGACTTGGCAGCAGCAACAAACACCCGGTCAGAAGGAGCCCGCCATGCCCCACAACCATCTGACAGTGCATTGGCAATTTGAATGCACCCGGTGCGCGCCAATGCCCTCAGGAAAGCGCGCCGCCAGGGCTGTCAGCCGCCAGGGCTGCGGCCTTTCGCCCTCACGCTTTGGCAATTGACAGCCCGGGCCAGAAAGTGCTATCTTGGCAGCCCTCAAGCTCCATATGAACTCAACATGAGGTCAATGTATGTTTGGTTTGCATATGCCCGAACTCCTCGTCATTCTGGTCATCATTGTCCTGCTGTTCGGCGCCGGCAAACTGCCGGAAATCGGCAGCGGCATCGGCCGGGGCATCAAAAACTTCAAGGAATCCATCAAGGGCGAAGAAAAAAAAGCCATTGACAGCAAGACCGGCGAGCAGAGCGAAGAAAAGAAGGCCTGACCGCAACCCTGCCCTGTCCCCCCTAGGCGCCAGCTTTTTCCGACATCGGAAGACAAGCTTTGCACGCAGCCGGTAGCCTGCCTTTTCTCCACTCGGGCCTTTTCCAGCGCCATTCCCTGGGCAGGGAATCATCAGACTCTTCGTCCACAGGCACAGCCGGGCCTTCTCCAGGGGCCGAGTCTTTCTGATCGCTCCTCGCCAAAACCGCGACAGCATGCGCCCGATACGGGCAGGGGCAAAAAAATTTACCGCAGGCTGTCCCTCGCTGGCCGTTCCGTCACACCACAGTTTCGATAAAAAGGGGGCACGCGATCCGTGCCCCCTTTTTCTCTGCCCATTCCGGGGCTCCCGAGCAAAGACAACCTCAAGGAGGCAGGGGCATGCGGCGCCGGCGCACATCTGGTACTCCGGCGAGCATTTTCCGAAGCCGACACGGAGAGCGCTTTGATCCGGGCCTGGAATACCCTTCGCCTATCTGCGCTCCATGCACCAGTGATAGGCGTTCTGGAACATGCGGAGCCAAGGGCTCACAGCCAGGTCTTTCATGTGCTGCGGCAACCAGTGGGCCTGCCAGGGCAGAAAGCAGCGTTCCGCATGCGGCATCAGAGCCAGATGACGGCCGTCCGGCGAGCAGAGACCGGCCAGGCCATCACCGGAGCCGTTCGGATTGAAGGGGTAGTCCTCGGTAGCGCGGCCGCTGTCGTCCACATAGACCAGGGGCGCCAGGCCCTCCACCCGCACACGCTCGCGCACGAGGGCGTCCGGGAACACGAGCCGGCCCTCGCCGTGGTCCACGTGGATGCCGAAGATCAGGCCGTCCATGCCCCGCAGCATAATGGCCGGGCTTTTTTGCACCCTTACCGTGCTCCAGCGGGATTCAAAGCGGCCGGAGACGTTGCGCACAAAACGCGGCTGCGCCTCGGCGTCCAGCCCCTGCCAGGGCACCCAGCCCAACAGGGCGAAGAGCTGGCAGCCGTTGCAACTGCCAAAGGTGAAGGTATCGGGCCGCTGGTAAAAGCTCTGGAATTCCCGATGCAGCGCATCGTTGAACACAATCGTCGAGGCCCAGCCCTTGGCGCTCTCCGGCACATCGGCATAGGAAAAACCGCCCACTGCCGCAAGACCCCGGAAGCCATCCAGCCGGACACGACCCGCAAGCAGGTCGGTCATGGTGATGTCCCAGGGCTCAAAGCCCGCGCTGTAAAAGGCTGCCGCCATTTCCCGGTCGGAGTTCGAACCTTCGTCACGAAGAATCGCCACCCTTGGTTTGTCCGCCGCCTGCAGGACCGAGAGCGCCGTGGGCTGCGGCGTGAAGGGCAGATGATAGCCCGGGCCGGGCCGATCAAGACAGTTCAGCCGTTCCTCTTCCGCGCAGTCCGGATTGACCTGCAGGCGCTCGAGCCGGTAACTGGTCTCCTCCCACCACTGGCGGAGCAAAACCAGCGACTCGTCCAGGACCGGCCGGCCATTGTAGAGGACGTTCACGATCCTGTCCGGCGTGGTCTGCCCCAGGACCACGAGCGGCACCTCCGCTTCAGCGAGCCGCTTTTTGACTTCCGGCAAGTGCTGCCAGGAGCATTCCAGCACCAGGCCCAGTTCTTCGGCAAAAAGCGTGGCCAGCGCCTCCGCCTCCCCGCCCTGCAGGGCCAGCCTGAGGCCACAGTTGCCCGCAAAGGCCATTTCCAGCACCGTGGTGATGAGGCCGCCCTCGCTGCGGTCGTGGCCGGAAAGAATCAGCCCCTCCGCAATCAGGTCCTGCACGGCCAGAAAGGCGCGTTTGAGCAGAGCCGGGCTGTCCAGATCCGGCACTTCGTCGCCCAGACTCTCCTGCCCAAAGCACTGGGCCAGCGCGCTGCCGCCCAGCCGCCGCTTGCCAGGCGCCACATCCACCAGCAGCAGCACCGAATCCGTGGATTTCAAGTCCGGCGTCACCTTTTGCCGCAGATCGCTCATGGCAGCATAGAGCGAAATGACCAGATCACGGGGCGACTTCACCACCTCGCCGCCGACCTTGGTGGCCATGGAAAGGCTGTCCTTGCCGCCGTCCACCGCCACACCCAGCGCGATCATGGCCGCTGCCATGGCCTCGGCCGCCTGACGCAGGGCCGCCCCCTCGCCCCGCAGTTTGGGCGCCCACATCCAGTTGGCCGAGCACTTGATCTGCAGGGGATCGTCAATTTTCGCCCAGACCAGATTGGTCAGGGCCTCGGCAAGCGCCATGCGCGCCCC
Source organism: Desulfobulbus oralis (assembly GCF_002952055.1). Classification (NCBI taxonomy): domain Bacteria; kingdom Pseudomonadati; phylum Thermodesulfobacteriota; class Desulfobulbia; order Desulfobulbales; family Desulfobulbaceae; genus Desulfobulbus; species Desulfobulbus oralis. Next base: position 1,636,957 of record NZ_CP021255.1, on the reverse strand, counting down.
AGCCGCCGGATTGACCAGCATCTTGACCGGCTGCTCGCCAATGGCCGTGGCAATGCCAAAAAGCTCAAAATGGCTCTGCGCGACCACGGCACAGTCGGCCACAGTCAGTTGCAGCGGGCCGCAGCACTGCTGCTGGGCCACCAGACCGCTCACCGAGCGGTCGACCTTGTTGGTGAGAAAGCGCTTGGAACCGACCGACAGGAGCCGCAGGACCCGCTCCAGCGCCTCCTTGGGCGAGAGTTTCGCAGGCAGCACCAGGGGAGCTGGCGGCTCCAGCCGCGTCTCGTCGGTGTAGGTCTTTTGCGGCAGATGCCCCAGCAGCCGGTCCAGCTCGAGGTTGACTGGCGTGGTATTGTTTTGGCTGTCGTGCACGATAAAGCGGAGATCGCCCGTGACCTCGCCCAGATCTTCGCAGACCACCTTTTCCCGTGCGCAGATGGCCTGAAGCGCAGGCAGGTTTTCCGGCTGGATGAGCATGCCCACGCGCTCCTGATATTCGGCCACATAGATTTCCAAAACCGACATACTGGGATCGCCCACGTGAATCTTGCGGATCTCCACCCTGCCGCCCGCCGATTCCACCAGTTCCTTCAGCACATTGGCCGGGCCGCCCGCCCCCTGATCATGGATGACCTCGATCAGCGATTCCGCCCCCATTTCGATGCAGGCCCGGATGACACGGTTCATCTTCTGCTCCATCTCCGCGTCCCCGCGTTGCACCGCGTCAAAATCCAGGGCCGACTCGTTTTCACCCTGCAACATGCTGGAGGCCGCGCCGCCGCCAAAACCGACCCTGTAGGCCGGACCGCCCACCTGCACGATGCGCATGCCCGCAAGCGGCCGTTTTTTCTCCGTATGCAGGCCGTCAATCTGGCCAATGCCGCCGGTAAACATGATGGGTTTGAGAAAGCCCCAGCGCTCGCCCTGCCCCGCGCCCTGCCCTTTGAGCCGCATGTCAAAGCTGCGCACAAAACCTTGGATCAGGGGCTCGCCGAATTTGTTGCCGTAATCGGAGGCCCCGTTACTGGCCTCTATGGCAATGGTGAGCGCGGGCGCGAGCGTATCCGGACAGGGCAAGGCAGGCTCCCAGGGCAGGGCATAGCCCGGAATATGCAGACCGGCCACGCAGTAGCCGGCAGTGCCGGCCATGACCGTTCCGCCGCGGCCCGTGCCCTGCACGTCGCGGATGCGGCCGCCGGTGCCGGTCTCGGCCCCCGGAAAGGGTGCCACACCGGTTGGGAAATTGTGGGTTTCCGCGGTCAGAAGCGGGTGCAGCTCCACCGAACGCATGGCGATGGCCGAGGGCTGACCGGGCCTTTCGGCCACGAGCGTTTGTATCTTCCGGCCCTGAATCACGCTGGAATTGTCCTTGAAGGCCACGAGGCTGCCCCGGGGATTTGCAGCCAGGGTGCCCTTGACCAGATCGAAAAGGCTTTGCTCATGGGCCTTGCCGTCGATCACCTGCCTGCCCCTGAAAAAGCTGTGGCGCGAGTGCTCGGAATTGGCGTTGTTCAGATCCATCAGCTCCACGATCGTGGGGTTTCTGCGGGCATGCCCGACAAAATAGTCGTAGTAGAGCTGGCGATCCCACTCGTCCATGGAGAGCCCCGGGATTTCAGCCAGCACCTCCTTGCCCCGGCCTATGAGGTCCACCTCGTACACCGGCTCCGGCTGGACCTTGTGCGCAAAGCTCGCCAAGGGCTCTGCATACACGCACTCGGTCATGCGATCGTGCCGGGCCGCGGCAAAGGCGGCCAGGTCTTCGCCTGCCGGCACCACGTAGCGCCGGGAACGCTCCACCCGGCTCACCATGTTCAGCCCCACCGAGCGACAGATGGCCAGCATGTTGGCCGACCAGGCCGTGGCAAAATTGAGCCTGGGGCCAATTTCCACCACAGTCTGGCCGCTGTCCTGGGGCGCATCGGTGATGGTGTCGGCCCGAAAGCCGTCGGCCAGGATCAGGCGCAGGCACCTGGCCTCTTCCGCTGTCAGCGGGCCTGTGGTTTCGATATTGAAGCAAAAGGACAGTCTGTCGTTGATCCTGCGGTACAGATGGCTAACCGTTTCGGGCATGATGACTCCATTGACGCAAAAAAAGAGAACAGGACCGGAGGCGCCGGTCCGGCTACGCAAGCCTGCCACGCCTTTTTACCACGGGCGGCCGGGCAAACGGGAAAAATTCTGGAAAATGGGGCAAAAAACTCGTGCCGCCTCTTTTATCCCGTACAGTGGCGCTCCCGTCCGCCGGCAGGCCCAGCGTCCGCTCCGATCAACGGGCCAGGCAGAGCAGCTTCAGGGAGGATTTCATGAGTCCCGGCCCCGGACTGCCGGTTCACACCGGGCAAGCCGCCCTTTCCCTCCAGCATCCAAGCAGGTATAGTGGGGCGCATCCGTCGGCGGCATCACATGCCGCATTCATCTGGCCCCTTTCCGGAATCATCATGCTCGCGACCCTGACCCATCTCTGGCTGCATCTGGGCTGGCCCCTGGTGCGCCTGCTCATCTTTCTCGGCATCGGCCTCCTGGCGGCCCTGCTCATCGAGTCGCTGGGCTGGACCAAAAAGCTGGCCGCCGTGGCCCGGCCCCTCACCCGCTTCGCCCGCCTGCCGCAGGTGGTGGGGGCCTCCTTTTCCATTTCCTTTGTATCCGGCATGGCAGCCAACACGCTCCTGGCCGAGAGCTACAGCGAGGGGCGCATCAGCAAAAAGGTCCTGATCCTGGCCAACCTCTTCAACAGTCTGCCCAGCAACTTCACACACCTGCCCACCACCTTCTTCATCATGGTGCCCATCATCAGGAGCGCTGCCCTTGTGTATCTGGGCCTGACCCTGAGCGCCGCCATCGGCCGCACCGTGCTGATCGGCGTTGTCGCCCGCTTTGCCCTGCGGCACGATGCCGCGGCCGGCCCGATCAAGGAACCGGGGCCGGAGGCCAAAAAGCCCGGTTTTCGCGAGGCCTGGCAAAACACCCGGAAGCGTTTTCGCAAGCGGATCCGCAAGATTGCGAGCTACACCGTGCCGATCTACATCCTCTTTTATGCGCTCAACGAATCCGGCTTTTTTGCCGGTGCCGAGCACTTCATGGCCGAGCACCTGTCATGGCTGGAATGGATTTCGCCGCAGGCCATCAGCATCATCACCTTTCAGGTGGTCTCCGAATTTACCGCTGGTGTGGCCGCGGCCGGCGCTCTGCTGCAAAGCGACGCCATGCAGGGGCACGAAGTGGTGCTGGCCCTGCTGGCCGGCAATGTGCTGTCCTCGCCGGTGCGGGCGCTCAGACATCAGTACCCCTACTTTGCCGGCATTTTCCGGCCCAAAGTGGCGGCGGAACTGATTCTCGCGGGTCAACTGTACCGGGCCTGCAGCATTGTGACGGTCATGCTGCTCTACCTGCTCTGCATTCGGCTCAACGCGCTCTGATGCCCGGGAACATCCAGACGGGACAGGCTATAAATTCCCGCTCCGGGCATGATCAACACAGCTTCGGGCAGGCGTAACTATCCTGGATATGCTATAATAGCCAACATCGCCACGCGTTATGCAAAACGAAGCCTCTCATTCTTTGCCGCCGTGCAAATCAGATGTATCTCATTGTGGGCAGCAATAATTTGACGGCACTATCTAAAAATCCCTTTTCAGACGGTCTTTCAGACCACCTGAAAATACAGAACTGCAATTATCTTCAGATAAGCGGATAAGCTGGGTTGAAAAATCCAGCATTTCTAAATAGTTAGCAATTTTGTCTGGTTCCAAACCAACCTAAACTGGCTGCGAAAGACGACCGCACTTTTACCTAACCAATTTCGTTTGAGGAGACAAACATGACGACTTGTACCGAGAGAAGGAAGATTCCGATGAAACCCCAGGATGTCACCAACGGGCCGGGCGAGCACGCCATTTTCATGGTTTTCGGCTTGCGGGACGAAAAGGGCGCACTGAAAGGGCGCACTGAACCAGGTGAAGGAGATGTGCGCCGATTTCCCGGTTGTGGCCAGAAGCCTGCGTACACGTCTGCCCGCCTCGGCCGTCAGCTGTGTTATGGGATTCGGTTCGGAGGCGTGGGACAGGCTTTTTCCCGGACGAGGGAAGCCGAAAGAACTGGAAGTGTTCCGGGAAATACGGGGGGCGAAACACACGGCGGTCTCCACACCGGGCGATCTTTTCTTTCATATCCGGGCCGCCAGAATGGATGTCTGCCACGAGGCAGCATCCATAATCAGCACCAAACTCCGGGGGGCGGTCAGTTACGTCGATGAAGTACACGGCTTCCGTTATTTCGACGGCCGGGCCATCATCGGTTTCGTGGACGGCACGGAAAACCCGGAAGACGAGGAGCGCTTCGCGTCCGCCGTCATCGGCGAAGAAGATGCTTCTTTCGCGGGAGGCAGTTACGCCTTCGTACAGAAATACATGCACGATATGGAGGCTTGGAATGCCCTGTCCACGGAAGAACAAGAGCAGGCCATCGGCAGAAGAAAATTCGATGATGTGGAACTGGGCGACGAGGAGAAACCCGAAAATGCACATAATGCGGTGACCAACATCGAGGACGCGGACGGGAACGAGCTCAAAATAGTCCGAGCCAACATGCCGTTTTCCAATCCGGCCAAAGGGGAGTTCGGCACTTATTTTATCGGATACGCGGGCACTTTTTCCACCACGCGCAAGATGTTGGAAAACATGTTCATAGGCGAGCCGGAGGGCAATACCGACCGCCTGCTCGATTTCAGCACGGCGGTCACCGGAACGCTTTTCTTTGTGCCGTCAATGGAAATGCTGGAAGAGCTGGGCGAGGAAGACTGATTTTCAGGATAGATGCGACGCATTGGAGGCTGTCAGCGGTAGCCCAGGCCTGATCTGACAGGTGTCTCCGTTTGGGATGCTGCGATTGTCAGGTCAGGTCCACCAAATTCGGTTTTAAAAACGGCATCGTCACCGACGGCCTGGACAGCCGCCCCGAACGCATCCGTGCCGTGGTTGAGCAGTCGCTTGCCCACATGAATACCGATTACATCGACCTGTTGTACCAACATCGCGTCGATCCCGCCGTGCCGATGGAAGAGGTGGCGGGGGCGGTGAAAGACCTGATTGCCGCCGGCAAGGTGCGCTATTTCGGCCTGTCCGAAGCGGGTGCGGACGCCATCCGCCGTGCCCACGCGGTGCAGCCCGTTTCCGCCCTGCAAAGTGAGTATTCGCTGTGGTGGCGCGAGCCGGAAACGGCGATTTTCCCCGTATTGCGCGAACTGGGCATCGGCTTGTGCCGTTCAGCCCGCTCGGCAAGGGTTTTCTGACCGAAGCGATGACCACGGACACGCCGCTTGCCGACGATGATTTCCGCCAGAACCTGCCGCGTTTTCAGAAAGATGCCATGCGGCACAATGCTGCGCTGCTTGAAGTGATTGATGGTGTCGCCCGCCGCCACGGGACGACCAAGGCGCAGATTGCGCTGGCCTGGGTGTTGGCGCAGCAGCCGTGGATTGTGCCGATTCCCGGCACGACCAAGCGGCATCGCCTGGAAGAAAACCTTACCGCTGTAAACACCGCGCTGACTGCCGCCGATTTGGGCGAACTGGACGAAGCCCTGCGCCGCATTGAAATCGTCGGCCACCGCTACACCGCCGCCTCGCAGCGGATGGTGAATCGTTAATTGATCATTTATAGGGAACACCACCATGCAAACCTTTACCTTGAACAACGGCGTACAAATCCCCGTCCTCGGCTTCGGCGTCTTCCAGATTCCGCCCGCAGAAACCGCGCAGGCAGTGGCGGAGGCGATCAAAGCAGGCTACCGCCACATCGACACCGCTCAGGCCTACATGAACGAGGCCGAAGTCGGGCAGGGCGTCAAACAAAGCGGCGTGGCGCGTGAAGAAATCTTCATCACCAGCAAAGTCTGGGTGGAAAACTACGGCTATGAAGCCGCCAAAGCCTCGCTTGACCGCACGCTCTCGCGCCTTGACTGCGGCCACATCGACCTGATGCTGCTGCACCAGCCCTTCAACGACAATCTACGGCACCTGGCGCGCGCTGGAAGAATACCAGGCAGCGGGAAAAATCCGCGCCATCGGCGTGAGCAATTTCACCGCCGACCGCGTCATCGACCTTGGCATCTTCAACACAGTCATGCCTGCCGCCGACCAGATTGAAATCAACCCCTTCCATCAGCAGGCGGCACAAGTGGACACGCTCCGCGCCGAAGGCATCGTCCCCGAAGCGTGGGGGCCGTTCGCCGAAGGCAAATTCGGCATCTTTGAAAACCCGGCGCTCGCCGCCATCGCCAGGAAACACGGCAAAAGCATCGCCCAGGTCATCGCCCGCTGGCTCATCAAGCGCCGCATCGCCAACTTCATGATCAGCGACAGTCGGAAACTGGCGGCGGTTTGATTGTTGCGCAAACCGGGAAACGCCTTCCCAACCATCATTAAAAAGGCTGCCTGGAAATGCCCCCAATCTTCAAGCAGCCTTCAAAGATAACTAAAAGCATGAAACTCAAATTGTCCATAACGCGGTGGTTATCCTTGCCGAATCTGTTTTCCTAGATCGTTTGCCGGCGGTTTTCACGAGGTTATATGCAACGGAATCGTTCAATGCTGCTCGCCGCCCTGTTGTGCGGCAGTGCGGTCATGGCGCCGCTTCATGCCCAGCCGCTGAGCACGGACAGCACCATCCGCGATGTTCTCGCCCAGCCTGCTTTTCAGGGTTTTGCCGAGCGCCTGCTGCCGTGGGACGACGGCCGCGAGCCGCCCAATCTGCCGCTTAACCGCGTGGCGGAGCTGATGCCGTATCACAGCCACATTCATCCCGCAGAGATCGTCGAAACGCTCAACCATATGGCGGCGCAGCGGGCGCGCGGCGAGGCGGTGTTTTACGAGATTTATGCCGAAGCCGACAAACGCCGCGACCCGGGCAAACGTCACACCGGCATCTTCATGTTCAAAGGCAGGGACAACGCCCCCTTTGCCATGATTGCGCCGGGCGGCGGTTTTGCCTACGTCGGCTCGCTGCACGAGGGCTTCCCCATCGCCAAGCGCGTGGCGGCACAGGGCTATAACGCCTTCGTAGTGAAATACCGTGCCGGCGCGGGCGGGCAGGCGGCCACGCAGGATATGGTGCGGGCGGTGGCGTTTGTGCGCGAAAACGCCGCCGCGCTCAAGGTCAATCCAAACGGCTATTCCGTCTGGGGAGCATCCGCCGGTGCGCGAATGGCGGCAGCCATCGGCTCTTATGGCACGCAGGCTTTCGGCGAACGCGAACCGTCCAAACCCGTGAGCGTCATCATGCTGTACACGGGGCACAGCGATATCAACCGCACCGGCGAACCCGCCACCTTCGTCGCCGTGGGCGCAAACGACGGCATTGCTGCACCGCGCGTCATGCGCCGCCGCATCGAACAGCTCAAAGCGATGGACGTGCCCACCGAATTTCACGAGTATCCCCGCCTCGGCCACGGTTTCGCCCTCGGCAGCGGCACATCCGCCGCTGGCTGGGAGAAAGACGCGCTGGCGTTCTGGAAAAAACAGATGCGCTAATCCACATCATTCAGGAGAATCTTTATGCAACCGGATATCCCCAACCTTTCCACCCGCCTCTGGCACGCCCTGTTGCAAGCCGACAAAGCCGCCGCCGTGCCGCTGATTGACGATGCCGCCGTGTTCGTCCACATGGGCGCGACCTCCATCTTGCTCAACAAAATCCGCCTCACTGCCGTGGTGAACGGCGAAACCGTGACCAACCCTTTTGGAGAACCATCATGTCTTTAACGAAAACCCAACAGCATCTCGCCGCCCTTGCCGCTGCTAGCGCAGGCGGCGACCAAGACGCGCTGGCCCGTCATCTTCACGCGGCATTCGGTGCGGACGGCTTAACTGTCCAGCAGGCACAAAGTGCGTTGGAGCAGCTTTACGCCTATTGCGGTTTCCCGCGCAGCTTAAACGCCTTGACCACGCTGATGAACGTCGTAGAAGAGCGTAAAGAATCAGGCAAACCCGCACACGAAGGGCAGCCGCCCTCCCCGCTACCCGCAGGCGATATGGCAGAGCGCGGGCGCATATTGCGTGAAGAATTGGTCGGACACCCCGTCGGCGGCGCGCTTGCCGCCTTTGCCCCGCGCAGCGATTACTACCTGACCGCCCACCTCTTTGGCGACATCTTTTCAGACGACCGCCTGACGCACCAAGAGCGAGAAACCATTACCATCGCCGCCCTAAGCACTCTTGACGGCGTGGCAAACCAGTTGGCTTCCCATATCGCCATCGCCAAAAACATCGGTCTGGACGACGAAGCCGTTTTGGAAATTCAGCAAATTGCCAAACAATAAGGAGAAAACCGTGTCCCATCCCGAAAATTTCAAACAACCTTTCCCTACTGGTGAAGTAAATACCGCTTACGCCCAATTTTTTACCGGCACCAGCTATCTTGCCCCGCTTGCCGTTCGCGACGCGGCGGTAGTCAACGTCACTTTCGAGCCGGGTTGCCGCAACCACTGGCATATCCACCACGGCGCGGGTCAAATCCTGATTTGCACGGCAGGCGAGGGCTGGTATCAGGAAGCCGGCAAAGCGGCAAGCCGTCTGCAACCGGGCGATGTGGTGGATATTCCGCCCGAAGTCAAACATTGGCATGGCGCCGTCAAAGACCAATGGTTTTCACACATTTCCGTTACCGTGCCGAAAGAAGGCGCAAACAACGAGTGGTGTGAACCCGTTGATGACGCGCAATACGCCGCCATTGACGCTTAACTTTCACTTGTCCAATAAGGAAATGCATGAAAATGGCGCAGCAGTTCGTCGATACCGTCAACAAACACGGTGGCAAGGCCGAACTCGTCCACCTGCCGAAAGTCGGCATCAAAGGCAACACCCACTTCCTGTTCAGCGACCTGAATAACGCACAAGTCGCCGACCACATCGCGAACTGGCTGCACAAAAAAGGGCTGGATTGAACGGCTTGGCCGCCGAGCGGGGCAAAAGCTGCCCCGCCCGTATTCATGAAAACCTTGCCGCCTTCGACTTCGCGCTGGATAATGACGATAAAGTCGCCATTGCCACCCTGGACGGCACCTACGACACCGCGCCACGCTATCAGGGCATCGCGCAGGTGAAATGGCTGGCCGGACTGAAATTCAACCAATGAGGAACACCCATGACTATGCAACGCATCAATACGCACAGCGCCGGCGGCCCCGACGTGCTCTACCTCGAAACCACCGCCATCCCGCAGCCGCAGGCGGGCGAAATCCTCATCAAAACCGCCTATGCGGGCGTGAACCGTCCCGACATCCTGCAGCGCCAGGGCCTGTACCCCGTGCCCGAAGGCGTAACGCCGATTCTGGGCCTGGAAATGTCGGGCGAAGTGGTGGCATTGGGCGAAGGCGTGAGCGGTTTTCAAATCGGCGACCAGGTTTGCGCGCTGACTGACGGCGGTGCCTATGCCGGATACTGCGTCGTCCCCGTCGGGCAGGTGCTGCCGCTGCCGCACGGTTTTTCCCTTGCCGACGCCGCCATGCTGCCCGAAACCTTTTTCACGGTGTGGGCGAACCTGTTTATGGACGGGCAGATGAGGGCGGGCGAAAGCCTGCTGGTGCATGGCGGCAGCAGCGGCATCGGGCTGGCCGGACTGACCATCGCCCGGGGCCTGGGCCTGAAAACCTTTGCCACTGTCGGCAACGACGATAAGAAACAGGCAGTTGCCGCCTTCGGCGCGATGCCCATCAACTACAAAACCGAAGATTTCGTCGCCGTCGTACAGGCAAACGGCGGTGCGGATGGCATTTTGGACATCGTCGGCGCGCGCTATTTCACGCAGAACATTGCCTGCCTGAACAAAGACGGGCGGCTGTTCCTCATCGGCTTTATTGGCGGCAAGACCGCAAGGGAAGCGGATTTGCTGCCAATCACCATCAAGCGCCTCCACATTACCGGCTCGACCATGCGCGGGCGCAGCGGCGCGGAAAAAGCCGCCATCACCGCCTCGCTGCGCGAACGCGTCTGGCCGCTGCTTGCCGACGGGCGTATCGCCAAGCCGCTGCTGCACCGCATATTCGATTACCGGGACGTGCAAAACGCCCACCGCGAAATCGACCAGGGCACGCATATCGGCAAAATTCTGCTGGATTTCAACGGGTGAAACGGAACGGATATTTTTCAGGCAGCCCCCTGCCCGCAAGCCTTCACAAATACCATGAATAGCCTTATCACCGGCGCCACCGACCGCGTGGCCCAGGCCTGCACCAAAATACCCGCCGCCCCGGTCACCACATCCGCGCCGGAGCGCGCCACCCCGAAATCCTCAGCCCATGCGGCCTGCCACCGAGCCTGCCGCTGCGCAGGCCCGCCGGATGAGACAATCTTGTGGACTTTCATCCATAACCCTTTGGGCAATAGCCGATGAAACCAAAGAAAAACGATGAAATTCAAAATCCTGGTACTCGCCATCCTTGCCGCCTTACTCACCGCCTGCGCCATATCTTCACAAAAAGAACAGGCGAAAGCCCTGCTGGACCAAGGCATTGCCCTGTATCAGAAGCAGGACTACCGACACGCCATGCCCTACTTTGAGCAGGCGCAGCAGGCGGGGCATATGAAAGCGCCGCGCTATCTGGGCTTGATGTATCTGAACGGCGAAGGCGTCGCCCAAAATGCGCAAACCGCCTTTGCCTACTTCACGCAAGCGGCAGCAGCAGGCGACATCACGGGGCAATATTGGCTGGGCTACTGCTACGAAAACGGCATCGGCACGGCAAAAGACATGACCCAAGCCGTGCGCTGGCATCAAAAATCCGCCGCACGCGGCGACCATGTTTCGCAGCCTGCCATTGATGCGCTGAACCGCCTGGGCATAAAAGCGAACTAACTGTTTCCCTCAATCTTTCAAGGATCAAGTCTATGAAAAAGACCGCCGCCGTCATCGCCGCTTGCCTGCTGCTGACAGCCTGCACCACCACGCAAAACACCATCGAAAACAGCCCCGCCGCCCAAAGCACGCAAAATCCCGCGTGGGACAAGCAGTACGGCGGCGCGGATAAATCCTACGACAGCCGCCTGCTCGCCCTGCGCGAGCAAATCGCCCCGCGTTTTGAGGTGCTGACCTTCAAAGACCCGCAAACGGGCAAGGAAATGCAGTACAATCTGTACACGCCGAAAAACCTCGAACCCGGCCGCAAATACCCGCTGCTGATGTTCATTGCCGATGCCAGCACCGCCAGCAAAGGCGTGAAAGCCCCGTTGATGCAGGGCTACGGCGGCATTATTTGGGCAACCGACGAAGCGCAGGCAAAACACCCCGCCTTCGTCCTCGTGCCGTCCTACACCGAAACGGCGGTCAACGACCAATGGCAAACCACGGACGAAGTCGGCATGACCCTGCGCCTCGTCAAAAGCCTGATGACCCAAAAATCGATTGACCCCGACCGCGTTTACACCACCGGTCAATCCATGGGCGGCATGATTTCCTTCTACCTCAACAGCATCGAGCCGAATTTCTTTGCCGCCTCCATGTTCGTCGGCAGCCAATGGGACATCAACGTATTGAAACCGCTCACGCGGGCGAAATTCATCTACACCGTTTCCGCCGCCGACCCGAAGGCATCGGCAGGCATGGCGCAAGTCGGCGAAATGCTGCAACAAAACAAAGTCGCCTACGCCGAAACCGAGTTTTCCGCCAAACTGCCGCAGGCGGAACAGAATGCAAAAGTCCAACAAATGCTCGCCCAAGGCAAACGCATCAACTTCATCCGCTTCACGCCGAATACGGTGATTCCCGCAAACAGCACCCACAAAGGCGCAGAGCATATGTATTCGTTTGACTACGCCTACCTGCTTGAACCCGCCCGCGACTGGCTGATGCAGCAGCGGCGCGGCAAGTAAACTTTTTGCAGCCTGTTGCTGATTCTGCCGCTGCGCAATCCCGCCGGATGGGACAATCTTGTGGACTTGCATCCATAACCGTTTGGGCCATAGCCGATGAAACCAAACAAACTGCTGATCGGTCTCGCAGTGGCAATGGCCGCATCTGTTGGCCTCTACCTGCTGATGAACGCCCGCTGCTACCAGCTCATCGGCAAGCTCGTCTGCCACGGCGCGAACGACCACAAACGCATCGCCCTCACCTTCGATGACGCGCCCAGCGAAAGCACCAGCGATGCCGTGCTGGCGGTGCTGGCCGAAAAAAACGTGAAGGCCACCTTCTTCATGATCGGCGAAAACATGGCGCGCCACCCGCAGGCGGCGCAGCGCATCGCCGCCGCCGGACACGAACTGGGCAACCACTCCTACAGCCACCGGCGCTTTTTGCTGCGTTCGCCGGCCTTCATCGCGCGCGAAATCGAAGACACCAACACCCTGATCCGCGCCGCCGGCTATCACGGCCCCATCCACTTCCGCCCGCCCTACGGCAAAAAACTGCTCGGCCTGCCGTGGTATCTCGCCCGCCACCACATCACCACCGTGATGTGGGACAGCGAACCCGCCCGCCAGCAGCCGCCCAGCGCCGAAGCCATTACCGCCGCTGCCCTCGCCCAGGCGCACAACGGCGCCATCATCCTGCTGCACCCCTTTTGCCTTGATGCCTGCCGCGCCGAACGCGAAGCACTACCGCACATCATCGACGGCCTGCGTGCCCAGGGCTATACCCTGACAACCGTCAGCGAACTGCTGAAATAAAAAAGCCGTCTGAAGGGCATCTTCCAGAAGGCGTGGCTTATTCCAAAAAAACATTGAGCGATGGCTGATCAAGTGGCACCATTTCCCCTCATCCACCAAACCCAGGGAGATGCAGCATGAACCTCGCCATTACCGGCTTGCAGGATTTGGATGTCGTATCCAACGCCGTTGCCGCCGTCCAGCCTCCCTGCCCCGACCTCAACAAGGAAAATCCATGAAAACCCTCGTTATCGCCGCCCATCCGAACCTCGCCCAGTCCACCGTAAACCAGCGCTGGCTCGCCGAGCTGGCGAAGCATCCCGGCCGCTACACCGTCCACGCCCTCTACGATGCCTATCCCGACGGCAAAATTGATGTTGCCCGTGAACAGGCACTGGTGGCAGCGCACGGCAGCCTCGTATTCCAATTCCCCGTGTACTGGTTCAACTGTCCGCCGCTGCTGAAACAATGGTTTGACGACGTGCTCGTCTACGGTTGGGCATACGGCTCGAGAGGCAAGGCCTTGGCCGGGCGAAAAACCGGCATCGCCGTCTCGCTGGGCGCACCCGCTGCAGACTACCGGGCAAACGGTGCAGTCGGTTGCAGCGTCGCCGAAGTCCTGCGCCCCTTCGAACTTTCCATGCGCTACTGCCATGCAAACTGGCAGCCCTTGTTCGCCTTCCACACCATCGACAGCAACGCCGGCTACGACGCAGGCGCCAAAAAACTGGTCGCCCAAAGCGCGGCGGATTATATGGCCCATCTGGAAAAACACTACGCCTGACGTTTTCAGGCAGCCGGAGACGACGAAGGCCGTTTGACAAGCCTTTTCAAACGGCCGCAGACAACACCAGCCAAGGAAACCGACATGAAGGCCCTCGTCATCGGCGCGACGGGCGCCACCGGCCAAGCCCTGCTGCCGCTGCTCATCGCCGCCCCGGCGGTAGAGCGCATCGACAGCTTCGGCCGCCGGGCCCCGGACTTGACCGACGCCAAACTGCACAGCCACATCATCGACTTCCATCAGCCGCAGCAATGGGCGGACAAGGTACAGGGCGATGCCGTCTTCATCTGCCTCGGCACCACCTTGAAAGTGGCGGGCAGCAAGGCCGCGCAATGGCAAATCGACTATCAGGCCGCCCTCGACTTCGCCCGCGCCGCCCGGCACAACGGCGCTTCCACCCTGGTGCTGGTCTCCGCCGCCGGGGCCAATGCCCGCTCGCCCTTCTTTTATCCGCGCATGAAAGGCGCGCTGGAAGAGGCCATCACCGCGCTCGGCTACCCGCGCCTGCGCATCTGCCGCCCGCCGCTGCTCATCCGCCCGGACAGCGACCGCCCCGGCGAAAAAATCAGCGTCCGCATCCTGCACGGCCTGAACGCCATCGGCCTGCTGCGCAGCCAGCGTCCCCTGCCCGTCACGGACCTCGCCCGCGCCCTGCTCGCCGCCGCCCTCGATCCGCAGAACGGCGTGAAAACCTGTTCCCCCGAAGGCATCCGCCAACTCCTGCAAAAAAGCCCATGACCCCAGGCCCGTTTCCCTCGACAGAGCCCGCCGCCTCATCGATGAAAGCGGCTCCCTTGGCGTGCAGGCGCCCGTTGCGGCGCAGGCCCCGCAAATCACCTCTCTCGGCAGCACGGGCGGCCGCGACAGGCCGCACAAGCTGGCGGACTGCGGCGTCGAAACTTTCCAGCAGGACGGCCACGCAACAGCCTTGAAAATCAAACAGTGAGAGATATGCTCAATTCAGGGGGGGACCACTGTGCTCGGACATCCTGACAAAACACTCTACAAATTCCTGCTCGTGGGCCTGATCAACACAGCTCTCGGGGCAAGCGTCATGTTTGTTGCCTATAACATGCTGGGGCTCAGTTATTGGCTCTCTTCGGCCGCCAACTATATCGTTGGCAGTACCCTCAGCTATTTTCTCAACAAATACTACACCTTTCAGAACAATGAGCACTCGCTCGGCATGATCTTCAAGTTCATCCTCCACATTGCCGCCTGCTATTTTCTTGCCTATTACCTGGCCATGAAAATGATGTATTGGCTGCTCGCCGCCTCGTCGGTCAGTACCCGTGACAATATCGCCCTGCTCTGCGGCATGTGCCTTTTTACCTATATGAACTATCTGGGCCAGCGTTTTTTTGTCTTTGCCAAAAAGCGGAAAAAATTGCAGTGAGCCCCTGCTCCGCCACAACCGCTGCCGAGCAATCTCTTCCGAAACCAGCCTGGCCGGGTGCTGGCCCCAGCCCGCGTCCCGCCTGCGGCCAGGTGGCAGAGAATGTGAAAAGAGCGGTGCATTCTGCCGTTTTTTTTCGCCTCCAGCGGCCCCACTGTGTTATTGTCCAGCATTCGTTACCAATTCCATTTCAAGGAGATGTCTCATGGAACGTACCTTTGCCATCATCAAACCGGACGCCTTCAAGGCCGGCAATGCCGGGAAAATCCTGACCCGCATCTATGCCGAGGGCTTCAAAATCCTGGGGCTGAAAAAGCTGTGCCTGAGCAAGAAAGAAGCGGAGGGCTTTTACGCGGTGCACAGGGAGCGGCCTTTCTTCAACGACCTCACCAACTTCATGTCCAGCGGCCCCTGCATCGTCATGGTGCTGGAGGCCGAGGGCGCCATCAGAAAATGGCGCGAGCTGATGGGTGCGACCAATCCGAACGATGCGGCTCAGGGCACATTGCGCAAGGAATTTGGCACCTCCATCGACAACAACGCCACCCACGGCTCCGATGCCCCGGAAACCGCGGCATTCGAGATCGGCTATTTCTTCTCCGGCATCGAACTGCTGGCATAAGGCTGCCTTCTGCGCCGGCAGGCCCCGCTGTCTGCCGGCCCTTCCCACGACGCGGGCCACATCATGAATATCCAGGCTGTTGAGCGGCTGCTCTTTCATCCCACCAAACGGGCAAAAAACGAAGCCCCGGCAGGTGCTGTCAATATCGACATTCCGCTGGCGGACGGCGTGATTCTGGGGGCAAGGTTTTTCAGCCACGCCGCATCCAGCCCGACCCTCATCTTCTTTCACGGCAACACCGAATGCGTGCCGGAGCATGACGAAATCGGGCCCTGCTATGTGGCCGAAGGCTTGAATTTTCTGGTTATCGACTACCGGGGCTTTGGCTGGAGCGGCGACGAGCCCAGGCTCGCCACCCTGCTTCCCGATGCCGGGACAGCCTTTCTCTACGTCAAAAACTGGCTGGCCGAACACGGCTATACAGGACCGCTCGCGGTCATGGGCCGGTCTTTGGGCAGCGCCTGCGCCATAGAGGTGGCGGCCAGATACGGGGATGATATCCGTGCGCTCGTCATCGAATCCGGCTTTGCCCGGGCACTGCCGGTGGCCCAGGCACTGGGCCTGGAGCAGGAGGATCTGACCGACGCGGAGGATCCCTTTGCCAATGCGGCCAAGATTGGCGGCATCGGCAAACCCACCCTCATTCTCCACGGCAGTTGCGACCAGCTTATCGGCCTGTGGCAGGCCGAGCTGTTACACGAGCGGAGCGCGGCGAAAAACAAGGAGCTGCAGGTTGTGCCCGGCGCGGGTCACAATACGGTGATTGAAAAAGGCGGCCGCCACTATTTTACGGCCATCGGCAACTTTGTCGGCAAGGCCGCTGGCACGGCGCCGGACTGGCGGGCACGGCGCCGGGCTCTCAAGGCCGGACAGGCGCCCCAAAACGGGGAGCCGCAGTCATGAGCGGCAAGCGGGAGGATGTGCTCGGCTGGGACGAATACTTCATGTCGCTGGCCCTGCTTTCGGCCGGCCGGTCAAAGGATCCGAACACGCAGGTGGGCGCCTGCGTGGCAGACCCCCACAACCGCATCGTGGGCATCGGCTATAACGGCTTCCCCCGCGGCTGTTCGGACGACAGGCTGCCCTGGGCCCGGGAAGGCGCCTATCTGGACACCAAATATCCCTTTGTCTGCCACGCCGAGGTCAATGCCATTCTGAACGCCATTACCCGCGACCTCACGGGCTGCCGCATGTACGTCGCCCTCTTCCCCTGCAATGAATGCACGAAGATCATCATTCAGTCCGGCATCGGCGAAATCATTTACCTGTCCGACAAGTATGCGGCTACAGATTCGGTACGCGCATCCAAAATCATGCTGGACAGCTCCGGCACCGCCTACCGGCAGTTCGTGCCCAGCCGGCCCTCGCTCACCATCGACTTTTTCACATGCCGCTTGCACCATGACTGAACAAGCCGTCAGGTCCGCAGTCATTCACACGCCCTTTATCGAGCTGGACAAACTGC
The DNA here is from genome assembly GCF_002952055.1 of Desulfobulbus oralis. Classification (NCBI taxonomy): domain Bacteria; kingdom Pseudomonadati; phylum Thermodesulfobacteriota; class Desulfobulbia; order Desulfobulbales; family Desulfobulbaceae; genus Desulfobulbus; species Desulfobulbus oralis. The sequence continues at coordinate 1,620,053 of NZ_CP021255.1, read as the reverse complement.
TGAAGCGGGAAAACCTCGCGGCCACAGGCGGCGAGGCGGGTCTGCTGATTGCAGCAGGTCTGGTACGGGTCAACGGCGAGATCGAGCGCCGCAAAAGGCGCAAGCTCTATCCGGGCGATAGGGTGGCAACGGGGGAAAAACGGCTGGAAGTCGTGACCGTATTGCAGGAGTAGCAGGCTGAGCGCCGGCCAGCCTCAGTACCGGGCCCGCCAGTCTTTCATGCCTTTCCGCACGGCCTCGCGCACGTGCATTTCGGCTTCCTGCGTCACCGGCACATTGGTGTAATACAAGGCACCGCTGTCCAGATCGTACTTCTCCTGCGTCGCGTTATATGCCTGCCATGAGGGCGACAAAGCCTCGATCCGGGGCGTCAACACGGCGAAAAAAAACCACAGCCCCAGAATCCAGGCGCCCAACTGCAGCGCTCTGATGCGCATAGCCCTGTTCTTCACACCGTTGCCTTTTCGCGAAAATCCGCCGGCTACCGCGGGAAAAGCGCAGCAGCCGGCAGTTTGAGTCAGAACTTCACGTTACAGATTGGCGGTAATCTGCGGGAACACCTTGTAGAACATAATCCAGGCCATCAACAGGGTCAAAGCCAGGTTGAAGCTCTGGCCGCACACATAGAGGATGATCGGCTTGCCGCCCTTGAAGTACTTGCCCAGTTCGCGGAAGTTGGTGGTCAGGCCGATGGAGATGAAGGCCAGGGCAAAGAACCAGCCGCGCAGGGGCACGGAAACCTTGCAGGCGCCGTTGTCCACCAGAATTTTGGCCATATCGCTGCCCATGCTGCCGCAGGCCAGGGAGAAGATAATGGAAACGGCCAAAAAGCCGATAACGAACTTGGGGAAGCGGTGCCAGATTTCCAGCATGCTCACCTTCTCGCCATGCTGCACATCAACCTTGGTGGCCCAGTACAGGGCGACAAAGAAGGCCGTAACCCCGATAAGGACGTTCTGAATCATCTTGATCGTGGCCGCGACCTGCATGGCCTTGGGGCCGACAAAAGCGCCGGCCGCAGCAACCGCACCGGTGGAATCGACCGTGCCGCCGATCCACGCGCCACCCAGAATTTCGGGCAAGCCCAGGGCCTTGATGGCTGCCGGCAGGGCGACCATCATGATGGCCGTAAAGGTCATGGACATACCCAAAGACAGGGTCAGTTCCTCCTTTTTCGCTCGGCAGGCTGCCGCAGTGGCGATGGCCGCCGAGGTGCCGCACACCGACATGTCGGCGGAAACGACGATGTTCAGGGTCTTGGACGGCATCTTCAGCACCTTCTGGCCAAAAATGAAGGTGGAGATCAGCACGATGGGCGTGACCACCCAGGCAACGAAAATGCCCGGGATACCGATGGCCAAAAGCTTGTGGAAAAGGACTTCCGCGCCCAGCAGCACCAAGCCGGTCTTGATGAAGTATTCAACCTGTGCGCCTTCTTTCAGCCACTTGGGCGTACCCACGGTATTGGCCAGCAACATGCCCAGGATGATGGACCAGATTTCCGCATTCAAACCCCATTTGCGCATATCAATCTGGTTGCCCAGGATATTGGCCAACACACAGAGGAGATAAACGCCCACAAAGGCAACAAAGAACTTGCCCGGACGCAGGCCGATGAAGGTCGCGCCGATGGTGGTCAGAACGCCCAGGGCCAAGCCCAGAATGATAAGCGAGGATATGCGGTTGAAGGGTTTCTTCAGCTTTTTGGCAGCATCCGATCTCTTCTTGTAGGCATCCTGCCACGCATCGATGGCCGCGGTGGCCGCCTTGTTCAACTCCTCATCCTTGTAGGAGGCGGCAGAAGCGGCGTCCTGAGCCGTACGGGCCACGCCCAAGGCCTCGGCCTCGGCAGCCTTCAGCTTGTCCACCTTGGCCTGAACCGGCGCATTCACCTGATCCACTTTGGCCTGATCCATGAACAGAGCATCCAGGGGATTGGATTTCCATTTGTCCGGGGTTTTAAGCTGGCTTATCAGAGTCTTGACCGGGCCGACGTCTTGGCCTTGCAGTTTGCCCTGTGCGGCCTTGGCCTCGTACCACTCAATGGTCTTGATGGGCTTGAGAGCCTCGGCCTGCATGGCAGCCACAAAACCGGCATTCCTGGCTTCCAGATCCGGCCTGCCGCCGGAGACCAGAACAGCGGCCACAATCAGGAGGAAAAAACCCAGCCAGATGGCCCAGTAATCCTCCTTTTTCCACAGATCGGACCACTGTGATTTTCCCCGGTCAATAACGACCGACGAGTTGTCCTCATTCATTGCAATGCCTCCTTTTTTTGAAACAAAGTGCCCGGGACCGGTCCGAACGGCGAACAAGGCCATCTGGAATGCAAAATCGTGGCCCCATTTATACGGTTACAACTTTAGCCCAGCCGCCAGAGCGCTTCAAGTGATAAGTCGCCCGCTCTGCCACAGTCTCGAATTTTTCCTGGCAGTTCCGTAAGGCCCATGGCACCGGGATCGGGAGCAAAGAACTCGACAGGCTGAGTGCAAATGGATGATTTCATCCACTTGGTGCTGCAACGGCATGAGGTTCTGGCAGGGGCAGCCGGCGCCGCAGCCCAGGCGGCTCTCCGAAAACGAGCGCGGGGCGCTCAGCATGAAGCCTTTGCGCAGGAAGCCCCGTGTTCCCTTAAAGGGAGCACGGGGCTTCTTTTCATTCCTGCGTTTCGCGCCGCCACTGCTGTTGCAGGCGGCAACGCCGGTAGCTGCCTCTGCCCTTGCGGGCCCGCATGACCTGCGTGGCCTTGCGGGCAACCGGTACCCGTATCCGCAGGGGCGAAGCCTTGACGCGCCTCATGATTGCCTCTCCATTGTCCATTTTTTTGCGGCTATTCCCGGCGATGAAACCACTGCTCCACCTCTGCGGCCGAAAAGATCTTGATGACCGGCCGGCCGTGCGGGCAATGGCTGAACACCGCACTCTGCTCCATCTGCGCCAGAAGATCCAGCATTTCCTGGGGCGCCAGGGAGCGACCGCCCTTGATGGCCGCCTTGCAGGCGAGATTTGCGAAGATCTGCGCCATCACCGGCGGCAAAAGGCCTTCACCGTCCTGTGTGGGGGATTGCAGGGCGGATGGCGCCAGCCGCAGGCCGGTCAGCACCTCCTGAAGCACGAGCGCGGCCGCAAGAGCGCTGGTCAGGGCCGGCACCCGCTCTATCACCCAGGTATTGTCGCCAAAGGCCTGCACGGCAAAGCCCAGGGCCTTCACGCTCTCCTGCCGCGCGATCATGACTTCCTGCAGGGCCGGCGGCAGCTCCACGGTTTCCGGAAAAAGCAGCGCCTGTCCCGGTGCCTGGCCTGCAAGATAATGCTGCACCATCCGGCCATAGAGGATGCGCTCATGGGCCGCGTGCTGGTCGATGATCACCAACTGGCCTGCCCGCTCGCAGAGCAGATACAGGGCAAAAAACTGGCCGATGAGACGGAGCCCGGCAAAGCTCGAACCTGAATCCGGGGCCAGCCGGGCAGCCTCGCCCTGCACCGGGGCCTGAGCCGCTCCGCAGTCTGCGGCAAACCGGGGAGGCGGATCCAGACCCGGCGGCAGGCTCCCGGGCACAGGCGCTAGCGGCTCGCCCGTGTGCCAGGGCAGCGTCTTTGCCTGCGGCGCTCTGCCTGCGGCCTCAAGGCCGCAGGTCTGCGGGCCGCCCGCCTTTTGCCCGCCTGAACCCGGACTTTCCGGTCTGAACACGCTTTCCCGAAATGCCCGCTCGTGGCGCTTCAAGGCCGCCAGCACGCTGGCCGCCACCTGCCGCCGCACCGCCTCGGCATTCCGGAAGCGGATTTCCCGCTTGGCCGGGTGCACGTTGACATCCACCTCGCCGGGCGGCACCTCGATCCGCAGCAGACCGGCCGGCTGGAAGCCGCGCATCAGATAGCCCTGCAGGGCGTCCCGCACCGCAAAGCGCAGCATGTTGTCCTGCACCGCGCGACCATTCACCACCAGCCGCAGTTTCGCCGAGCTGAGCGAGGTTTTTTCCGGCAGCAGGAGGAAGCCCGAAACCCCTGCCCCTGTCTCGCCCTGATCCGCCACGTCCTCCAGGACAATCAGCTCGTCCTGATAGCGAAAGACACGGCGCAGCCGCTCCTCCAGGCTTTCTCCTGGCGGATAGTCCAGGACCCTCCTGCCCTCGACCTGCAGGACAAAGGCCACGGCCGGATGCGCCAGCGCGAGATTCTTCACGGCCTCTTCCATGTGGAAGATTTCGGTGCGCTGCGATTTCAGAAATTTCTTGCGGGCCGGCATGTTGGCAAAGAGCTGGCGCACCTCCATCACCGTACCGCAGCCGCAGCCGGCCGGTCCCCGGTCACGCAGCACGCCGTGACGCACTTCAACCCGCGTGCCCAGGGGCTCGCCCTGCGGCCGGGTCAAAACGAGCAGCCAAGCCACCGAGGCAATACTCGGAATGGCCTCGCCGCGAAAGCCCAGACTGCGAATGCCCGGGAGTTCCGCAGCCTCGTGCAGTTTGGAGGTGGCGTGCCGCTCCAGACAGAGGAGCGCGTCATCCCGGTCCATGCCCGCGCCGTCATCGCTCACCCGCACCAGTCCCACGCCGCCGCCCTCAATTTCCACCAGAATGCGGCTGGCCTGGGCGTCCAGGCTGTTTTCCACCAGCTCTTTCACCACCGCTGCCGGCCGGTCCACCACCTCGCCCGCAGCGATCTGATTCGATACCTGTTCCGAAAGCAGGCGTATGCGTGACAAAACAGTGCCCCCGAATATGGGTTTCAAGGTGCCGGCAGCGGCAAAGCATGGTAAAGACAAAGCCACATGCAAGCCGGTCCTGTATGCGCCAACTGCAGCCAGGATCATGCCGCCCTGACCCGCACCCTACAGTTTCCAGGCTTCCTTGTCCACTGTTCCCTGTCCATATCCGCCAAACGCGCCAGCACCGGGCAAAGGCCCCCGCCTCATCACCGAGCGTGGTCTGGGTCTGCTGCTTTTGGGCACTACCCTGCTCTGTCTTATGCTCATCGGCTCGCTTCTGGCCTGGCTGGTTCCGCTGAACCTGCCGGTCATCACCTCGGTGGCCGACTACCAACCGCCCCAGGCCACGCTGATCCTCGACCGCAACGGCGAGGCCCTGGACGCGATTGCCAGGGAATTCCGGCTCCTGGTACCATACGAACAACTGCCGGAACTCCTGCCCAAGGCCTTTGTGGCAGCGGAAGACGGCCATTTCTGGAAGCATAGTGGTGTGGACGGCTGGTCCATTCTCAGAGCAGCCTTCAACAACCTGCTCTCCAGGAGCCGCAAACAGGGCGGCTCCACCATCACCCAGCAGGTCACGCGGGCCCTGATGCTGGGCCGGGAAAAAACCTTCAGCCGCAAAATGAGCGAGGCCCTGCTCGCCTATCGTCTGGAACGGGCGCTGTCCAAAAAGGACATTCTGACCATTTATCTGAACGAAATCTACCTGGGCGAAGGCGCCTACGGCGTGGAAGCCGCGGCCCTCACCTATTTCGGCAAGCGGGCGGCGGACCTGAATCTGGCGGAAATGGCGCTTCTGGCGGGGCTGACGCAGTCGCCCGGCAACTACTCGCCGCTCCGGAACTTTGAGGCCGCCAAGAGCCGGCAGCGCTACGTCCTGAACCGCATGGCCGAAGACGGCATCATCACGGCCGAAATGGCGCACCAGGCCTTTTCCCAGGAACTGAAGCTCAGGAACCGCTGGAAACGCGCCTTGAACGGCTATTTTGCCCAGTATGTGCAGAAGGAACTGGAACGGGCGTACAGCCCGGATGAACTGCTGACCGGCGGCTTCAAGGTTTCGACCTCGGTGGACAGCCGCCTGCAGGAGGCGGCCATGCGCGCCCTGCTCAGAGGCGTTGACCAGGTGGCCCGGCGCCAGCCCAGCCGCAAGACGCCCCAGGCCGCGCTGGTGGCCATGGATACGGCCAGCGGCCGGATCGTGGCCATGATCGGCGGCACGGACTTCAACCGGAACCAGTTTAACCGGGCCGTGCATGCGGTCCGCCAGCCGGGTTCCTCCTTCAAGCCCATCCTCTACGCCGCCGCGCTGGAAGGCGGGCTGTCGGGCGCAGGCCGCATTTCCGACCAGCCGCTGGCGCTCACGGTGAAAAACGGCCGAACCTGGCGGCCGAAGAACTTTGGCGACCGGTACCGGGGCGAGATCTCCCTGCAGGATGCCCTGGTCTTTTCCAGCAACGTCGCGGCCGTGCGGCTCCTGCAGCAGACCGGCTTTCCAGCGCTCATCGCCATGGCCAGACGGCTGGGCATCAGGGCCCGCCTGGAGGAGGACTACAGCCTGGCCCTGGGCTCATCACCGATGTCGCTGCTGGAAATGACCAGCGCCTACACCGCCTTCGCCAACGACGGCTTCCTGCACGCGCCGGTGGCCATCACGAGTGTGCGCGAGCCAAACGGCCGCATCCGCCCCTGGCCGCAGGCGGAGCTGAAGCAGGCCATGTCGCCCGGGGTCGCCCAATGGCTCAAGGCCGCACTCGTGCAGGCCGTGCAGCGCGGTACCGGCAGACAGGCGGCCGGGCCCAAAGGCGCGGGCGGCAAAACCGGCACCACGGACAACAATGCGGATGCCTGGTTTGTGGGCTTCATGCCAGGATGCACCGCGGGCGTGTGGGTCGGGCACGATCACAGCGTGGATCTGGGGCCGGGCGAAGGCGGCGGCGCCACAGCCGCACCCATCTGGAGGGCCTTCATGGAGGAGGCGGCAGCGTTATCAGCCCGTTGAATGGGGGTTGATTTTCCGAAGGGGCTGCAAAGAGGCCATGGTGGGGGATGGGAGCGGCAGGCTGAAGACCCTGGTGGCGGAGTTTGCGGCCGCTGCGGATCCGGCGGTCAGGCTGACCCTGATTGACCAGATCCTGTTTGTATGGACTGAACAGAGCGGGCAGGAAACGGAGCACAGAAGCAGCTTGTGCCCGCGAAAGGCATCAGGTAAATTTCAGGCGCTTTCTGCACAAACTATCCTGCCGGCTCAGTCTGGCAGGATACAGGCCATGCACTGCCACCCCGGAGGTGCCCCGTGCAAGCAAGAGACAGGAAAGCCCCACCCGGATTGCACACTCGGAAGCCGGAGGTGCCAGCGCGGCCGGTCTGAGTGGTACGCCTACACCTCGAAGTCACCTGCTCCATGGACTTTTTTTGTATTCACTATGGCAGAAATATGAAAAATAGAACTACAAATACAATATATTTTGCTGTATTCATATTATTTATTATTTTTGCATATCCAGTATCAGTGCTTTCAAAAGAGAATGCCTGCATTGATAATGTGGCATTTATGAAAGATGTAGATGAGAAGATAAAAAACAAGTTTCCCATGTGCGATGAATTTTTAAATGTGTCATGGATTGTTGAAGAGAAAGTGACAGGTTTATTGAAATATGATATTTTTGACGATAATTGTGAAAAAGTTGCCAGCAATTTACAGTCAATAGTAAGTCTGCAGGGTGAGCGTCCGTACTGGTTTTATGAAACAAACAAATACCAACTGTACCAGGGTGAAGATTGGAGAGCTAGAGGCGTCTATGTGGGTGAAATATATACGAATAACAACATTGATGAATTGGTGAATTTTATAAAAAAAAGTGAAATCTTTAATACTATTGACCATGTGTTAGAAACTGGACATAGTGGCAAACGCATAACACTCTTTGCTGCTAGAGTTCGTGACCATATCAAAAATATAAAAGAAGATTTAATAATTAGTAATGTATATTCTCTGGCCTGTCACCAGAAAACCCTTTGTGTACTGTTTCAAAATTCAGAAAGAGCATTTATATTTGAATATAAAATAGCAGGAAATGTCAAAAATAAAGAATATCTTAATAATCTTTCCAAGCAGCTTGCTTCTGATACAGGCTATCAAGCATCTGATTCCCTTTTTTATCTTGGGGATCATTATGTATTGGATCTCAATTTAGATAATATTGATGACTATATAGGTTCTATTAACTTCATATCAAAAGATAATAAATATATTTTGATAAACGGATTCGACGATATTGGCTTAAAGCGTCTTGATAAAATAAGAAACTATCAATTCAGTGAAATCTGTGGAAGTTCAAAGGATTATTGGTATGCTTATTGGAGCTACCTTACAACTGATGGCAATAATTACTACGTGAATAATTATTGTAATCTCTCACCTTACATAAAGTAAAAATCAATAAGGAATATTAACATTACTAATACAGGATGCTGTGGCTTTTTAGATGTACTGGGAGCGCCAACATCCCGTTGAACAAAGGTTGATCTTGCGAAGAGGCTGAGGCCTTGTGCCCGCGCCTGTCAGTTGCGCCACCTCGAACAGGCAATGGGTGCGGCCATCGTTTAGTTTGGCTCTGTGCGCTGCCTCGTCTGTGGTCGATTGCCAGTCCTTGCTGGATGTCTTTTCGCCCTGGCACCTGCGGTCAAAGGCCACAAGCTCGGCCTGGGCCGGCGTCTTGCCGCCGCTTGGCCTCAGCCAGACGCACAGGCATTTCCTGATAGCTCTCGCCCCTGTCCCTGGGCACGGGCCGCTTCATGGCCGCATTCGCCTCCATGACAATGGGCATCGATCCCCTGATCTTTGCCATGCAGCAAACCGGCTTTTTCCAAAATGCCCAGCATAAAGACAAACAGTTTGCGGTGCAGCTCCAGCGGCAGGCGCCCCCGGATGCGGCACAGGGAGGAATGATCGGACACGGATTCAGTGAGGGCAAGGCCCAAGAATCCCCGCAGAGACAGGGCATCGCAAGCTGCGCCGGCAGATGCCGGGCCCAGAGTCGATATCCTTGAGGTAGCCGATCAGGAGCATGCGGAAAGAGCGCCCGGCGGGATGGACCTGCGGCCGAGTTTGTCGGCGGAGAATGGAGCGCACAGCTTTTTGGGGAAGGCGTCAAATGCTTCCTCATGCAGGAGCTTCTGCAGTCGCTGGTACAAGACCTGCCCCTGACTCTGGGGCAGCTGATCGTACGAAAGCCGCATGCTGCTCTACTGCTCCTGCCTCCGACCAAGACTCATGACGCCTCCCCTCGACACAGTTTGATCGCCTGGGCACCATTATGCCCTGCCTGGAGAGTTTTTCAACAGGCCGTTATGTTTTTTCAGCCAGGATTTTGTAAATACCCTTGAATTTCTTATAAGTAAGACAATCTCATGACGACACTCGCTAGGACAAATTGCATTGTACCAACTCAAAAAAGTCGAGCCATAAAATCAACATAATGGAAAAACAGACAATTATTTCTCCAAAAATACCTTTAAAAACATAAATAAATCCGTTATAAAAAATATCATCATAATCGTAGGAGGGTGTATGTTACACGAAGAAATTTCCTATCTTGAAGAACGTAAGCTGGTCAAACGCTGGCCCGGCCCTTGGCCAGCTCTCACCAATCTGGTCTTTACGTTGATCATTTTTGGCATCACATGGTGGGTATTTCAGGATCCACGTGGTATTATGCGTTTTTACACCCCATATGTAGGCTATAACTACTGCCGCTGGTGGCTGATTATCCTTATCTGGATGGCCTACACCTTCGATTTTTGGCCTTTCAAACGCAACTGGGTACGCAATGCCCATCCCCTGCAAAAGGGACTCGTGCTTTCGCTGATGTCTGTGGCCATCATGCTCGTTGTTATAAAGGGATTCTTTGAAGGAGTACTGGGTAACTTCGCTTTTGCCTATTTCAACCCTGAGCAACTGCAAAAACTCCCAGGTCTTACGGAATTCTATGCGACCGAATACGCTGCGCAAGCGTGTATGATGTTTGCAGTTATCGCTTCTTGGATTTCACCTGCCTGGGTAGTGGCACTGGAAGGTCAACCCTGGGCGAACGACAAACAGCCTACCAAGGGATTTTCTATTTGGCTGGGCACATTCTGCTTGAGCATGATCATCTATTTCATGACCATGCACAACCATATGGGCATTCTGTACTATCCTTGGCAATACTTCACATCTATCTGCCCGCCCTATTGGGAACAATTCGCACAGACGGTTTCTGCAAACTTCCACGTGGCGTGGATCATGTGTTGTACTGTTGTGGTGTGGTTTGTGGAAGGTATTTGGGAACGTTATCCCTTTATTGCCATCAAGACACCCTGGATTCGTCGCGCCGCACTTTTCTTTGGTATTATTGTTATCTCGGTATCCCTGTGCTTATTCTTCTGGTATATGCAGGAGTTGGTATGGGGTGAAGCCATCCGAGGTCATCGTAGAGATGCAGCACCTGACTGGCGGTGGCTGCATGTTGGCGAAACCGCTATCTTCTTCTTAGTACCGGCCTTATTCATACAATTTTATTGCGGCAACTGGCCAAACAAATTCAGTACATCGGTCAATATTCTTTTCCGTACGTTACTTGTTATTATCGGAGGCACTTTGCTATACTGTCTGTATTATCAGTATGCTCACTTTCTATTAGGCACGCAAAAAGGATATTCGCATCCGCAACAGTTTCCTATGATTCCAACCATATGGCTGATTGACATATGGCTTATTAACCACTGGTTCATGGATAACTGGCCTGGGTGGAAGATGGAGCGCAAGACTGAAGCAGACTTTGCCAAAGAACAGCGCCATATTGCTGAAGATCTGACTGTAACTGTTGGCATGTATCCAGGCATAGCTGTCGGTATTGTAGGAGGTGTGGCCGTATATTTCTTTATCTTGTGGTTGCTCCCGCTGTGCAGCGCTACCTTCACTCTGGTAAAATAGGAGAGTAACATGAGTTTGACTCGTCGCGATTTTGTAAAAGGTGCCGCTTTAGGGCTTGGCATAGGCACCCTTGGAGCCATGGGGGTGTACTCTTACTCGCCCATGCGTTTCAGTATGCTGCCGAAGAGCGAACGCAAAATGCAGGATATAGGCGTATGCAAATCTGTACGCATAACAAATATTTCGGAAACCAGTTGGTTTGACAACAGCATTTTCATGAAAAATGTTACTGGTGCTGGCGGCTTGCTGGTAGATCAGTATACCTACAATTGGGCACCATTTGGAAATGGCAAAGGCATAGGAAAGGGCACTTATAATGAAGGAATAGCCAAAATAAAACACCTTTTGCCCAATAAACTTGAAGAAGCTTGGGCTATAGCCAAAGAAAACTCCGTTGATGCAGACAATGCTGGCGGTTATTCCTGCCTGGTTGAAGTTGAAAATTTGGATGGTAACATCACAAAATACCTCTTTGACTGCGGTTGGAATTATATGTGGATGGAAGAAAGCTTCAAGCGTGAAGGCATCGACAAGATGCTCGCCAATAATGAAATAACTGCCTTCATCCAAACCCACGAGCATATGGATCACTACTGGGGATTTCCGGCAGTGACCAAATACAATCCCAATGTACATGTGTACACACCCAGCACTTTCTACCCGGCTGGCAAGCAGTACCTCAAAGATTGTGGCCATGTTGGCAAGTGGACAGAAGTCAAAAAAGGGCTGCATAATCTACAGCCGGGCGTGGCGCTGTATATGTTTGAATGTCCCATCATCTTCAAGGTGTTTGGGGAAATGTCCATGTACTGCAATGTTAAGGATGTAGGATTGGTGAGTATAACCGGATGTTGCCACCAGGGTATCATTCTGTTTGCTGATACCGCCTACAAGGAACTTAAGTACGAAAAAGACCAATTTTATGGATTATATGGTGGCCTGCACATCTCCCCTTTTGACGACTGGGATCCCAAATACGATGATCTGGTCATCGGTCTTAAAAAATGGAATTTGCAACGTGTGGGCTGCAATCATTGCACAGGTCTTATCACCGCGCAAAAATTTGTAGATGCGGGCTATCCCGTGGTCACGGGTACGGCACGCTTCCGCTCCAAAACCAAAAACTACCTGGGTAATGGGGACAAATTGACCTTCCCTGCCTGATACTCCACCCGGCTTCCTTGCTGGCATACGATCTTCCCCCACCAAAGGGATGCCAGCAAGGGGGGCTGCGCACCCAATGAATCTCAAAACGATTATTCCCCGCCCGCTGGATCCTTCAAGCTGTACCGAGTGTGTCGCTCTTTTCCGCGCGGCTCTGACCAGAGCCTATTTTTCTCGCGCCCATGCCCGGCGTCTGGGCTGGCGGGGGGTGCGTCCCTGTGGTGGCCCTCATTCAGCGTGGACTTTGCGCGTAGCTGGAAGTAATCATGTTTTTGGTTTGCGCTTTGATGGCGAACAAATACACAACCAAAAAATACACGGCTGTTTTTCGCTCTATATCTTCCCGCAGCATGCCGAAGATCCACTGTGGGAACGCCTGCCGCTGGAGGCGTTGCGGCGCGGTCTTTCCCCTCAGTACGCCGAAACTGTCCGCGACTTCGCCCGCCATGAAACGTGGGCAGCGCCATTTGGTATAGGCTGGTTACATATGGAAGCGGCCTTGGATGGCAGTTTTTTTCGTGTAGCGCTGGAGGCAATGGCTCGCTGGCGAGTCCGTGCCCTTGATGGCATTTGCACCAACAACGGCCAATGGGTCATCCCCCCTGGGGGCAAAGAATGCGACGTACCTCAATACCGCCTGGGGCTGCACCTTATGGGACCGTTGGTACAAACGTATACCGAACAGTTGGAACAAACGCCGTATATCAGAGTGCGCCATACATCCCGTCAGGCTACGGCTTATACAAAAGAAGGCTCCTGTGCCGACCCCGAGCTTACAGAACACTGCTTGTTGCTCACAGCAGACTTTGGCGCTGATGCAGCCGCGTCAGCGATCTTTTTGGCAGACGACGCCTACGCTGCGCCCGGTGCAACCATCCCTGTCCAACGCAAGATAGCACATTTGCCCAAATACAGTGAGGACACAACGCAGGATATGCCCGTATTGCATATCCTCACCGGATTCTTAGGTTCCGGTAAAACGACCTTTCTGCGTGCTTGGCTTGATTACCTAAATGGAAGAGAACGCTACACCGGTGTCATCCAAAACGAGTTTGGGCAGGTAGCCCTTGATGCCACACTTCTGGGGACTGAAACCTGTGTTGAGGCACTCGACGATGGTTGTGTGTGCTGTTCGCTGTCTGACAGCTTACGCTCCGGCATAGAACGCCTCAAAGCTGCAATGCCCACCGAAACTTTAATTTTGGAGACAACTGGACTGGCCAATCCACAAAATATACTCCCTGATTTGCGAGATTTGAGCGACATAATCAACGTAGGGCTAGTTATCACTGTAGTGGACTGCGGGCAGGTATTCCGCGCACCTGAGGATTTTGCCACACAAGGGGTGTTGCATGACCAGGTGGCCGGAGCCGATGTGTTGTTGCTCAACAAAACAGACATAGTACCAGATAACGCATTGCTCCAGGCAGAGGCATGCCTCAAAGCGATTAATCCCCGTGCCTTGCTGTTGCGCGCCCAACGGGGCAATGTGCCATATGCAGCGTTAGATGCGTTTTTTGACGAACATAGCAACAGCCATCTACCTTCCCGCAGGCCCTGTCTGGAGCACATGAGCGTTCAGACTCACGCCACACATAGTACAAAAAACTATTCTTCCTTTGCCCTCACACAGCTCCCCCCCCTTACGCGTCGTGGCATTTCCGCATTACTGACGAGAGCGGGAAATGGACTGTGCCGCGTCAAGGGTATAGTACACCTGACTGACGGCGCCAATGGCATCGCCAGGGATGCCGCTGCTGTGGTGCAGTATGCGGGAGGACAGTTGCAATTCGAACCCGCTCCAAAAAACAATCCAGATGGGGACTATCTCATTTTTATCGGACGCGATATTACTCCCTTCACTCTGGGCTAATGCCCCAAAATGTTAGCAAACAAAGGAGAGGACAATGGAATTACTCATGCGGGGTGGCATACTCATGTGGCCGTTGCTGGGCATTTCCATTGTGTCGTTGGCCGTAATTATTGAGCGGTGTTTATTTTTTGCACAGTGCTGCTTCCCTGCCAGGGGGGCACAGAGAATAGATATCCTCGTGCGGCAAAGCCTAGCAACACAAGATGTAACACCTCTCATCCACGCTCTGGAACAATCGGAGGTACTACAACCTTTTGCAGAAATTCTCCGTGATTCTGCCCACCCTAACCGTGAGGCCGCTCTGCAGGCCACTGGAGAAGGAGTACTGCAGGCTCTGGAAAAACGCTTATCTCTCTTGCGCCTCTTGGGGCAAACAGCCCCTCTGTTAGGTCTTTTAGGCACGGTTATCGGAATGATCAACACCTTTGCCCGCATCGCTTCGGCCGCATCCGGCGTAGATATGGGGATGCTGGCAGATGGCATTTGGCAGGCGCTCATCACCACTGCCGCAGGCATTAGTATAGCTATACCCGTGACGCTGTGCGTAGGGCTTTTTCAAAGCCGTACCCGTGCCGTGCGTGAAGCCTTGACGCTGGTTGGCAACGCCGCTCTCACTCTTGTTGACGCACACAGAAAGTAGGCATGCTCCATTTTGACGCTAAAACTACAGATGAGGCGTGTACTTTCGATTTGACGCCGCTTATCGACATTATATTCATTCTGTTGCTTTTCTTTATACTTGCCGCCGCATTTGCTGTTCGTGGGCTGAGTCTGGATTTGCCACACGCCCAAAGCAGTCAGGCACTATCAGGGCGCGTGGTGGAGCTGCACCTTTTGGCTGATGGCACCTTTGTTATTGACGGGGTGCCTACACCACGCGAAGAGGTGCGTATGCGCATCCAGAATTTGGTACGACACTTCCGTACAAACCCCGGACTGCTGGTACTCAAGGCCGCCCCTGCAGCTCCGGTGGAATCCCTGATATTTTTAGTGGATGAAGTACGCCTGCAGGGAGGAGAAAAACTGCACATCGGCACCGCTTCGCCAACCTCAGCTCACGAAAAACCATGACAGATTCCGAGCGACTGCGCGTCGGCATCGCTCTGTCACTATTTGCGCACTTTCTCTTGTTAAATGAACATTGGCAAGTGATAACCCCCATTCCACCTCTGACCATTTCGGTCAGTCTGGAGTTGGAATCTTCCGCTGTTACAGCGGCACAGGGGACAGGCTTTGGTATCAACAACCCCAGCCCTGAAGCTCAGGAGCAAAATCGCATTGCCAACATGAAGCGCAAGGCTTTTTTACAATTTTTAACCGAGGTGGAGACCGCCATCCACACCCGTCGCTTTGAGCGGGGGACAGCGAATCTCATTGGACTTGCACAATGTACCTTTATCATACAGCCTGACGGGCACTTTGCCGCAATAGACCTGCAGAAAAGCTCCGGCAATCCACAACTAGACGCCGCCGCCCTGTATGCGGTACGCGCCGCTAGTGGCGTTGTCAAACGTCCAAAAATTATTGGCCCAGACCCCATACCCATGACGGTGCAGGTCAAATACCAATACGGGTTGCACTAACATGGCAACACTACCGCAGGCTTTGGTACCGATAAATTGTGGCGCGTTCTGGCATTCCTCTATCTGCCGATACCTTCGGTCCGGAGCCGTTCCACAGCGTTTGTGCCCAGAATGTCAGCGCCCCGGTTTAAAAGCATCGGGTACGCCGAACTCATAAGCCGATGCCATCGGCGACCCAGCCGCACGATACGAAGGCAAAGGGGCCCGGACCTGACCTGATTTTCCGTGCAAAATTTTTTCAATGCAGTATGAAGAAGGCGCTTTTTGACTGGATTTCTTTGCCTTTCTGACTTTCAAGTACTCGAATCATGACAGAATCCATTCGCATCGGTGTCATTGGCGTGGGTCATCTGGGCCGCTATCATGCCCAGAAATACGCTGCCATGCAGGGCGTCAAGCTGGTTGGAGTCGCTGATCTGAACCCCGCCCAGGCGGCGCGTGCAGCCAGGGAAACCGGCGCCGCCGCCTTTACCGATTACCGCGAACTGGTAGGCAAGGTGGACGCCGTCTCCGTGGCCACCACCACCACCAGTCACTTCGAGGTGGGCAGCTTCTGCCTGCAGAACGGCATGGACGTGATGATGGAAAAGCCCATCACCACCACGCTGGCCGAGGCGGACACGCTGGTCAGGCTCGCGGCGGACCATGGCCGCATCCTGCAGGTGGGCCTGATCGAACGCTTCAACCCGGCCATACGGGCCATCCAGCCCAGCCTGAACCTGCCGCTTTTCATCGAAGCCAAGCGCGTAAGCGTGTTCACCCACCGCAGCACGGATGTGGATGTGATCATCGACCTGATGATTCACGATCTGGACATCATTCTCTCGCTCGTGCAGGCGCCGATTGCGAGCCTCAGCGCAGTGGGCGGGCCGATCATCACCCCGCACACCGACATCGTGAACGCGCATCTCATCTTTCAGAACGGCTGCACCGCCAACATCACCACCAGCCGGGTTTCCCCGATGATGGAACGCCGCATGCGCATCTTCCAGCCCGGCGAATGTCTGACCATTGACTTCAACCAAAAAAGCTGCAGCCAGCTCAAACTCACGGTAGATGCCCTGGAAAACATGCCGGTGCCGGTGGTACGGGAGATTCCGGTCGTCCCCGCAGACGCGCTGGAGCAGGAACTGCTCGACTTTGTCGGCTGCGTGCGCACGCGCAGGCAGCCCACCGTGACCGGCGCCCAGGGCCGGGACGCCCTGGCGCTGGCGCTC
Organism: Desulfobulbus oralis; assembly: GCF_002952055.1. Taxonomy (NCBI): domain Bacteria; kingdom Pseudomonadati; phylum Thermodesulfobacteriota; class Desulfobulbia; order Desulfobulbales; family Desulfobulbaceae; genus Desulfobulbus; species Desulfobulbus oralis. The sequence continues at coordinate 1,603,528 of NZ_CP021255.1, read as the reverse complement.
GAGATCATCGCAGCCGCCCAGAAAAATCACCAACTGCTCAACCAGACCATGCAGGCGGCGGGTTTCAGGGACTGCGCCTTCCTGCAGCACGCCACCATACGGCCCTGAGCATCCAGACCATGGCCGCCCTGCCCCCGCACAGCAGACCGGAAATCATGATTGTGGCCGGCGAGGCCTCGGGCGACATGCACGGTGCGGCACTGGTGACGGAGTTGAAAGCCCTGCGGCCGGAACTCCGTTTCTGTGGCATGGGCGGTCGGGAAATGGCCAGCGCCGGCGTGGAATTGCTGGCCGATGCGGCCCGGCTCGCGGTCGTGGGCCTGGTGGAGGTTCTGAGCCGGCTGCCCGACATCCTGCGGGCCAGACGTGCGCTGACCGCGCGGATGCGGGCCCGGCGGCCGGAGCTGCTCATTCTCATCGACTATCCGGACTTCAATCTCCTGCTGGCCCGCTTCGCCAAAAAACTGGGCATTCCGGTTCTGTACTATATCAGCCCGCAGATCTGGGCCTGGCGCAAGCAGCGGGTGCACAGCATCGGCCGCCTGACAGACTGCGTGGCCGTGATCCTGCCCTTTGAGGCGGAACTGTACACGAGACACGGCTATCAGGCCCGCTTTGTGGGCCATCCGCTCCTGGACCGCGTGCATCCGGAAGTGCCGCGCGCGCAGTTTCTGGCGAATCTGCACCTTGCCGCAGAGCGGCCGGTCGTGGGCATCATGCCTGGCAGCCGGCGACGGGAGATCCAGAGCCTGCTGCCGGCCTTTCTGGCCACCGCGGCCCGACTGGACGCCGAGGCCCCGGAGGCAAGACGGCCGGTGTTTCTGCTGCCCCAGGCCTCGACCGTCAAGCGGAGCCTGCTGGACGAATGCGGCCTCCTGCAATATCAGAGCCGGCTGGATATCCGGGTCCTCACCGAACAGCGCTACAGCCTGATGGCCGCCTGCGACGCGGCGCTCGCCGCCTCGGGCACGGTCACGCTGGAGCTGGCCCTGCTTCGGGTGCCGACCGTGGCCGCCTATCGCGTGGCCTTCCATTCCTACTGGCTCGGCAAACTCATCATCCGCGTTCTGCCCTTCTTTTCTCTGCCCAACCTGATTGCGGGTCGTCAGATCATTCCTGAGCTGCTGCAGGATGCGGTCACACCTAAACGGCTGCTGGCCAGCATCCGACCGCTACTGGGCGCGGGCAAGGCCCGCAGCGAGATGCTTGCGGGCTTTGACGAAATCAAAAAACAACTGGGCTCTGCCGGCGCCGCCCGCCGTACCGCCCGGCTGGCGCTGCAGCTCATGGGAGATGGCGGGCTGCGCCGGGATGAAGCAGACCTTTAGGGCTCAGGAGACTGAAAGCAAAATGAACACAACGTATAAACATCACTGGCCCTGTACGGCGCTGTTCCTCTATCTGATGGCAGCGCTGATCCTGACGCCACTGCCTGCTGCAGCAGAGGGCAAGGGTGGCGCCGCGCCTCAGACCATAAAGAGCGGCCCAGCAAAAAGGCCAATGCAGGCCCTGACGCGGACTGCCAAAAAGAGGGGCAAGAAAACAACAGGGGGCAACGGGGCTGCAGGCGGGAAAAACGCGGCAAAAAAGAAAAAAGCGGCAAGCGCCGCAAAAAATGTGCCTTCTTCCGCCGCGCCAGGCGCCCATGCAGGCAAGCGGTCCCCGCACTTCCCCCTGATCACCAACCCCAGGTACAAAGGCGCGGTGCTCACGCGCAGAAAGGGCTGCATCGAGGGACCTTCAGGCAGGGAAACCCACTACAATTTCAACATGGCCCAGAAAGTCCGCGACATGAAACGCTACGGCTATGCAGCCACCGATTACTGGGTGCGGGCTGACGGCTGCAAGATGCTGGGCAAGTACATCATGGTCGCGGCCAACTACCGCATCCATCCTCGCGGCTCACTCGTCGCCACCTCGCTGGGCCCGGGCATTGTCTGCGACACCGGCGGCTTTGCCCGGAGAAATCCCCAGATGATCGACATCGCCACCACCTGGTGAGAGGGGCTGGCTTGCCGCCTCGGCCCGCGCCGGCGCCATGGGCAGCACCAGGCCTTCAGCAACAGCAGCCGCCCGTACGGCCAGCATGAAGGTCGAAGGCATGGGCATGGGGCGCTCCGCCTCGAGCAGGCCGATGGCCCTGGCCATGAGCAGGGATGCGGTGGTATTGACGCCTTCCTGCCCGTCGCAGATGCAGTGCATCCTGAGGGCATCGGTAATGAGCGGCCGGAGCTTGCCGCTGTGCGCCGCCAGCCCCCGCATCGCCGCCTCGACAAGCGCTCGCTGGGCCCGGGCAAAGGCCACCACGCTTTCGTCTGCAGGCACTGTGCCGAAGAGGTCGTTGATCAGGGCGCCGGCCAGCCGCACCCGGTCTTCCGGCGCAAGTTCCGGCCTCTGCGCCGCAAAGTCCTGCAGCAACTGCCTGTGCAGGAGCATCCGCACCATAAGCACCGCCTCCCGCATCAGGGGCAGCAGCCTGTTGTCCCCTGCTATTGCATCCGTCTGCGCCATTACAGCACCATCCTGATGTGGGGATGGGCCGCCAGCCTTTGGTAGAGCCGCAGCCGTTCCTCCTCGCTGTCCACCGTCAGGTCCACCACCAGACTCAGATAATGGCCGCCCGTGCTGACATGGCCCCGGCCGATCGTGCAGCGCGCCGGATCCACGCATTCGGCCAGCGCGGCCCGCAGCCTATCCTCGTCCTCGCCAATCAGGCGGTACTGCCAGAGGCAGGGGTATTCGATCTCCAGATGCTCTGGCGCCATGTTCATGTTCCAGCAGGAAGTTGTTGCCCAAAAAAACGAAGCCTCTCCCTGCCCGGGCAGGGAGAGGGGATATAAACCAGACGTATGCCTTACGGCTTCATGGTGCCGGTTTTTACATAGCGGTCGTGCCAGGACAGGGCCTCGGAGAGGATGTGCGGGGTCTGGCCGGGCTTGGGCTGGGCGCAGGCGCGGTCGAAATAGTCCTGCAGCATGGGCCGGTAATCCGGATGGGCAATGGCGATCATGGCCCTGGCCCGGTCGCGCGGGCATTTGCCGCGCAGGTCGGCAAAACCGTACTCCGTGACCACCACCATGGTGTCGTGCTCGGTATGGTCGATGTGGGCGGCAAAGGGCACGATGGAGGAAATCGCCCCGTTTTTGGCCGTGGAACCGGTCAGGAAGATGGAGATGTAGCCGTTGCGGGCAAAGTCGCCGGAACCACCGATGCCGTTCATCATGCCGGTGCCCATGATGTGGGTGGAGTTGACATTGCCGTAGATGTCGGCCTCCAGCATGCCGTTCATGCCGATCACCCCTATGCGACGAATCACCTCGGGATTGTTGGAAAATTCCTGGGGACGCAGAATGATGTGCTTGCTGTAGAAGGCCACGTCCCTGCGGAACTCCGCCACCGCATCCGGGGAGAGCGAAATGGTGGCGGTGCTCGCCATATCCACCACGCCATCACGAATCAGGTACAGCAGCCCGTCCTGAATGACCTCGGTATAGCATTCCAGGCCCCTGTAGCCCGCGCGCGCGAGCCCTGCCAGGACGGCGTTGGCCACGTTGCCGATACCGGATTGCAGGGGCAGGAGCCTGCCCTTGGGCAGGCGGCCGGCCGCCTCTTCCTGCTTGAGAAAGGCCACGACATGGTCGCCGATGGCGGTGGAGACCGGATCAGGCGGATTGAACTTGTTGACACGATCGCCGGATTCGGTCAACACGACAGCCACAACCTTGTTCGGGTCAACGTCCATGTAGGGCGAGCCGATGCGGTCACTGACCCTGTTGATGCCAATCGGCTTGCGATTGGGCGCGATGCCCAGAAGCGCCACATCGTGGATGCCTTCCAGCTCCGGCGGCTGGATGGTGTTGACCTCGAGAATGATTTTGTCGGCCAGCTTGAGCCACAGGGGATTGTTGCCGATGGAGGTCGAGGGGATGAGCTTGCCCTCCTCGGTAATGCCCGTCACCTCGATAATGGCGCAGTCCATTTTGCCGAAAAAGCCGGCTTCGACCTGCCCGGCCAGAGACGAGAGATGCACGTCCATATAGCCGGTTTTGCCGCTGTTGACCGCAGCGCGGAGATTCTTGTCGGTGAAGAAGGGCGTCCGGAAGGCCACTGCCTCGGCCTCGGCCAGCACGCCGTCCACGTTGGGATCGGTGGAGGCGCCGGAGAGGATGCTGATTTTGAAGTCCTGACCCGCGGCGTGCAGCCGCTTGGCGCGTTCCGCCAGCTTGGGCGGCACCAAAAGCGGGCAGCCGGAACCGACAAAGCCGCTGAAGCCGACGATCGCGCCGTTGGGCACCAGCTCGGCCGCCTGCTCGGCGCTCATGATTTTGCTCAAGAATGCCTTGTTTCTGACCCGACTGGTATCGGTCACTTCGCGTGCTTCCATGGGCGTATCTCCTCTATTCGGGCTGAGCGGATGCGGGCAGGAGAGCTCGCACCCCAGAGACGCGCGATGGCGCACCGGCCAGGCGCGCCTCGCTCTTTTCATTACAGCCGGAGCCGTGTGCGGCAAACATACACAATCTGGCCGCCCGCGGCAAGAGGAAGCGGAGTCGCCCTTCAGGGCCAGGCGCCTGAGCCTAGGACCAGAAATCCCGCCATGGGGCCAGAGCCGGAAGCCAGCAGACGCGGCTGCCGTGCGGGTGCACCCACGCCAGATGCCAGTGCCCATGCCGACCGTTTTGCCACAGATCCACCTGCCAGGCCAGCCAGCCGGGGACCGGGGCCTTGGGCGCATGGTCGCCGCGCAGATGCTCCCACTGCAGCCAGAGCACGGGATGAGGCTGTGCCCTGGCCCAGCGTGCAACCAGTGGGGCAAGTCCCCGGCCCCTGTCCGGCAGATACATGGTGATATAGCTGTTGAAGAGGATACAGGGTGCAGCCAGCCGGCCAAGGCCCGCAAGATAGGCCGGCAGCTCTTCCGGCAGGCGGCAGGCTTCGAAGGAGAGCGGCGAGTGGCTGCTTGCCTGCAGCAGGGCTGAGATGCCGGCCTTGAGTGCCTGCAGCCGGGCGGGCTGGTCGGCCCAGACAAAGGCGGCCAGATAGGCCCGCTTTGCGCTGTCGGCCAGGGCAAGCGGCGCCAGATCGCAGCCGCTTCGAGACAGGATCTGCGGCGGAACTCCGGTTGCGGGCGGCGCAAAATCCCCCTCGCCCTGCACGGCAAAGGCGTCTTCCCGGCCCAGGCCAAAGACCTGCAGGCCGCCGCCCTGCAGGGAGAGTTCGTAGCGCCTGCCATCGGCTGCCAGGTTCAGGCCGGCACTTGCACCCAGCTCCACCAGATGCGCGCTTTTCCAGCCGGTATAGGTTGCCGGCAACAGCCAGCAGAGACCGCGCGCGCCCTCGTTCGTCTGCACCGGCCGGGTGGCGATGAAGGCGGCCAGCTCGTCCCGAAGCGCGTCCAGCGTGGCAAAAAGCGTAGGGCCGAGTCCAGGCGCAGTGGCCGGGGCCGGGCCGCCCACGCTGGGATAGTAGGCGGCCAGTTCGCGGGCCTCCGGTCGCCGGCTAAGCACCTGAAAGTGCAGACCGGCCAGCACCAGAAGCGGCACGTCAAAGGAGGAGCGGCCTGCCGCCGCCTCCAGGATCCAGGCGGCAAAGGCCGCATCCTGAGCGAGCCTTTCGCCCAAAAGGGTAAAAAGGCGGTGATAGAGTGGAGAGGCGGCCTTGCAGAAGCGGGCCTGGGCCTCGAACCGGGCCAGGAGTCTGGCCCGGCGTTTGGAAAAATCGGCGTCCAGGCGGAATTACAGCAGCATGGCCTTGAGCGCCCAGTCAAAAAGCGGACCCGGCGCCATGCCCAGAAGCAGCGTGCCAGCCACGGCTATGACCAGGACCAGCGCCAGCCCGGGGGAGGGGCTGTTCAGGCTGGCCCGGCCCTCGCTGGCGCTCATGTACATCAAGCGGACAATGCGCAGGTAGAAGAAGGCGGACACGGCGCTCAGCAACACCGCGACAATGACCGCACCGGTGTAGCCCGCTGCCAGCGCGGCCTGAAAGAGGTAGAATTTGCCGGTAAAGCCGCCGGTGGGCGGAATCCCGGTCAGGGAAAACATGAAGACCAGCATGCACAGCGCCAGAAGCGGGTTTCTGCCGGCCAGGCCCCTGCAGGAATCGATGCCCTCGAGCTGCTCCTTGCCCTGGGCGAGCACGATCAGGATGGCAAAGGCCCCCATGTTCATGAACAGATAGATAACGAGATAGCTCATGGTAGCGGCCATGCCGTCTGCCGTACCGGCGGCAATGCCCAGGAGCGCATAGCCTGCATGGGCGATGGCCGAGTAGGCCAGCATCCGTTTCAGGCTGGCCTGGGCCAGAGCCACAATATTGCCTATCGCCATGGTCAGTACCGCGAGAAAGGCCAGCACCGGCCCCCAGTCGCCCTGCAGCTCGGGAAAAATGGCCAGCATAATCCGGCCGAATACGGCAAAGCCGGCAGCCTTGGGCGCCACGCTCATAAAGGCGCTCAGCACTGTGGGGGCACCTTCGTACACATCCGGCGTCCACATGTGGAAAGGCGCCACCGCCACCTTGAAACAGAGCCCGGCCAGCACCAGGGCCAGGGCCACCAAAAGCGCCGGATTGTCAGCCAGATTTGCATTGGCGATGCAACTGCCGATCGCGGCCACACTGGTGCTGCCGCTCAAACCATAGAGCAGGGACATGCCGAAGAGCAGCATGGCCGAGGCAAAAACCCCCATCAGAAAATATTTGGCCGCCGCCTCGCTGCTGCGCCGTTCCCCCTTCTGCATCCCGGCCAGCACGTAGATGGGGAGGGCCATCAGCTCCACGCCCAGATAAATGCTTATCAGATCAACCGCCGAGGCCATGACCAGCATCCCGACCGAGGAAAAGACCAAAAGACTGTAAAATTCGCCCTGATGCGCCCCCACTTGGTCTGCGTACATCTCCCGCATGAGCGCGGTCAGAATGACAGTGGCCAGGCAAAGTACGCCAAAGAAGGCCGCATAGGAGTCGTTGACCAGCATGGCGTCCGGCCGCGCCGGCACGACCATGCCCAGATTGACCCCCAGGGCCGCCAGTACGCCCAGCACGGTGAGCCACGGCAGCAACTGGCGCTGACGGGGCGCGAAAAGGTCGAGAGCAATCAGGCCCACAGCAATGGCCAGCAGTATCATTTCCGGCATGGCCGGAGCCGCAATGCTCCAGTCGAAAGACCGGACACTCAAGGCAAGCAAGCGTTCGTTCATGGCGCTACGTTCCTCACTGAAGATTCAGGGCCAAAAGGTCTGGAGGTTGAACCCGATCTCGGCGCCGCCGGCACTGTGCACCTGCTCGATCAGGCGGCTGACGGAAACGCGGAGAAAGTCGAGGAAGACGTCCGGGTAGATGCCGATCCAGAAAATCAGCAACACCATCGGACTCAGCGTCAGCACTTCCCGCAGCCTGAGCTGCTTGAGCGCTTTCACCTTTTCGCCCACTTCCATGAAAAAGACCCTCTGGTAAAGCCACAGCATGTACCAGGCACCCAGGATCAGGCCGCTCGCGGCCAGGATCGCCACCAGCGGCTTTGCCTGGAAGGCGCCCAGCAGAATCAGCCATTCCCCGATAAAACCGCAGGTGCCGGGCAGGCCGATGGCTGCCAGCGTGAACACCATGAAGAATGCGGCAAAAATGGGCATGGTTTTGGCCAGCCCGCCGTAATCCGAAATCTCCCGGGTATGGGTGCGCTCGTAGACAATGCCGATGGCCAGGAAAAGCGCCCCCGTAACCAGACCGTGGTTGATCATTTGCAGGATGCTGCCCTCGAGACTGTTCTGGTTCAGCGCAAAGAGCCCCAGGGTGACAAAGCCCATGTGACTGACCGAACTATAGGCCACGAGCCGCTTCAGATCGCTCTGCGCCAGGCAGACGAAAGCGCCGTACACGATGGCAACGACCGAGAGGGCCAGCATGGGCCCCATCATCGCCAGCGTGGCCTGCGGCAGGAGGGGCAGCGAAAAGCGCAGGAAGCCGTAGGCTCCCATCTTGATCAGCACGCCGGCCAGGATGACCGACCCGGCGGCCGGGGCTTCGGTGTGGGCGTCTGGCAGCCAGGTGTGCACCGGCCACATGGGCACCTTGACGGCAAAGGCTGCAAAGAAGAGCCAGAACACCAGGACCTGCAGGCGGAAGTCAAAGCCGGCTTCGGCCAGGGCCAGGACGTCGAAGCTGTGGCCGCCTGCCAGATAGAGCAGGATAATGCCGACAAGCATCAGCAGACTGCCCGCCAGGGTATACAGGAAGAACTTGATGGTCGCATAGATGCGGTTCGGTCCGCCCCAGATGCCGATGATCAGGAACATCGGAATCAGCATGGCCTCCCAGAACACATAAAACAAAAACAGATCGAGCGCGCAGAAGACGCCCATCATGGCGCCTTCAAGCGTCAGCAGGGCGATATAGAACTCCTTGGCCCTGTCCTGAATGGCCTCCCACGAGACCATGACGCAGAGCACCGTCAACAGCGCGGTCAGGAGGACGAACAGCACGCTGATGCCGTCTATGCCCAGAAAATAGTGGATATTCAGTGCATCGATCCAGGCGTGCTGCTCTTTGAACTGCACCAGGGGCGTCGTCTTGTCGAAAAGAAAGAAGATGGGCAGCGCAAAAAGCAGCTCAAAGATACTGACAATCAGCGCCACAAGGCGTACCGTCTCGGTCTTCCGCTCCAAAAACAGCAGTGAAAGGCCGCCCAGCACCGGAAAGAAAATGAGAACACTTAAAAGTGGCATATGAGCCCCGCTCAACCGTGTTTTTTTTGATTATCTGACCAGAAGCAACGCCATGAGCAACAGGACGCCGCCACCCATCCAGGCCAGGTAGTGGGAGACCGCACCGTCCTGCAACAGGCGCAGCCTCTGGGCCAGAGTGCCAAAAAAATGCGGCACACCGTTGACGACGCCTTCAATGCCCCGGGTGTCGACCCCCTTCAGCAAGACCGAACGCGCCAGCCACAGCGCCGGCTGGACAATGGCACGCTGGTAGAACTCGTCCACGTAGTACTTGTGGAACAGCACCCGGTACAGGCCAGGGAAGCGGCTGGCGAGCCCCGGCGCGATATCGGGCTTCAGGCAGTACATGAACCAGGCCAGGGCAATGCCGCCCAGGCCGGCCAGCACCGACACCAGCATCAGGCCCAGCTCAAGCGGCCTTGACACATGGGTTTCCGGCTCACCCAGCACAGGTTCCAGAAAACTGGCCCAGTGGTTGGAGCCGCCCAGCGCCTCGGGAATGCCGAACCAACCGGCACAGATCGCGCCCAGGGCGAGAAGCGCGAGCGGGAACAGCACCACTGGCGAAGATTCATGCACGTGGCGCTTCTGCTCCTCGCTCCCCCGGAATGTCCCGTGGAAGACCAGAAAGAGCAGACGGAAAGAGTAGAAGGCGGTCAGAAAGGCGACGAAAAGTCCGATCAGGTAGGCAAAGCGGCCGGCGGCGCTACCGGAACTGAAGGCCATAAGCAGGATTTCATCCTTGCTGTAAAAACCGGCAAAGGGAGGAATGCCCGAGATCGAGAGTGAGGCCATCAGGAAGGTCAGATAGGTAACAGGCATCAACTTCTTCAGGCCGCCCATATACTTCAGATCCTGCTCGTGGTGCATGCCCAGTATAACCGAGCCGCAGCCCAGAAAGAGCAGGGCCTTGAAAAAAGCGTGGGTAAAGAGATGAAAAATGCCGGCCGCATAGGCGCCAACACCGCAGGCGATGAACATGTAGGCCAGTTGGCTGACCGTGGAATAGGCCACAACCCGCTTGATGTCCGTCTGCACCAGGGCAATCGTGGCGGCGAAGAGGGCCGTGACGGCACCCAGGACGGCAATGAAGTGCAGGGTAAAGGGCGACAGGGCAAACAGCACATGGCAACGCGCCACCAGAAACACGCCAGCCGTCACCATGGTGGCCGCATGAATGAGCGCGCTCACCGGGGTCGGCCCTTCCATCGCGTCAGGCAACCACACGTGGAGCGGGATCTGGGCCGATTTCCCGATGGCCCCGCAGAAGAGCAGCATGGCGATCACCGTTGCCAAGGACACATCCATGCCCAGCAGGTGCAGGCTCATGCCGCTGATCTGCTGCGCCTTGCCAAAGACATCGGCATAGTGCAGGCTGCCGAACTGCAGGTACACCAGAAGCATGCCCAGCAGGAAACCGAAATCGCCGAAGCGGTTTACGATAAAGGCCTTCTTGCCTGCGTCGCTGGCAGACTTTTTTTCGAAATAAAAGCCGATGAGCAGGTAGGAGCAGAGACCAACCGCCTCCCAGCCAAAGAAGAGCTGCATGAAGTTGTTACCCATGACCAGCATGAGCATGGAGAAGGTAAAGAGGCTCAGGTAGGCGAAAAAGCGGTAATAGCCCTCTTCTCCCTTCATGTAGCCTACCGAATAGATGTGCACCAGTGCACTCACGCTGGTCACGACCAAGAGCATCACTGCCGTGAGCTGATCCACCAAAAAGCCCACCGAAACCCGGAACGCATCCGAGTGAATCCACAGGTAGACATCCTGATTGATGATTTCGCCCGACAGCGTGCGGAAAAAGGCGGCCACAGCGCAGCAGAAGGAACCGAGCACCGCCGCTATGGGCAGCCAGTGCACCTTCGTCCCGATCTGCCGGCCGAAGAGGAGGGTCAACACAAAGGCCGCAAGCGGCAGCAGGGGTATGGCAAGAACGGAAATAGGCATGGCCTCAACCTTTCAGATCAGTGAAGGAATCCGTATGGACGTCACGGCGGTGCTGGAACAGGGCAACGGCAATGCCCAGACCGATCACAGCCTCCGCGGCGGCCACGGTGATGATAAAAAAGGTGAAGGCCTGACCGCGCAGCGATTCCAGATAGTGACTCATGGCCACCAGATTCAGGTTAACGGCGTTGAGCATCAGCTCGGCGGAGAGCAGCATCATGATAAAGTTGCGCCGCGTCAGAAAGCCGCATACCCCGATGCAAAACAGCGCGGCCGAGAGCATCAGATACCATCCCAGAGGAATCATGGCGTGTTCTCCTTCTCCTGTTCAAGCAAAAGCGCATCTGCTTCCTGCGGGGCTGCCGAGCGGTCGATTTTCTTCGCCAGCACCAGGCCGCCGATCAGGGCCATCAGCAAAATGACACCCGCTATTTCAAAGGGAATCAGATACTTGGTGAAGAGTTCCAGCCCCAGGGCGCGGGCCTGGCTGCCCTGGGCGATGCTGTCCGTGGTCCAGGAACCGTGAATGCCCGGTCTGAAAGAGCGCAGTCCCCAGAACAGGAAGGCGCACAGGCCCAGGGCTGCGAGCCGGCCCATCCAGGCGTCAGGCACCAGGCTGTCCAGACGGAGTTCCGCCTTCCTGTTGATGAGGAAGAGGACAAAGAGGTACAGCACCAGAATGGCCCCGGCATAAACAATGATCTGCACGGCCGCCAGGAATTCGGCCTGTAAGATCAGGTATAAACCGGCCAGATGGAAAAACAGCACCAGGACCGACAACACACTGTGCACCGGGTTGCGCAGACTGATGGCCAGCAGGCCACAGCTCACGATCACCAGCGCGCAATACCAGAAAAAAATGGAGAGAAACATGGGATTACCTGCCTTGTTCCGAAACGGATTGCTGCCACACGCGGCCGGTCACCTGCTTTTCACCCTTCCATTCCTCATCCACGGGCAAGCGCTTGCCCGGAGGCAGAAGTTTGTCGGCAAATCCGCGTGGCCGCCACGTGGGATTCACATAATGCTCCAAGCTTTCGCCGGTCGAGGCCAGATACTGGTCCCAGTTCTCCAGAAGATGGGGCAAATCCCAGTGGAGCGCTTCCCGGTTCTGGGCCGAGTAGGCGAAAACTTCGGTCAGGATGATGGCGTTGACCGGGCAGATCTCGGCACAAAAACCACAGTACACACAGCGCAGCGCATCCACGTCGTATCGATCGACCACGCGGCGGTTGGTCTCCGGATCTTTGCCCGCATGCACATGAATACAGCGGGAGGGGCACACGGAAACACATTTCATGCAGCCGATGCAGCGGGCCTGGCCCGTCTTGGGGTTGCGCACCATGGCGTGCTGGCCGCGGAAGCCCCGCCGCACCACGGGCATTTCGTGGGGATACTGCAGGGTTATGGGTTTCGAGAACAGCCGCTTCAGGGTCAGCCACATACCCTGCATCAGCTCGACCAGGAGGAGATTTTGCAGCAGGTTGCGTTTTTTCTTATACTGAATCCGCATAGTCAGCCCCTCAGAAGATAGCCTTGCACAGGGCCGTCAAGACCACATTGGCGAGTGCAAGGGGAATGAGCCATTTCCAGCCCAGCGTCATGAGCTGATCGTAGCGGTAACGCGGCATGGTCGCCCGAATCCAGATGAAGACGAACATGAAGGCATAGACCTTGAGCACGAACCAGAAGGCGGGAAAGAAGGGCACGGCAAAGGGGCCGCTCCAGCCGCCGAAGAAACAGACCGTGCCGATGGCGGACATGACGAACATGCCAATATATTCGGCCATGAAGAACATGGCGTAGCGAAAGCCGCTGTACTCGGTGGAGTAACCGGACACCAGTTCGCTCTCCGCCTCGGGCAGGTCGAAAGGCACGCGGTTGGTCTCGGCCAGCATGGCCACAAAGAACACGCCGAAGCCGATAATCTGCGGGAAGATGTACATCCCGGTAAAGGTGGAACCCTGGGCGGCCACAATGGCGCTTAAGTTCAGCGTGCCCGCCATGAGCATCACCCCCACCAGGCTGAGACCCATGGCAATTTCATAGCTGATGACCTGGGCCATGGAGCGCAGGCCGCCCAAAAAGCTGAATTTGGAATTGGAGCCCCAGCCGGCGAGCACGACACCGTAGCTGCCCAGGCCGCTCATGGCAAAGATGAACAGGAGGCCAATGTCGATATCCGCCACGACCCAGCCGGGCGCAAAGGGCAGCACGGCCAGGGAGGCGGTCATGGCGGTGAAGCTCACGATCGGGGCCAGGCGGAAGCACAGCCGGTCCACCTGATCGGGCACCACATCTTCCTTGAAAAAGCACTTGATGCCATCGGCAAAGGGCTGCAGGATCCCGTGCCAGCAGGCCTCCATCGGCCCCATGCGGACCTGCATGTGACCAATGATCTTGCGCTCAAAGTAGGTGGCATAGGCAACATGCAAGAGCACCACCACAAAGAGCAGAATGATATAGAGCAACAGAACCAGAGCATGCATGATGTTTCTCCTGGATTACCGGTCGGATTCTCCCAACACGATGTCGATGCTGCCGATATTGGTAATGAGGTCCGCAATCAGGCCGCCTTCGGACATGGCCTTCAACGCGCTGATATGAATGAAGGAAGGCGAGCGGACATGCATCCGGTAGGGTTTTCCCGAGCCATCGGAAATGAAGTAGAAGCCGAGCTCGCCCTTGGGCACCTCGGTGGAGGAATAAAAATCGCCCTCGGGGAAGGGGGTTTTCGCCTTTTCCGCCTCTCCGTCTTCGCCGGCCTTGGCCGCGCGGCTTGCCGGCTTCATCAGGAGATCGGGCGCATCCTCGCTCAAAATCGGGCCGGGGGGCAATTGGTCGATGCACTGCTGGAGAATCCGCACCGACTGGTGCATCTCTTCCATGCGGCAACGGTAGCGGGCGTAGGAGTCGCCCTCCGTGGCAATGGGCACCTCGAAATCCACCTGATCGTAGGCATCGTAGGGATGGTGTTTGCGGACATCGTAATCCACCCCGGAGGCGCGCAGACAGGCCCCGGTCATGCCAAGGGAAAGCGCCTGCTCCCGGCTCAGCACCCCCACGCCAACCGTGCGCTTCAGCCAGATGCGGTTCGTATCGATCAGGGTTTCATACTCCGGAATCTTGTCCGGAAAAATATCGACGAAGTCCTGCAGCTTGCTGATGAAGGACGTGCTCACATCCTGCCGCACCCCGCCTATGCGCGCGTAGGAAAAGGTCAGGCGTGCACCGCAGAGTTCCTCGAACAGCTCCAGCAGGATCTCGCGCTCGCGGAAGCAGTAGAGAAAGACCGTCATGGCGCCGATGTCCAGCGCGTGCGAGGCCAGCCACAGCAGGTGCGAGGCCAAACGAGACATCTCGCTGACCATGGTGCGGATGTATTTGGCCCGAATGGGCGTTTCGATGCCCAAAAGCCCCTCCGCCGCGACACAGAAACCGCAGTTGTTGGCCATGGCCGCGATATAGTCAAGCCGGTCGGTCAGGACCAGATCCTGAATATAGGTTCGGTTTTCCGCCAGCTTTTCGATGCCCCGATGCAGATAACCGACCTTGGGCTCGCATACCACAATGGTCTCACCGTCCAACTCCACATCCAGCCGCAAAACGCCGTGTGTGGCCGGATGCTGCGGTCCCAAGCGCAAACGGTAACGGTCCTCGTGGTAACGGTCCTCGTCCCCCCGTGGAACCGGCACATCCAATGTCTGTCTGCCTGCTGCATTCATAGTTTGCCTTCCTGCGTGCCCGCGGCTGTTGTCTCTGCCTGACCGTCTGGTTCAGCCTGCGGATGAAAGCCGTAGCGCTCATCGAGCATTTTTGCCTTTTCCTGCGTTTCCACCAGACCTGACCATTCGGCCGGGCCTTTCAGGGGGTACTCCTTCTGGAGCGGATGGCCCTCCCAGTCATCCGGCATAAGGACACGACTCAGATTGGGGTGACCGTCGAAGAGAATGCCGAACATGTCGAAGACCTCTCGCTCCAGCCAGTCCGCCCCAGCCCAGAGCGGCGTCACGGTGGCCACGCGGGGATTGTCTGCCGGCAGGGGCACACGCAGGCGAATGCCATGGCGAAGACTGATGGAATACAACTGGTACACCACTTCAAAACGACCGTCGAAACCAGTTTCCCGTTTACTGTTGTCAACCCCGCAGAGGCCGCGCAGATGATCCATCTGCATCTCGGGGTCCTGCTGCAGCCAAGCCAGAATGGCCGCGCTGTTGTCGGCTTTGAGCACAACGCCCAACTGTCCGCTGTGGGCGACTACGCCCAGCACGTCGTCCGGAAATCTGTCTCGAATCTTTTCCGCTATCTCGCCTTGCTCCATCGGTATTCCTCGGCAAGTATGATTTTTTTCAATTTGAGAAAGCCATCCAGCAAAGCCTCGGGCCGTGGGGGGCAGCCAGGAACGTAAACATCAACCGGCACAACCTGATCGGCGCCCTGGGTCACCGCATAGGTGTCGAACACACCGCCGCTGCACGCGCAGCTCCCCATGGCGATAACATAGCGGGGCTCGGGCATCTGATCGTAGAGACGGCGCATCAGCGGCGCCATCTTCTTGGTGACCGTGCCCGCCACCACCATGCAGTCCGCCTGGCGGGGACTGGCGCGGAAGATAATGCCAAATCGGTCCAGATCGTTGGTGGACGCACCCGTGTCCATCATTTCAATGGCGCAGCAGGCCAGGCCAAAGGTCACAGGCCAGATGGAATTGGCACGGCTCAGATTGACGAAGGCATCAATTGTGCCCAATATCGCGCCTGCCCCGGGGAAAATCCGCATGCCCTCAGGCAGGTGGGCGGCCCGCTGCCGGATCATCCCCCCCAGCCCCATATCTTTTACTTCATCCATTCAAGTGCCCCCTTTCTCCAGGCATACACATAGCCGACCAAAAGCAGAAAAATGAAAAGCAGCATCTCAACCAGGGCAAAAATCCCCAGGAAATCGTAGGTGATGGCCCAGGGATAGAGATAGATGGCCTCCACGTCAAAGAGGACAAAAATGATGGCGACCAGGTAAAACTTGACCGAAAAGCGCATCTGAGGTGCCTCGGTCGGATCATTGCCCGACTCGTAGGCAATCAGTTTTTCGGCATAGGGCCGACTCAGACGAAAATAGCGCCCGATGAAGAGGGCGAGCAGGGCGAACAACGAGCCCAGCAGCAAAAAGAGGAGAATGCCCAGGTAGCCATGCTGAATGTATTCCATGCCCCTTACCTTGTCGCAGATGATTCACAGTCTGTGGTACGCGCCCGGCCTGCGCGTGCAGGCAGTCCCTGCCCAGGACATGATTGCCTCCCGGCAGGCGCAGCGAGCCACAATCCCATGCACGAAAGTGAGGACTCTAACACTAAAT